>JABFSR010000168.1 GCA_013140495.1 Verrucomicrobiota bacterium
ACGCAGGCGTTTGTGCCCTTGAAACTGTAGCGGATGCCGACGTGGCAAAGCACATTGTTCGGCAGATTCCTCAACAGCCACATCGGATTCACCGAGGAACTGAATTCACCTCCGAACTTTTGCAGGCTGCCGGCCGCTGCGCTCATCGCCGGAAAGAAATCGTAGTTGCTGCGGTAGTTGCCGCCGCCCGAACCGGCGAACACTCCGGTGCGATCGTTGAATGCAGACTTCGCCGCGTCGTCGAGAGTGTCGCGATACGCGAGCAGGCCGGACTGTTGCACAGCCTGATGCGCAGCAAACAAACCGAACATATCCGTGCGCGAAATCATTTTGTGAAGCTTGCGGTCCTCAACAAGTTTGCGGTTTTCAACGTTGCGGACTTCTGCGGAAACATTCACCGGCCAGCGGCTCGCATCCCAAGCTTCGATCGGCCCGATGGCGGAATTGCCGCTGACGATGGCATTCCAGATTTCGTCCACGCTCAATCCGGCGCCGCAAACCGCGCCGACGCCGGTGATAACGATGTTTTTTGAGTCGCTCACAATTTCACCTCATCTGGATTCCGAAATACCAGCGAGCTGTTCGATCCCCCGAAGCCAAGTGAATTGGAAAGCGCCACGCGGACTTTTCCCGGCCGCGACTGGCCACGTACAATGTTGACCTTGCAATCGGGGTCGGGGTTGTCGTGGTTTGCGTTCACCGGTGCGATGCCGTCCCGGATGGCGAGTGCGCAGACGCCGGCCTCCACCGCGCCTGCGGCTGCGATCAAATGCCCCATGCAACTCTTGGTCGAACTCACTGCCACGCGTTCGACGTGGTCACCGAGCACGGCGCGCATTGCCGCACACTCGCTGCGGTCGTTCATCTGCGTCGAGGTGCCGTGCGCATTGATGTAGTCCAGGTCTGCCACAGTGGCTCCGGCGTCGGTCAGAGCCTGTTGAATTGCCTGGATCGGTCCATCGCCGTCGGGCGGAGAGTCAGTGATGCGGTAACTGCTGCAGGAATTCCCGTCGCCTGCCAGCTCTGCGTAAATCTTCGCGCCTCGCTTCCGGGCGGCGCTCCATTCCTCCAACACAAGAAATGCCGCTCCCTCTCCAAGCACAAATCCGTTTCGCGTAAGGTCAAACGGCCTGCTGGCTTTGGTGGGATTGTCGTTGTCCGTTGAAAGCGCGCCAAGAAGGCAGAACGAAGAAAGCCCAAGCGGGTTCAACATGGAGTCAAATCCGCCTGCCAGCATGAAATCCGCCTGGCCGCGCCGCATCACCTTCAACGCGGTGCCCAACGCCTGCCCTCCGGAAGCGCAAGCAGTGTGAACAGCCGTCGCATAGCCGCGAATTCCAAATTGCTGCGTGAGCAGACCGAGCCCGGCGTTTGTTTGAGTGCGACAAAAGGAAACCGGGTCGCCGGAGTAACGCGGGTCAATGAAGCCGTCGGTCTTCAGGTCGCCATCTTCAGTGGCGGCGAACGCGTGGACATTTTCCAGTTCAGGATAACTCACCGCCATCATGCCCGCGCCGACGCTGAAACCCCAGCGATGTGCGTTATCCGACTCCGGACGAATCCCCGCATCCGTCAGCGCCTCTTCTGCGGCAGCGAAAGCAAAGCGATGCGACCGGGCGGCGAACTTGATGTGCTTGGAATGTGCGAGCGCGGCAGGCAGTTCAAAATCTTTCACCTCGGCGCCGATGCGGACGGGAAACCCGCTGGCGTCGAAATAGCGGATCGCGCCCAGCCCGCTGTTGCCGGCGCGAAGATTCGCCCAGGTGGTGCGTGTGTCATTGCCCACGGGTGTGACCATGCCGATGCCCGTGATGGCGATGCGACGTTTTTGTCTCATGCGCCGGAAACGATGGCGGGAGAAACCGCGCGAGGAAAGAGAAAGTTGATGGCAGCAGGCGTTGCGCGGCTTACTTCGGGAGGGACTGGATGAATTTGTCCGACTCCGCGATGCTTGCGTTCATTCGCGTGAGCAGTTCCTCGATTTGTTTCTGGATGTTTGTGGCTTCACCCTGCAACGATCCGATGGCGGACGCGTTGAGGTTGTGTTTCAGGAAGAGCACGTTGTCCTTGAGCTGGCCGAGCACCGGTTGCATGGTGGCTTCGGCATCCCGCACCGTTCTGGACAACTGCGCATAGCGATCCTTCGTGAGCCGCAATTGTTCGCGACTGGCGGCTGCGAGGCTTGGGTTTGTGTACTGCTGAATCTCTTTTTCCCATTCGTTGAACATGGACTTGGCGAGGTCTTCCATGTTTCCAACGCGCGTGTGGACAGCCTTGGCCTCGCTGTCGCAACGATCGTAGGAACTCTTCACCTTTCCGTAAACGGATTCCAGCTCGCCGCCTTGAAATCCATAAAGTTCCTTCAGCCGGGTGAGTGCGTCCTTGAATTCCTTTTGCGCATCCTTCTGCTCGCTCTGGAGAGCGGTGACGGATTTCTTGAACAACTCCCGTTTCTCGTAACCGAAGACATTTTCCATCGTGGCGTTGTAAACAGAACGGCAACCGGCGGTGAACAACAATGTGAACATTACGAGGGCCGATAATACAGGGATGACAAGTTGTTTTGCTTTCATGAGAATCTGCGGTGATTTCAATCTATTGGCCGGAAGGTAACGAGAGCAACGGACGCTTCAAAGTTAAAATCTGAACAACTCTCGCTCAACGTGGGGATGACGGTTCCGGTGGCTGGTTCGTAGCGGTTTCACGAAAGGCCCGGTTGGCCAGGTAAAGCTGTTGGCGTTGTTGCAAGGCTGGCGGCGGGGTTTCGCCCGTAGTTTTGGCAAGATCAAGGGCGGCCTGAATGGTTCGTTGCGCTTCGACAAAGCGACCAGCCTCCGCGTATGCCATCGCGAGTGTATCGAGCACGAACGCGTCACCGCCTCCGGTCAACGTGTTTGCCCGCTCGGCCAGCACCACGGCTTCTGCACCGGTGCGAACTTGTGCGTTATTGTCTGAGGCCAGCACGCGCGCCAGAAAAGTCAGCGTGCGCAGATCATTCGGGTTGCGCTGCAACGCATCTCGAAAATGTGTGATCGCCGCAGCACTTTGACTGCGGCGAAGCTCGGCTTTGCCCTTGAGGTAATGGGGGCGTGGATCGTTTGGAGCGAGTCGGGCGGCTTCCGAGTAATGACTGGACGCCTCATCGAACCGACCCAGTTTGACGAGCAATGTTCCTAGGTTGCAGTGGGCGAGTGCCGCCTTCGGATTCAATCGCAGCGCTTCCTGATATTCCGCCAGCGCTTCGTCGTTGTGATCCATTGCATCGAGCAGGATGGCAAGGTTGTTGTGGGCCTGGACGTAGCCGGGGTCAATTCTCAAAGCCGCGCGATATTGAAAGAGGGCATCGTCACGGCGACCTTTTTGTTCAAGCGCAACTCCGAGGTTGATGTGCGCAATGGCGTTGTTTTTTGTCACTGCCAAGGTATGGGTGAAAAGGATTTCGCTATTTAGCCAGAAGCGCAATTGGAGTTCCGTGCCAAGCAGGCAGGCGGCGAGAATCGCGCCGACAACACTGAACAGCGCGGCTGACTTGATGTGCCATCGCGTCGTCAGGTTTTGAAATCCGTAAACCACCGCGATGAACAGACCGATGTGCGGCAGGTAGGTGTAACGATCCGCCATTGCCTGGCGACCCACCTGCACAATGCCGATGACCGGCACCAGCATTCCTAAAAACCAAAGCCAGCCGATCAGGAGAGATGGTGTGTCGCGTCGGGCCCGCCAGACCAGCCACGAAATCAGCGCAAGGACAGCAGCAGAGACAAACACGGATGCAATCGGCAGCGAAGCTGGCAACGGGTAGGGGATTGCAAGATTGACGGGCCAGACGGTTTTCAGAAGGTAATTCGCGCAGGATAGCAGTGCGTTGCCGGCTCGCAGATGTAGCGAGTGTTGTTCAACGGTTAGAACAGCGGAGCCGCGTTGTGCCAGAAAAGTAATCACGCAGGAGACTGCACTGAGCAGAAAGAAGGGCCATTTCTCCAGCACGAGACGGAAAGAGGATTGAGATTTTGAATTCACCAATCGTTGCAACGGCCACCAGTCGAGCAGCAAGAGCACGAACGGCAGCGTGACCAGCATTGGTTTGGCCAGCAGGCCAAGCGCGAAGAAAAGCAACGCGCCACCATGGTAAAATTTGGCGGGCGCATTCCAGGCCTTGGATTTTTCGACATAACCCGCGTAGGCCAGCAGTGTCAGGAGGGCGAAGAACGCACTTAGCACATCTTTCCGTTCAGACGCCCAAGCCACAGATTCAACATGCAGCGGGTGCCACGCGAACAACGCCGCCACGATTGCTGCCGGCCATAAGTTCCCGGTCAAGCGCAACAGCAGCGCGAGGAGCAGTATCGCATTGGCCGTGTGAATCAATGCGTTGACGAGATGATGAGCCCCGGCGTCCAGATCGAATAATTCGCAGTCGAGCATGTGTGACAGCCACGTGAGCGGATGCCAGTTGCTGGCGTGCCAGGTGGTGAATGCCCATTCCACACCGGCAGGGGTCAGGCCATTTTGGACGACGAGGTTTTCGGTGATGTAATCGTTGTCGTCATAGGTCACAAACTCGTGCTGTCGCACCGGCAGGTAGGCCACGAGCGTGATCAACGCCAGCAGAAGACCGACAAGGCGAGGGTGGCTCATCAGATGGCAACGAGGCGGTGGTTGGGTAATTCGGCGTCAGAATGCTTTTGCGCCGGGTTGAGTTTCTTGTGCACTTCCAATTCGTAACATTTGGTACGGGCCGAATCACTTATTTTCCGCTTTGCTGCTGCGTCATTTTCAAGGCAGGAATGTCGGTTGGACAATGATCCAGGCGGTTTGCATTTCGTGCCGAAGCAAGGCAGGAGTGAGCGTCGGTGGGGTTAAATAATTAAAGTAACTTTGTTCGTGCAGAAACCGGCTGTCGCCGGTCTAATTCCATGAATCCCGGGTAACATGCGTGAGGAGGCGGTGTTAGAGGGATGAAACTGGCGTCGTTTGGCGGTTAAAACAATAAACCACAGGAGAACTCATGAAATCGAAGGCACGATGGATGGTCGCGCTCGCGGTGATCTCGGGAGCGTGTTTGAACGGCGGCGTAAACAGCATGGCGGCCAGCAGCGACGAGGTGGCCGAGGCCACCGCCATGATGGGCAGTTACGAGGCTCAACAAAAAGCGGCAGCCGCAGCCCGGGCGAAAGACCCGGTTTGGAAACCCGCTTGCAGCGAAGTCGGGCTGATACAGGTCGGCGACAGCAGGCAGCCGGGGGCGCTGAAGAATTTCTGCCTGAATGCCGAGGGCAACATACTGGCGTGCTATGCGCCACAGGAAAAGAAGAACGCCGCTGGTATCCGGGTCTATTCACCAAAAGGAGTGTTGTTGAAAACGCTGCCACTGGAGATCAAGCCAGGGGCGGTCTGTGTGGCCAAGGATGGCTCCATATTTGTGGCGGGTGACGGGAAGGTGCTGAGGCTCGATGCCACCGGCAAGGTGCTGGCTTCAGCCGCATCGCCGGTGGCCAACGAACCGGTGACCATCACAAAAGAGATAGAAGAAATGGTCAAACAATCGGGACGCCCGCTCAAAGAGGAATTGGAGCGCATGAAGGCGAGTCTGGAGCGGCGGCGGGCGGATGTGACCGGGTTGGCGGTCACGGAGGAGGATGTGTTCATGGCGGTGGGTGCGCCAAGTGATTTCACCTACCGTGTCTATCGTTTTGATCATGGCCTGGCGAATCCCAAACTGGTGGTCGAAAAGTTGCGCGGCTGCTGTGGTCAGATGGATATCCAGGCGCGTGACGGGAAACTGTGGATTCCGCACAATGCCCGCCACACCATCGAAAGCCGCGACCGCGACGGAAAACAACTCACAAAGTTCGGCAAGGCAGGCAAGGTGAAGGCTGCTGATTTCGGCGGCTGTTGCGAACCGAAAAACCTGCGCGTGCTGCCGAATGGCGACATCCTCGCTGCGGAGTCAGGTCCGCCCACTTGCATCAAACGCTTCTCGGCGGACGGCAAGTTCATCGAAGTGCTGGCCGTGACGAAGGAGGAAGGCGATTGCGTCCGTGTCACCGTGGAGGTGAGTCCCGATGGGAAGCAATATTACATGCTGAACACCAAGCGGGATGCCATTCTTGTCTTCGGCGCGAAGAGTTGAGAGGGATTGAACCTTCGGAAATCTCATGAAGCACTGGAACAAGGGCGGTGTTTTTTGTCTGGGTTTGATGCTGCTGTCGCTGGTTTTGTCGGTTGGGAGCTGTGCCTCCAGCAGAGCGGTCCGGCATGCATCGTCGCAGCCGATCATTCTGGTGGTGCTGGACCCGCTCGCCAAGGAACTGGCCTGCGCGTGTGTGAAAGGCTACGGTCAGCGGGATTATCGCAAGCTTGGGGCGCGGCTCGAATTGACACTCAAGCAGCGCGTCGTTGTTGAATACTCAGATGACCTTGCGGAGTCGCTCAAGCTGGCCAGTCCGGGACAGGAAGTGATTGTTGTTGGCGAACAATCGCTGATTGTGCAGAGCGCGAAACGAGCGGCGTTGAAATGTCATCCCGTCTGCGAATTGACCGACCCGGACGGCAACACCACGCTCACTGCTTCATTTGTGGTGCGTTCTGACGATCAGGCGAAAGACTTGAAGGGCATCAGCGGGCGAAAGTTTCTCTTCGGCCTGGCGGACACTGAGGTAAATCACGCCGTTGTTCAAGCAGCCTTGCGTGCCTCCGGGGTGGAAACCACTGCCGCACCGGAAAAGCGAGCCGCCTACAGCGATGCGGCGTTGGATGTCCTGGACAGCCAGTCGCCGCCGCATCCAGTGGCGGTGATTCCCGGTTACGCTCTGCGGTTGCTCGAAGGTTGTGGCAGCATTACGCCCGGCGACTTGAAAGTGATCGGCAAAACTCAGCCAGTGCCATTCATCACAGTATTTGTGGGTGAGAATATCCAGGCGGAGAAGGAGCAGAAGATTCTCAAAACGCTATTGGGCATCAACAGCGACGCGAAGATGCTCAAGGCCATGGAGAGCCGCGATGGTTTCAAGCCGGTGACGGACAAGAAGCCCAATGGACCGCAAGCGAACACCTCGCCGGACTGGCCAGACTGGCGCGGGCCGGGTCGCGATGGGCATGTGCCACGACTTCCGGGGCGATTACCGGAGACCGCAAAGTTCATCTGGAAAAAGGCCGCCATGACTGGCGGCCTTGCCGGTTTAAGCGTCAGCGATGGGCGATTGATTCTGGCTGAACGGGACTTTGACGAGGAGCATGATGTGTATCGCTGTCTCAATGCGGATGATGGCGAACTGCTCTGGCGTGTCGAATTTCCCACACACGGAAAATTGGATTACGGCCAGTCCCCACGCGCCACGCCAGTCATCCACGAGGGTCGGGCGTATCTGCTCGGTGCGTTTGGAGATTTGCGGTGTGTCAATGTCACGGATGGCAAGGTGGTTTGGAAACGGCAACTGCTGCGTGAGTTTCAGGCCGAGTTGCCGACGTGGGGCATGTGTTCAACCCCTCTTGTCGTGGATGATCTGCTTATAGTGAATCCCGGGGGAACGAACGCTTCGTTGGCGGCATTGGATTGTGTCACGGGTCGCACCCGCTGGACCACGCCGGGATCCCCTGCGGCATACTCGGCTTTCATCTGTGGTGAATTCGGCGGGCGACGACAGGTTATGGGTTACGACCAGCATTCGCTGGGAGGTTGGGATGTGAAAACCGGCAGGCGTCTCTGGCAACTCGTGCCCCCCACGGAAGGCGATTTCAATGTGCCCACGCCCGTTGCCGTGAAGGGCGGTGTTATTGTCGCCACAGAAAACAACGGGACGCGGCTTTATCGTTTTGATGAAGCGGGCCGGATCATTCCCACGCCGGCGGCAGATTATCAGGACCTGTCACCGGATACTGTGACGCCTGTGGTAACAGGTGGCAGGGTGTTTGGCGCGCACTTGGGATTGCATTGTCTCGACGTGCAGAAGGGCCTGAAGCGGGTCTGGCATCGCGATGACAACGCGCTGGGCGATTACGCGACGTTGATCGCGGATGAAGATCGGGTGCTGGTGATCACGCTCGGTGGCGAACTGATTTTGTTGGACGCCAAGTCGGACAAGGGCGACATCATTTCGCGGCTGCGGGTGTTTGAAGAAGACGTGGAAGTGTATTCGCATCCGGCACTGGTGGGAACACGACTTTACGTGCGGGGCGGTTCCAGCGTGGTGTGCCTGGACCTGGAAACGAACTGAACAAGGCATTGCTGCCATAATTATGAAAACGATCATCGGCATCGGCATCGTTGCACTTTGTTGCGCGGGTTGTTCAACCACGCACAGGCCACAATCCAACGCGAGATTGCTCCTTCCGCTTCGGCCATACGTGAATGAAGTCGCGAATGAACTCGATACAATTGCAGCAGACAGAAAAGCGGTGTTGGCTGAGATCTCCGCAACCATAACCGCACGACTTGAGGCTGGCGCGGACGCGAAGCTGACATTTATTTGCACGCACAATTCACGTCGCAGTCACATGTCGCAAATCTGGGCCCAAACTGCCGCCTACTATTATGGCCTGGACAAAGTCCACACCTTCTCCGGAGGAACACAGGCGACTGCCTGCAATTGCCGCACCGTGACCGCCATGCGGAAGGCGGGTTTTGACATCGAGGACGCCACCACGGGAGACAACCCGCTCTATCTGGTGCGGTATGCGGAAGACCGTCTGCCGATCCGCGCGTATTCCAAGCTCTACAATGCTGATGACAATCCAAAACGCGATTTCATCGCGTTGATGACGTGCAGCGCGGCCGATAAGTCTTGTCCGGTCGTCAAGGGGGCCGTTGCCCGGTATGCAATCCATTACGTGGATCCGAGGCTTTGCGATGATACGCCCACCGAAACCATCGCTTACGACGAACGCTGCCGGGAAATCGCCCGCGAGATGTTCTACATAATGTCGGAGGTCCGCAGGCAGTTGAATGGGGCCACGGGGACTTGACGAGTTCAAACAAACCGGGGCGTGAATGGAGAGGGGAATGAAGGTCGGCGTGGAACACCTGCCTCGGGTGCGTGTTTGGAAATGGAAACAACTCCGAAGGCTTTCGGAGTTGGAGCTGAGCGAACGCCGTGGTTGACTGCGTTTTTCATAGACTTAAACTCGCGAAAAATGAACCCGCTGCAACGGTGATTCTCCCGGAACCGCAGCGCGTCAAAACACAATTCCCATCCCCTTAAAGGAGAAAATTATGATCAGTAGGATCTGGCACGGATATACGACTTTGGAAAAGGCGGACACCTACGAAGCGCTTTTGAAAAGCGATATCTTTGTCGGCATCCATGATCGCAATATCCCCGGCTTTCAGGAAATCCAGTTATTCCGCAGGAACCTTGAGGAGGAAGTGGAATTCATCACCGTCATGTGGTTCGATTCCATCGAAGCCGTAAAAGCCTTTGCCGGCAAAGATTACGAAGTGTCGGTTGTGCCGCCAAAGGCCCGGGGCGTGTTATCGCGTTTCGATGAGCGGTCACAGCACTATGAGGTCAGGGAGAGAATGAAGAACGGGTAAAGAGTGAATCGAACCCCCATCAGTCTCGCCGTCCGTTTCCAGCTTGAGATCGCAGCCTTGATCACCTGATCGCCTGCTGCGGCATGTGCCTCTCATGACGGAAAGCAACGTCCGAACGCCAGCAGCCACTTTGGGTTTCCCCGCAGTTTGATGCGCCGCGTCAACAACGCCCACGGCAGATTCTTTTCCTTGGCGAGAAAACCAAGCCAGGTCGCGGAGTCGGCGGTCACGTGCAAGTTTGGTTCACCCTTCAGCCCACTCTCGACGGTAATCGTGCCGGAGCGGATGACCACGGTGGCCTCCACGGCCTCATTGCCGGTGAACGTGAAATGATAGGTGGCGTCCAGATTCCCCACCGCGTGTCGCTGAAATGTATTCGGCATCCCCTGTAGCAGGGCGGCAATAGTTCGCGGACGCAGCGAGTTGCGCACATGCCGCACTGTCTTGTGCGGGTAACGCTTCTGCACATGCGCCTCCGCGTCCGAGCCGGGAATGACATAGACCGGCTCACGCTTCGCCTGCAATGGACGCATCACTTCATCGGCGAAATCTTTTTTCGAGGCGAGGTAAGGTCCAATCACGTCGTCGCCTGCCGGACAAACCGCCATGCAATACGCCGCCTTGTAATTCGGCCCGAAGCCCAGGCTCTGCCACACCGAGACGCTTTCTGAATCCTTCACCCGCCGCCGGTAATCCTTCCCATCGCGACTGTCTGCTATGGTTTCGACCCAATCGGCAAATCCGCCCATGAACTCGCGGTAGTTGTGCGTGTAACACGATGAGAAGTTGAACGCGCCGTCTGCGCCAATCGCCCCGACCGGGCACGCCGCCACGCAGAGCTTGCACGTCAGACACGGATTGAAATCCAGTTCCTGCGAATATGCACTGATCTCCGCCGCGACGAGAATCGTGCCGAGCAAAATGAAATTCCCGAAACGCGGATGAATCACGTTCCGATGAATTCCCATCCGTCCCAAACCCGCCGCCACGGCCACCGGCTTGTGTGCCACCACCCACATCCGCTCGGTCATCCAGCGGTCGGCCTCCATCGGAAACGCCATCGGCGGATTCAACGCGCGGATACCGGCCCGTTCCAGCGCGGCAGTGATACGGCGGGCGATGTCATTCACCTCGTCGCCCGAATGATGAAACTCCGAATTGGCGACCGAGCGCGCCGGGCTGCGGACATTGTCCCGGTTCATCCGCACGACAAAACTGATCAAACTCCGCGTGCGCGGAAAGGTTCGCTCGATGTGCGGGCGCTCCTCCGCCAGCGCGGATCGCTCCAGTTCGACGAAACCGACGTCATCCGCCCCGGCATCAAGGCATAGTTGCCGCAACCAATCAGCGGAGAGGACGCGCGACGCGGCGTGCGGAGGGGAAGGAATCAGCGTTTGTGAGTGCATATACACACCAGTGGGATTGTCGGTTTTGTTCGTGGAAGATGAAGGGTTCATTTGCTCAAGGCCAGCGCGGCGCGCTCAAGGTCGGAAAGAATGGCGGTCCAGCGCTCCTCGCCGAGCGTCTTGATCACCTTGCGCTGAACGGCCCGCCACTCGGGCATCAGTTTGGCCAGGGCGGATTTTCCCTCGGGCGTGATGGTGAGTGTCACCTTGCCTCCGCGGCCCTTGCCGTTCGCTTTCAAGAGGCCGTCGCGCTCCAGCGGACGCAGATTCCTCACCAGCGTGGTGCGGTCCATGCCCAGCCAGTCGCTCAATTCCGCCATGTTCGCCCCGGGTCGGGCGGCCAGTGCGCCAAGAATCGGCATCTGCGTCGGCAGCAGATCGTGATGACGCAACTGCGATTCAAAGAACTGCGTGAACGCGCGCGACACCCAGCGCAGGTTGAAGCACACGCAGTTTTCCATCACCGACAAATCCAGTTGTTTTGCCATGATGTGCATATACACAATTGGCGCTGCTCTGTCAAGGAAACTTTTCGCCGCCAGCACACGGGCATGGCACAGGCGTTTGGGTGACCGGTTACGCCTGCGATGTGATGACCTGCATACCTTCCCGCCAATCACTGGGGGGCGGACATTGAGGATCGTATCGCAAAGACGGTGGCCCGATTGATTTGGAAAGTTCGTTAGCCTCAGGTTTGGAGAGGCTGAAAAGCAGCGTGAAAAGCCTGAAAAGACTCTTGTAATACCCAGGCAAATCTGTTCTTCTTGTTCACGTCACCACGTTTTCTGGTTCTCTGGCCGAGAGCCTCCAAGCTCGGCGATATTAGTTACAACTCGGCGAGCAACGGCCAGGAGAACTCATGAACGATCTCTTTTTTTCGTTACGGTTGTTCTGCGCATGAGCGGCGTTACGCACATACTCAAGCGCGTGGAACAGGGCGATCCGAAGGCCGCTGAGGAACTCCTGCCTCTGGTTTATGCCGAACTTCGCCGTCTCGCCGCCCACCTGATGAACGGTGAATCCCCGGGCCACACCTTGCAGCCCACCGCGCTCGTTCACGAAGCCTGGCTGCGGCTCGGCGCGGACGCGCAGCCGCAGTGGCAAAACCGCGCGCATTTCTTTGGCGCGTCCGCCGAGGCTATGCGGCGGATTCTGGTCGAGCACGCCCGTCGCCGCCTGCGGGCGAAGCGCGGCGGTGGCGTTGAGCCGCTGGACGTCAATGAAGTCGAGATTGCGTCTCCTATTGCCGATGACGACGTGCTGCTGCGGTTGAGCGACGCGCTGGAAAAGTACGCGACCGTGGATTCGCGCAAGGCCGAGCTGGTCAAGCTGCGTTACTTCGTGGGCATGACTCACGAAGAGACCGCGGCGACGCTCGGTATCGCTGTGCCGACGGCCAAACAATGGTGGGCCTACGCCCGGGCCTGGCTGGCCGTGGAGATGCGCGGTGCAATGCCCGACTGAGGTCATTCGCTCTTGGCGAGTCGCCAAGTTGAGCTTCGACGAAGTAGCCGCATACTTTTGCTCTCCAAAAAGCGCATACCTTAATAGAATGCCGTGAGCATTCCCGGATCAATCATGCCTTCAGTTCAACAACGCGAGGAAGATCTCTTCGCCGCCGCACTGGAACGCCCGCCCGCCGAGCGGGCCGCCTTTCTCGACGGCGAGTGCCCGGGTGACCCGCTCTTGCGCCGGCGGCTTGAGGTTTTGCTCGCCATGCACGAGCAACCCGACGCGCTCCCACCGCCGCCGTCCGAAGTTGGGCGGCCCGGCAGCGAGAGCGAACCCTTGGACGAATCGCTAGGGCGGATGATTGGCCGTTACAAGCTGCTGGAGAAGATTGGCGAAGGAGGTTGCGGCGTGGTCTATATCGCCGAGCAGGCCGAGCCGGTGCGTCGCCGGGTGGCGCTCAAATTGATCAAGCTCGGCATGGACACCAAGCAGGTCATCGCCCGGTTCGAGGCGGAGCGGCAGGCACTGGCAATGATGGATCATCCGAACATCGCCAGAGTGTTCGACGCCGGCATGTCGGAAACCGGGCGGCCGTTTTTCGTCATGGAACTGGTGCGGGGGATCAAGATCACCGACCACTGCGACCGGAACAAACTCGCCACCACCGAGCGGCTCAAGCTTTTCATCCAGGTTTGCCAGGCCGTCCAACACGCGCATCAAAAGGGCATCATCCATCGCGACCTCAAACCCTCGAACGTGCTGGTGACACTGCACGACGGTGTGCCGGTTCCCAAGGTGATTGACTTCGGCATCGCCAAGGCCGTCAGCCAGCAGCGGCTTACGGACAAGACGATTTACACGGCGTTCGAGCAGTTCATCGGCACGCCGGCTTACATGAGCCCGGAACAGGCGGAGATGAGTGGGCTGGACGTTGACACGCGGAGCGACATCTACTCGCTCGGTGTGCTGTTGTACGAGCTGCTCACCGGTCGCACGCCGTTTGACGAGAAAACCCTGATGCAGGCCGGGCTGGACAAGATGCGGCAGATCATTCGCGAGCAGGAGCCGCTGCGACCGAGCACCAAACTCAGCACGCTGGCCGACGCGGACCTGACGACCATCGCGCACAATCGCCAGGCCGAAGCGCCACGCCTGGTGCATACGGTTCGCGGCGATCTGGACTGGATCGTGATGAAATGCCTGGAGAAGGATCGCGCGCGGCGTTACGAGACGGCCAACGGGCTGGCGATGGACATTCAGCGGCACTTGGGCAACGAACCCGTTTTGGCACGTCCCCCCAGCCGGCTGTATGAATTCTCGAAGACCGTGCGGCGGCACAAGTTCGGCTTTGCGGCGGCGGCCGGGCTCATCGCCGTGCTCGCGGTCGGCGTCCTGATCAGCACCTGGCAGGCGGTTCGCGCAGTGAAGGCTGAACGATTGGCCAACCAGCATCGTTTGCGTGCGGAGCAGGAGGCCCAGCGTGCCGATTTGAATGCCAGGGCGGAAAAGCAGCAGCGCGAGATGGCGGAAGCAGAAACGCAGAAAGCCCGGGACATCCTCGCGTTTCTGCAAAAGATGTTCACGAGCACCGGCAACGCTTATGCGGACAAGGTGACCGTGCTCCAGATGCTGGATTGGGGTTCGGCGGGCGTGAAGGACAAATTCAAGAATCAACCGGAGGTTTCCGCCGCCGTGCAATACTCGATTGGTTTCTGCTACAGCAAAATCGGGCGTTGGGACACTGCTGTCGGCTACCTGGAAGATTCCCTGAAACTGCGCGCTGAATCGGTTGGCTACATGAATCCCGACACGCTGGAGACGGCCGGCGAACTCGCCTTTGTGCTGCTCTCGCTGGGGCGGAACGGAGAGGCGCGCGACCTGTGCGCGAAAATCATCGAGTCGGCCCGGGCGGGTTCGAGCCAGGCCGCGCCGGGCCAGATTCCAAAGACGAGATTCCGCCAGCTTGAACTCCAGGCTTGCCGGCAACTTTGCCAGATTTATTTGGAGGAAGGAAAAGCGGCGCTCGCCCGGCCATTGGCGGAAGAACTGGTGGCGGCTGCGGAAAATCACGAGTTGCTCGCGGAGGAGAACGGTTACGCCTGGTCGCAATTGGGAACGATTGCGCTCGCCGAAGGTCATCCGCGCGACGCGCTGAAGGCGTTTGAAAATGCCGGCAAGTTTTACAACGCCGCCAGCATCGTGCAACACGCCTGGAACGACGGCATGCGCGGCGCGGCCTATCTCGACCTGGCCGAATACGAACGTGCCGAAAACCTGATGACCAACAGCCTGCCGGTTCTGCAACATCGTTTCGGCGACGACCACTTCCGGGTGCAGCGCGCCTATCGTGATTTGATCGCGCTTTACTCAAAGACCGGGCGGGAAAAGGAGGCGGACGAAATCCGAATCAAATCCGCGCGCGGGTTGAATGATTCAGTTCAACCACGAATAGACACGAATTCACACAAATAGGGACGAGGAGTTTCCGACAGTGCGGCGCAAGTTGCCGCCGTTCGGTGGCCGGCGATTTGTGTCCACTCGTGGTTTCCTTCAGCATCCTCCTTCCGCCTTAGAGCCTGTCTGAAAATCCCGGAGCGCGGCTGTGTCGTCCTCGACCAGCCGCAGCAGACCTCGATTTTCGGGGCGTTGAGGAGTTTGCCGCGTGCTGCGGCTGGTCTTCGACACAGCCGCGCTCCTTTTTCAGACAGGCTCCAAAGCGCAGCCGACTTCCCAGCCGATGGATTCCTGCTCGGTCGCGAGGCGAAAAGTATTTTGAGATTTCCACATACTTTTACCATCCCGATGGCGCATGTCAGGGTGGAATGAACCCGCTGCAAATCATAAATGATACATGTCCTTCTCTCCCCTCCAAGACCTATTGCGGGGAGGGAGAGGGAGTCAAATGTCAGGGTCTTAAGTCCTCGCGGGACTATTGCCGACAATGAGGAATACAACCCTATGATTTCCCAATTCTACTCGCGCACGCTGCTGCTATCGGTGCTGGTGTTGCTCGCGCCCCTGACCAGCCATGCCCAATGGCTCACCCAATCCGTCGGCCTCAAAGCCGGCTGGAACGCCGTGTTTCTTCACGTGGATGCCTCGCATGACACACTCAATGCGCTCGTCGGCAGCGTCAGCACCAACACCAATCCGATTCAGGAGGTCTGGCGCTGGAATCCGCCGTCGGTGGCGCAGTTCACCGACAACCCGGCGCTGCCCGTCGCCGCGCCCGAGTGGACCAGTTGGAATCGCACCAATGCCGCCAGCGTTCTGCAACGGCTTGTCGGGGATTCCGCCTACCTCGTGCGCGTGGGATCGAACGTCGCCACTTACACGTGGAACGTCAAAGGCCGGCCCGTTGCGCCACGCCACGACTGGACCATCTCCGGATTGAACCTGATCGGCTTCTCCACGGTAACGAACAATCCAACCAACTTCCTGGCGTTCCTGGCCCAGGCGCCGGAACTTCAGTCCGCCACGCCCGAGATTTATTACTATCCGGGCGGGGATTTGGGATCCAACAACCCGGTCGTGATTGCCTCTCCATTTCTGCAACAAATCAGGCCCGTCACGCGCGGGCAGGCCTTTTGGGTCCGCTCCGGCACGGTCTTCAACCGCTACTTCGGACCGTTTGAAGTCGTGCAGTCCGGTGACAACGGCGTGGACTTCCAGGAAACTTCGAGCAGCTCCACCTTCCGTCTGCGCAACCTCACGGCCGGCCCGCTCACTGTCACGCTGCGACTGGGCACGTCCGAGACGTCGCCGCCCGGCCAGTCGAACATCGTGGCCGTGCCGCCGCTGTTGCTGCGGGGAAATCTGAATCTCACCAACCTCACCTACAGCTACACCAACCTGCCCGTGAACAGCCCGCGCGCTTGGACACTGGCCGCGCGCGACCTTCCCGGCTCCGAAGTGGAAGTGGTGCTCGGCCTCAACCGCACGGCCATCACCAACGCTCCCGGCTCGTTGCTGGCGGGAATTCTCTCCTTCACGGATTCGCTCGGATTCACGCTCGTCCAGGTGCCCGTCTCCGCCACGGCAGCCTCCCGTGCCGGCCTGTGGGTGGGTGCCGCCTCCGTGACGCAGGTGAGCCAGTACCTCAAGTCCTATGCGCGCGACGCCACGAACAATCTCGTCATCACGACCAACGGCAATTACGTCGTCACCAATCTGGATACGACGCTGGCCACGGTGCCCCGGGCTTATCCGCTGCGCTTGATCGTTCATAATCCCACCAACGGCAACGCCGTGCTGCTTCAGCGCGTGTATTACGGCTTCGACGCCACCACCAACGTCGTTGTTGCCAGCGGCGAGTCCGCGCTTCATCCGGGTTATCTTTCGGCGGCCCGGCGGATCAGCGCCACGCATCTGCCCTGGACCACGACCAACACCGTCTGGTCTTTGAGCGGCAACCTGGGGCTCCAAACCAACCTCGCCGCCACCGTTACGCTCGGCCACGACGACCAGGCCGCGAACCCCTTCCTCCACACGTACCATCCAGACCACGACAATCTCGACTCCACCTTCAAGCAGGTGCTCCCGCGAGGCGCCGAGTCCTACACCGTGGTGCGCGCCATCACGCTCAACGTCCAGCCGCCGGCGAATGATTTTTCAAGTCTCGTGGCGGGCGCGCAAACCCTCACCGGCAACTATCTGGAAACGATCACGCTCCAGGGTCTCGGTGCCAGTGCCCGCGCCTACCAGGTGGGCGGCGTTTTCACCCTCAACCGCATCAGCCAGGTGCCGGCCCTGACCCTCGCGCCATGAACCAAAAGTCCAAAGTCCAAAGTCCAAAGTCTAAAGTCCTTCGCGACGTGAGACTCAAGACCTCAAACACGAGACTGCGAACGCGAGACCCCAGCCCCGAGACTCCCGAACCAAACCCGCTTGAAGCTGGCTTGCCCAATCCCAAAGGGATTGAGTCCTCCAGCCCAGGGTTGCAAGGAACGAGCTACCCTGGGAATTCCATCGCGAAGAATCCTCAACCCCAAAGGGGTTGTGGCGAGGGTCAAGGTCGCAGGCCGCAACCCCGTTGGGGTTGGAATCTTCGCGCGATGCGGCCCCAGGGTAGCTCGTTCCTCGCAACCCTGGGCTTTGAGTCGGAATCCCTTTGGGATTCGGACCCGCGACGCCCGATCCAATTCTCCGGACACCAGACTTCAGACTCCCGACCCAAAACCCGAGATTGATTTACCCCTTATGAAAAAACTTTCTTTCCATTCTCTCGATCAACGTCCACTGCAAACCAAACACAGTACCATGAACAAACTCCAACTCCTCCCGACGACAAGGCAGAAGGCAGAAAGTAGAAGGCAGAAATTCATTTCCGCCTTCTGCTTTCCCAATTTCAGCTTTTCCCCGGCATTTCTGCTTTCTGCTTTCTGCTTTCTACTTTCCCCCCTGGTCGCGCTGGCCCAGGCCAACGCCAACCCGCCCGAGCGCCTGACCTACCAGGGCTTCCTCGCGGATGGCAACGGCGTCGCGCTCGCCACCAATGCGCCGAAGAACTACGACGTGGTCTTCCGCATCTGGGATGGACAGACCGGCGGCACCAACGCGTGGACCGAGCAGCAAACCGTGACGGTGGACAAGGGCTTCTTCAGCGTCCTGCTCGGCGAAGGCACGCAAGTCACCTCCCCGGCCACGGAGCCGCACGGCGCCCTGTCCACGCTGTTTACGAACGCCACCGCCTCGGATCGTTATGTGGAGATGACCGTCAAGGGGATTGGCGCGGCCGGCGCCGATGTGAAAATCTTGCCCCGGTTGCGGCTGCTCACCGCGCCTTACGCCTACCTGGCCACCAAGGCGATCAGCGCGAATAGCGTGGATGGCGGCGCGGTGACCTCGGGCACCGTTCCCGATGTGCGCTTGAGCCCCAACGTGGCGCTCCTCAACTTGGCGCAGACGTTTACGGCCATCCCCACCTTTGGCTCCGGCCTCAGATTTAGTTCCAGCATTCAATCCATCGGCGGCAATGCGCGCGGTGGAAACTCCGTGGATCTCCAGACCGAGCGCAGTGGCGTGAACTCCGCCGTGGCCAGTGGCCCTTATTGTGTGATCGGCGGTGGCGCGGGCAACACAGCCAGCGGATATGCTGCGACCGTGGCCGGTGGATATTTCAACACTGCCGCCGGCGATTTCAGCTTTGCCGCAGGAGCCAACGCCAAGGCCAACCACGCTGGTTCCTTTGTCTGGGCGGATTGGCAAGCAGCCGACTTTGCCTCAACCACCGCCAATCAATTCCTCATCCGCGCCGTGGGCGGGGTGGGCATCGGCACGACCACGCCAGCCGCCGCGCTGGATGTCAACGGCAGTGTCTTCGCGGGCGGGGCGGCTAACGCAAGTCGCTTCCTCATAACCGGCAACCAAATCCAGCAATACGCCAACGGAACACCGTCCGACATGAACCTGAATTACAACGGTGGCAATGTTTACGTTAGGCAAAAACCCGCCGCAGTCGGCGAAGAAGTCCTTCGCATCGTGCGGGGCTCGGTGGACATCAACGGCGTCACGCAGGCAGGCTCTGGTTACACCAGCCAGAGCCTTGGCGGCGGTTTTTACAAGATCACGTTTGCATCTCCGTTTGGCAGCATGCCTACCGTTACCGTCAGCGGCCGTACAAGCAGGGCCATTTCGCTGTCAGTAGACCCGGTTACGACGACAAATTTTACTGTGTCGTTTCATATAGCGCAGACTGGAGATCAATTAAGCGCCTTCGGATTCATCGCCATCGGCCCGCGCTAAGGGAAATGGTTCACCCGCAATGAAACCATCATCCTGAATTTATGAACCGGCATCTCCGCACCCCGCAGCCAAAGCAGAAAGCAGAAAGTAGAAGGCAGAAATCCATTTCAGCTTTCTGCTCCTCCCCCTTTCTCCTTTCTGCTTTCAGCTTTCTGCTTTTCCCCCTGGGCGCGCGCGGCCCGTGGAATAAGTTGGTCCTGGCTGTGGTCGCCTCGGCGCTGCTGTATTCCACGGGCCGAGCCCAAACAATCAGTCTGCCTCTGGAATTTCGCCAGAGCGCCATTCTCTACAACTTCCAGGCGCAGCGCGGCGTGCCCATCTCCACCACCGTCAATACGAACATTGGCTCCGACGGCCGGATGACCAATTTCAACGAGTCCCTTACCGCCGGAGGCGTAATCCATTCGGCAGAGCTGCCGACCACGAACCAGTTTCGCGGTTTCATCTCGTTCGGCGGCATTCCGGGATTGACGCAACCCGGGTGGCTGGCGGCGAGCAATTCCCCGCTGCTCAACGGCTCGAATGTCTTCTCCGGTACGGTGGCGGTGGCGATGGGGCTGCCGCTGGGTACTTCCAACAATCTGGCGGGTGGCCCGGTGGCCATCATCCTGCGCCGGGGTCAGATTGGCGCGCCGTACCTGAGCCGGCAGGTGTCGTTCCCCTTCGGCAGCATCGTCGAGGTGCCGGCCACGGACGAGAGAGGGATTATACTGACCAACATCGCCAGCACCGCCTATTGGTTGCCGCAGCCCTACACCACCAACAACCACAGCGATTCCGGCTATTACTGGAGCCCGAACGCGGGGAAGGTCTATGCCATCCAGGCGGGGCCGTTGCAGGTCACCTGGATCAAGGCGGCCTACACGAACGGCGTGCCGTTTGATTACGCCACGAATGCCGGCAGCTATTTGCTGATAGGCGGCAACTATTTCCGGCTCTACACCGCCGGCTACGTCGTTTCCGGCAGCACGATCAAACCGCCGCGCAAGATGTACTGGACGGAGAAAACTTTTCATAATCTCGGAAAACCGGTGGCGGTGCCGGCGGCCCGCGTGGGTGCCGTGGTCATCGCGTACAACAAGGATTTCCTGGGCACGGTGAGCGAGGCGGATCGCTACGTCGAGCCGGGCGAAACCAATCCCGGTGGCACCACCAACCAGGTGCTGCATGAACTTCGGACCTTATGGTATGACCAGCAGCAGGGTTCCATTCTGGCCTACAACCGCGAGGGCCGGGTCTTTCTGGAACTGCTCGGCGACCTGCGGCCGGATGGCCTGACCCGCGAGCAACTGGGCTTTGAGATTGTGGACGTGGCCAAAAACCCCGGCCCGCTGGATGTGACCTCCGAACTCGGAGAGCTTATTCAACCGCCGTCGCCCGGCTCACTGGCGGCGAACACCCCCGAACCGGTCCTGCAAGCCGGCGGGCAGACCTTCGCCTACCAGCAATTCGTGGCGGGCAGCAGCCGGCTCAATCTTTATGCGACGAGAGAGACGGCCAACCTGAACGATTACCTGGTCCACTGGATGGAGGCGGGTGAAGTGGGCTTGCTCTGGCCAAAGTATCTGGGCCGTTACCGATTGATCTGGCCGACGGATGCGGCCAAGTACAGCCACTACGTGCGGCCCCTGGTGGCCACCGATGCCGAGGCCCGGGCCACCGCCGTGCCGCTGCCCACCGCCAATGCGCCCACCATTGATTACCAGGACCCGTTGGATCAGGTGCGCGGCAAGCTCACCGAGACGTTTGCCTACTACAGCTTCCTGACTACCAGCTACCCGGCACACCGAGCACTCCTGCGGTTCAGCACCGGGGAGGAAGTGGCGTTCGAACGCGTCTTCTCCTGGCTGGATGTAAACCTCAAGACGACCAATTTCGTGGACACCGTTGTCACCAACCTGGCCGCATGGAATCCGACGAACAACACGCTCCAATTTGCCGATGGCCTGAAGGCTCCGCGCGTGATCAACCAGACGGTGGATGTGGGTGCGCGTATCACTGCGCCCGCGGGCGAACCGGGCGAGACCACAAATTATCTGGCCGGACATATCAACCTGAGCGCGGGCACCCTGTTCAATACGAACGCCTACGCCGACCCGTTTGCGAGCGGCTTTGAGGTGGCGGATCTGAGCGCAATCATTCCGGTCAATGCCATACCCGGCACGAACAATCTTGAGGTCTGGTGGTTTCGCACGAATGCGCCGGGCGCGGGTGCCAACGCGGCGAACGCCGCGCTGGGTTTCCTGCCGGTCTATTGGCCGTCGGTCCTCGGTCGCTACTCGATCCAGTGGCCGGCCAGTCCGCGCGAAATCGTGCTGGCCAGCAAACTGGGCAGCGGCACGCTCGACACCTTCGAGGCCGGCGGCAACATTTATTATCAGAACAATCCGGCCTTGCCCGGCTACAACCCGAACGAGGAACACGCGATCATGTCCGGCGGCACGGCTTACGCCACGCGTGACGATCTGAATCTCAGCAGTTCGTCGGAGCCTTTCGTGCTGGTTAATTACACGGCGGCGGATGGCCGCCCGGCGATGTCCGTCTTCAAGGTGCTTCGGGAAAAGCCGGCGGCGGGCTGGGTCTTCGACTACATCGTTCCGGCGGGCCAGCTTCTGCAAGCGCCCATGCCCCTGCCATTGCTCGCCAAACCCGTCGAGGGCAGCGGTGACAACGCCATCAACTACAACACCGAACCCACCGGCGGCGCAGGGGATCTTCCCGGCGCGTGGCTGGCGGCGAACGGAGCCAGTGGCGTCTATTCCAGTTACGCGCAGTTCACCTACCGTGACCGTCACCAGGATTTCTGGGTCTATCGCGGCCTGCACGCGGGATTGCCGGTGCTGGAAGCGGGCATGTATATCCCGACGAACGGGACTTTCGTGGCGCTCTCCAATGCCACCGCCGTCGTCGGACAACCGTTCGCCCTGAGCGTTCATGCCTCGCGGGAGTACCAGTATCTGGCCCTGACAGTTTCGAACACTCCGAGCTGGCTCAATGTCAGTAGCGCCACGAATTTGCCGCTGACGCTTACGGGCACGCCCGCGACGACCAATGATATTGGCACGAACACGATTCAGCTCGTCGTCAGCGATCTCTACGATCAGAGCCGCGTGACGAACAACGTCACGCTCCGGGTCATCGCCAGCGGCACCGTCGTTGCCCAAGGCCCGCTGTTGCTCCCCAGTACGAACAGCTACACCGGCACGATCGTGAATTTCTCGAATCGTCCGCCGTTCCTCGCCCTTTCGCCGAATCCCTCAAACAGTTTCTCGATGCGCTATTACTACAAGACGGAGCCAAGTTTCGCCTGGCCGGGCGCGATCAGCCCGCCAGCCGCAGGCAGCATCGTGCCCTACCTGCGCCCCGGCAGTGTCGGCGCCTATGTTGGCAATGGCGCGGCCAAGACCGACCCCGCGCTGGACATCGTCTATCGCCCGGTCTGGCCGGTGCGCGATCCGGCCGACTCGACCCAGCCGCTGCCCACGATTCCCTACGGTCTGACGCTGGTGCAGCCGCAACTGGGCCTGCCGGGAGTGGGAGATTGGAAGACAGCCCGCGTGATTTACCAGCAGTCCATCGCCGCGAATCTCCTCAGCAACCATGTCTCCGTGGTGTTGCATGATCCGACGCGGGGAAAGATCGCCGGCCTCACGAACTTCGGAATGCAGGAACTGCCGGCCAGCGTTCGTGCAGAATCTTTTCAGGGCAAATTCTTCTTCCCGGACCTGCCGCCGCATCTGGCCAAACGATTTTACTTTGACCCGAACGTGGGCGGCAAAGGCAGTCTGGTGTTCATCGGGGAATTCAAGGATGAAACCGTCGGCGAAGACTACCTGCTCCTGAATGTGCTGCGCGGTTCGGACCTGACCAACGTCATCAACCTTTGTCCGGTGGCGGACACGGTTAATTTCCCCAAGTGGTCGAATGCCATAAACGGGCTTGCGACCGCAGTGCAGACCTTTTACGAAAACCCGAGCGTGCCCGGCACCTACATCCCGAACCCCAACCTGACGGTTTCGGTGGGCGTGCAGGACCTGGCCGAAGTGTCGGGCGACAATGTGGCGGTGGATTCCTACGCCCTGAGCGCCATGGGGCCGGGCAGCGGTTACTTGACACTCGTCGAATCCGGCGGAAGCGCCTTCACCCAACCCGGCGACCCGGTTGCGCTGCATGTTTTCAAAGTGGGCGGCTCGTTGCACCCGGGCCAGATGAAGGTCATCCCCTCCGAGAACCCGTTGAGCGAACTGGTCACATTCCAGCACACGCCGGATCTGGCCGGACGTTTCAGCGAGTATGAATACGAGTGGAAAATCGCCGCGCCCGTGGATGGCCTGCCCCCGACGATTGACGCGACCATGTCCCAGTACCTTGCCCTGACCTCGGGCACCAATCAGCCGCGCTACACCCTGGGCGGCGCGAACATCCAGGTGCTCGGCGACAATTACCTCGTGCTGCGCTACCGGCCGATCAAACCAAACCATCCGCTGTACAACCAATGGTCCGAGTGGACCACGCCGCAACTTGCCGAGGGTTGGATCAAGCGCGTGCTCGCCGGCATCAATCCCTTCAACCAGCGTACCAGTGATCTCTTCAACAACGCCGCCAATACGGACGCCAGCATCCTCACCGCAGCCGGTCATCGTTGGGAGGGCGACGTGGCGCTGAATCTGGATAGCATCAACAAGTATGGACTGATCGAGATTTACGAGACGGTGCTGCGGCGCGGGCGCAAGATCAGCATCGAGTCCGGATACAACTATGGCCCCGCCAACGACGCGCTCCTGCTGGCGGCGGGTTATTTGAACGATCTCTACATGATGGAAGGCAACGAAGCCTGGGCTGACGCAGCCAACCCCACCATCGGCATCGGCACCGCCAACAACACTTACGGCGACATCGCCACCGCGCTCTTTGCTTTCAAGGGCCAGGAGCCGTCGCTGCTCGAGGAGGAACTGGCCCTGTTGCGCGGGCGCGACGATTTCCTGCAACCCGGCGTGAGCTTCGCGCCGTTCTACAATCGCCTCGTTTGGAATTACACCCGGGGCATTGACGCCGGCGAAGTCATCTACGCCCTCAATTACAACATCCAGGAGAACCCCAACGTAACGCCCGACGGCGTGATCAACGCCGAGGATGCCGCGCGGATGTTCCCGCAAGGGCACGGCGATGCCTACGGTCACTATCTCACCGCGCTCAAGGGTTACTATTCGCTGCTGCTGAATGACAACTTCGACTGGGTGCCGCGCATCGAGGCCGTGACCGTGCTCGGCGTGCCGGTCTCGGTGGATTATCAGGACGAACGCAAATTCGCCGCCGCCGCCGCCGCGTTGGGGCGCGCGGGCCGCCAGTCGTTCGACTTGACGTGGCGCAAGGATTACCAGCCCGGCCATGCCACCGGTTGGACGCAATTCTCCGCCACGCGCGAAAATACTCAGCGCACCTACACCAACCTGGTCGGCACCGCGGTCCATCCCATCCGCTATTGGGGACTGGATCACTGGGCCAGCCGCACCGGTCAGGGAGACTATCTCAACTGGGTGGTGGGCAATGCCATTCTGCCTGCGGTGGACCCGAATCCCACGCACGAAGGCATCCAGAAAATTGACCGCACGACGGTCCCGGAACTTACCGAACTGACGACCATGGCCGCCGATCTGCAAACGGCGCTGGATAACGCCGAAGGCGGTCTCACGCCGCTGGGCCTTCCAGCCGGCAGCCTGGCTCTGGACATCAATCCCAACGTGGTGGTCGGCCCTGACAACGGCACGCACTTCGAGCAGATCTATGGTCGCGCCAAGGTCACGCTCAACAACGCCGTGGCCGCCTTTGACGACGCCAAGGATGTGACCCGGCTGATGCGTTCGGAGCAGGACTCGCTGGCTGATTTCCAGGCCGGGGTCGCGCGCCAGGAACTGGCCTACACCAACGCGCTGATCGAGCTTTACGGCACGCCTTACCCCGATGACGTCGGGCCGGGGAAGACCTACAAACAGGGTTACGCCGGACCGGACTTGTTGCATTTTGCATACACGGACATGCCGCAATTGACCTTCCCGGGCCTGCTGACGAATACCCAGCCGCAGGAGTTCAGAATTGACATTCAGAACTTCACCACCGCCTACGAAGGCAGCGACAAGTCCACATTTGATTTTGTCCGGCGCGCGGCGGACCCCGCTTTTCTGGACAATGCCAATTCCATCAGTTTCACGCTGGACTCCTCGGGCAATTTCCAAAAGCCGGCGGGCTGGACGGGCCGGCGCGCCTCACCCGGCAAGGTGCAGGACGCCATCGCCCGCATTCAACTCGCCCGCAACGCGGCCCTCGGGACTCTTTCCGGCCATGAGGCGCTGAAACGAAAACTGGATCGCTCCATCGAATACTTCGAAGCGTTGTCGGCGGCCGACGAAGATCGCCTGGAATGGGACGCGGAGAAGGCGGAAAAACTAAATGCGAGTGACAGCGTGGCCTTTGCGGGGAAAATGGCCAGTTTGGCCTATGCCAAGACTGAGAAAGTCATCGAGGATACCGCGAATGGCTCGATTGAGTTCATTCCGAAGAGCCTGATTGTGGGATTGGCGACTGGCGGCGATCTCTGGGGTGCAGCCCGTGCCATTTACAAGAACATTGCCCTCATTGCCAAAAACGGGGTGTTGAGTGCAAGTTTTGCAAAAGAATTTGCCACCGGATTTTATACGAAGGATAAAGCCGCCACCGTGCGATTGAGAGATGCAACTTTCATCGCTCCCCTAATGAAGACCCAAGAACACCAGGTTGCGGTGCTTGCGATGGATGCAACCCTGGTGGAGTTACAACAGACCCTCTACACGATCAATCAACGGCTTCAGGAATTGGATGACGCCGTGCGCAATTATCAGACCCTGCTCGCCCAGGGAGAACGCATCCAGGGAGAGCGCCTCGTGGCGCGCCAGCGCACTTCTGCCATCGTGCAGGGCTATCGCACGCGCGACGCCGGCTTCCGCATTTTCCGCAACGAAAAATTGGAACGTTACAAGACGCTCTTCGATCTGGCGGCGCGTTACGCCTTCCTTTCAGCCAATGCCTACGACTACGAAACCGGCCTGCTCAACACCACCGCCGGTCGCAGCTTCGTCAACCGTATCGTCAGCGCCCGCGCTCTCGGCGTGGTGCGCAACGGCGAACCGCAGTTCGCGGGCAGCAGCACCGGTGACCCCGGCCTCTCCAGCGCGCTCGCCGAGATGAAGGCGGACTGGGACGTGGTCCGGGGCCGGCTCGGCTTCAACAACCCGGACGCCTACGGCACCACCGTCTCGCTGCGCACGGAAAACTTCCGCATCCTGCCCACCACCAACAGCGATACAGCCTGGAAGGACTTGCTCCTGCAAAACCGGCGTCGCGATCTGATGGCGGACGAGGATGTGCGCCATCATTGCCTGCAGATCAGCCGCGGCGACGGCCTGCCGGTGCCGGGCATCATCATCGAGTTCAGTACCACCATCGCGAATGGTTACAATCTCTTCGGCCAGCCGCTGGCGGCGGGCGATCACGCGTTCAGCCCCAGCTCCTTCGCCACGAAAATCTTTGGCGTCGGCGCGGCGCTGGAAGGCTATCGCGGCATGGATCAGCCGGCCGCCAATGGGAATATCGGCGGCATCACGCCACCCGATCCCAACATCTGGTTCCTCGACCCGCTGGCCCTGGCCGCCACGCCTTATGTTTATCTCATTCCGGTGGGTGTGGATTCCATGCGCAGCCCGCCGCTGGGTGACGAAAGCGGCATCCGCTCCTGGACGGTGGACGACGTGGCGATTCCGTTGCCGTTCAACATCGGCGCGTCCCAACTCGCCAGCGGGGGGCTTTATCAATCGGCTGATTCCCTCAGCGAGTCGCTCTTCACTGTCCGCAAGCATCAGGCCTTCCGACCGGTGCCCAGCGCGTCGTTCTTCAGCGGCAGTATTTACGGCGAAGGCGGTACGCTGTTGCGCACGCAGTACACCAACAACCGGCTCATTGGACGCTCGGCGTGGAACAGCCGCTGGAAACTGGTCATCCCCGGTCACACGCTGCTCAATGATCCAGACGAGGGATTGGAGCGCCTGATCCAGACGGTGCGGGACGTGAAACTGCACTTCGTCACCTACTCATATTCCGGCAACTGAACCGCCACCCGATGAAACTTTTGATTATGAAATTGCTCTTTCGCTCTCATCGCCGACTGCTTGCACTGGCCGCTGGCGGCATCTTGTTGCTGCCGTCCACCAGCCGGGCTTTTCCACCCGCGCCGCCGCATGTCATCTACGGCCAGGTGCGGGACGAGTACGGCGTCCCGCTCACCCTGGCGAACGCTCAAATCATCTTTTCCGTCGAGGGCACCAATGGCGTTCAGATTGTTGGCAGCATCACGCCGGATCTCGAACCTGGCGTGAACTATCGTCTCAGCCTCCCGATGGATTCCGGGACCAAGCCGGACCTCTACAAGCCCACCGCGCTCATGCCCACTGCTCCGTTCCGCATCCGGGTGAAAATCGGCAACACCACTTATCTCCCCATGGAAATGGCCGCCAACTACGCCAATCTGGGCAAGCCCGCCCAAAGCACGCGCATTGACCTGACGCTGGGCGTGGACGCCAACGGCGATGGATTGCCGGATGCCTGGCAGCAGTTGCTGCTTGCCATGCTGGGACCCGGCGCCTTGATCGGTCCCAATGACGATGCGGACGGCGACGGCATCAGCAACTTGAACGAATACCTCGCGGGCACCTACGCGTTCGATCCGGCCAATGGTTTCCGGTTGGACATGGTGCTTGGCGCGGGCGGGACACCACTGTTGGAATTCATGGTGATCAGTCCGCGCACCTACACGGTCTTTGGCTCGACCAACCTGCAGACCTGGGCCCCCTTCGAGATCAAGATTCCCGCCGACGGTCCAGCCGCTCCGAACCTGCCGAACTACCGCGCGACCGACATTCACACCTTGCAGGTCCAACCCATCCTTCCGCCCGGCCCGGCGTCCTCCCAATACTTTTTCAAGGTCCAGGTCCAATAATCTTGCGTCATGATGAGTTCCTCCAATCAACCGGTCCCGGTCCCGTCGCGCGGACGGCCGGTTTTACTCGCGGTCGTGCTGGTGTTCGTCCTGGTCGGAGTCATCTTCCTGGCCATCCGTCACCGCACGGTTATCCGAGAGCCGCTCCCGGAAGTGCATCGCAAGAATCTGGAACTGCGGGCCGGGAGTTGGTTCGCGCCGGGACAAACCAACGGGTTCACCGGGTTGCTGTTCGACACTTACGATGACGGGGCGATGAAATCGCGCTCGGCTGTTTCCAACGGATTGTTGCAGGGCCTGTCCGAGGGCTGGCACACCAACGGCCAGCAGCAGGTCGAGGAACATTTCGTGGCCGGGACGTCGCACGGCCTGCGCACCAAGTGGCATCCGAACGGTCAGATGCTTTCCGAAGTCCCCGTCGTGGAAGGCAAACTGTCCGGCACCTTCCGGAGCTGGCACGAGAATGGGGAGCGCGCCGAGGAAGTGGAATTGAAGGACGGCCAACCCGATGGACTTTCCCGGGCCTGGTTTCCCAGCGGCTACCAGAAATCGCAGGTCACCCTGCAAAACGGAAAAGTGGTGGAACAGAAATTCTGGAAGGATGGCGAATTCAAGGAAGCCGCTGCCACCGGCCCCGGCCTTGTCTCCGGCAACTGAGACTGCCAATTGCCCGGCGGAACGATCAGCCTGTCCCAGACTGCAACGCCGGAGTGGCGGCAGTCTGCTTGCGTCGCCTGCTACGGTTTATTTTTGAACAGCGCGCCAATGTCGAGTTGGCTGCCCACAGCGATTTTGCTCGTCGCATGGTTGAGCACGTCGGACGGGCCTCTGGTGAAAATGCCGTCACGTTGCGGGTCGGCGTTGGTGCGCATGTGGAAATAAACAGGTCTAAGGATTTGCTTCGGGTTTTGGTTTGTCCTTTAGCTCGTGATATTTTTTGGCGGTCATATGACGCCCGTAATACTTTTCAAACGATTGTAAGAAATTCGCCTCTGCCTGCGCAGTCTTGAAATCTTTGAAATGGACCTTGTGGTTCTGCTTTTTGGCCTGCCCCTCGGCTTGATAGTCAATGATGAGCCTTTGTCGGCCGAGATGTTCATCCACCCGACAACTGGCAATGCTCGCAAATGTGACAGGCGCATCCCACTCGGACACGCGCACTTTTTCGTAGTTCAACGTCGCAGTGAGGCCCTTGGCGGTGCTGAATTGAACTTCGGGAAAATACTTCATCACGTGGTTGATCTCGGTTTCACCTTCGGGCTTGAATCGCCAGGCGAGATTTTCCTGATGCACCTTGTGAAACATGTCCTCGAACGCTTTCCATTGTTCGGCTTCGATCTCAGCAGCACCATCAATCGCCGAAAACCAAGAATCGCCCAGCGCGGGCAGGTTGACGGGGGATTTCAGAGCCGATTCGGGATTCAGACCGAGGCTGGTCAATCGTCCTGCGAGCGGCGGATGTGAATCGAATGGGTGTGGCGTGTCCGATTCAGCCAGTTCGTTGGTTGTGACGCAGGCGGTCATGAAATCGGGAAAGCCTTTTTCGATGCGCGCGGAAACGTCCATGGTTTCCACGTTTTCTTCCTTTTCAAAAAGCGTCTTTTGCACCTTGTGGCGATAGCGACAATAGGCCGAGATCTTGATCAAAGCATTGGCCATGTCTTTAGGCGAGGTCAGTTCGCCACCGATCCGGTCTGCGCGGAACTCTCGTTCCCGGCTAAGTTTGCCAAGAGAGATTTGATAAAGATTCCAAAAGAAAAACATGAAATGGAATACCGGGCGGGAAATTCCACCTTGGTAGAGCGCGTTGAGGTAATGCACATACTTGCCGAGCAACGGCGAAATACGCCGCGAATAAAGCGTGTCCTCGCCGCTGAAATGTGCGAGTTCGTGCGCCAGCACGGCATCCGCTTCGCTGCGTGAGAGCGATTTCAAGAGCGACAGACTTGCGAAGAGCGTGCGACCTTCGAGACGTTGCCCACCGACTTTCACCGGGTGTTCGGTCACAAAGAAGTTATCATCAATGCCAACAAAGATGTTGTCGGGCGGGGCGATATTCAGTTTGGTGGCCATTTCTGAAACCCGCTGCCAAAGCGATGGGGCTGCTTCCTTGTTGAGCAGCCGGCCTTCGAATTCGCTCTCGGAAACCACCTTGCTGAAAATCGCCTTCACCAACAGTCCCACTGCCATCAACGCGAAGAGCGCGGCAATCAGAATGAGTTTTACATAATATCGTTCCGCCCAGAAAGCCGTGACCCAAAATGACAACGCGACCGCCAATGCGCCCTGGCCGACGACCTGGATCAGCGCAAACCATCGCAGAACATTCCATCCCACGCGCAGGCTCCAGTATTGCGCCCGTTGCGAACGGAACGAGAACAGCACGCCAATGCCGACAATCACGAATGCGCCCACGCCCGTGAGCAGGCAGATCAACCCGGCACGTTTCATCCATCGGAAAATGGCGTACCGGGTCCGGACCGGACTGAAGTGTTTCTGCATTTCTTCGGCCCCGGGCTTGTTCGAGGCAAGGATTCTCGAGACGGAAGTGCGCTCGTAAAATTTTATTGCCTGTTTGCGTTCCTCGGCGGACATCGTCTGGTCCGCCTTGATCTGCGAAATCAAGGACTCGCGGATTTCCTGATCGAAATGCGTTTCAACATGATTGAAGAACCAAAGACCGAATCCCGGGATCAGAAACATGATCAGGACTGGCAACAGATAAGATTTGAGAAACCCGACTTTTGAGAACGATGGCTTGCTTTTCATGGGCATAAAAGGGTTGCAAGACGGCTGATTGCGGAAGGGTCTATGTCCGGCCTTTGCTCGTCAATAAAACTATCTGTCCGGGTAGAAGGGGTTGCCGTGCATGATGCAAAACAATCCGGGCGGTTTTGGCGCGGATTGTTGCCTTGCCAGCCAGCGCACGGCGACAGAACATCGCCGCCATGAATCCGATCCAAGTCCCATCTGACGGCGGCAAGCAGGTGAACATCCTGGGCATCCCGATGCTCATTCGCATCCACGGCCGCGACACCGGCGGCGTGATCAGCGTGGTCGAATCGCACGACGTGCCGGGTGGCGGCCCGCCCCCGCACATCCATCATCGCGAGGACGAGACTTTTCAGATTCTCGAAGGCGAATACGAGTTCACTGTCGGAGGCAAAACCATTCTCGCCAAACCGGGCACGACCCTGTTTGCGCCGCGCGGCGTTGCGCACACCTACCGTTATCTCGGCCAGACGCCGGGCAAGCTCATGTGCGTCATTACGCCGTCGGGCTTCGAGGGCTTCTTCGAGGAAATCGGCGCGATGAGTCCGCAGCAACAGCAGGATATTCCGCGTGTGATTGAAATTGGAAAGAAATTCGGACTGGAAATCCTGCCACCGCCCGGGGCGTGAGAATTGAACGAGACATCTTGATGTGCGATGAAAAATCCTGCCCGCTTTGGCGAGCAATTCAATCAACCTACCGCCTATGGGCCTGATCAAACTGGGCTGGAATGTGGAGCGCGACGAGCAGTTCGCGCCGCATCTCGCCAAGGGGCTCGTGCCTGCGCGCGTCGCGGTGGAGGACAAACATTTCTATCGCGTCTGGACCGTTGACGCGGAACTCTCCGCGCAGGTCACAGGCAAGTTCATCCACGAATCGCGCCGGGATCATTCCGTTCTCCCCAAGGTCGGCGATTGGGTCGCGGTGAAACTCGTGCCCAACGAGGAGAAGGCCACCATCCACGCCATCCTACCGCGCGTCACCCAGATCACCCGCAAGATGAGCGGTCGCGAGACATCCGCGCAAATCCTCGCCACGAATATCGAGACAGTGTTCCTCGTGACCGCAGCGGACCCAAGTTTCAACGCCGCGCGGCTGGAGCGGATGTTGGTGATGGCGCGGGACAGCGGCGCGCGTCCCGTGGTCGTTCTCAACAAGATTGATCTGTGTGACGACCTCGACGCCAAACTCGCGGAAGCCACACGCGTGGCGGGCGACGTCTTGGTGCTTGCAGCCTGTGCGCTCACCGGGCGCGGCGTGAAGAAACTGGCGGGCTTGATCAAACCCGGCGACACCGTGGTATTCATCGGCACTTCAGGCGTCGGCAAATCGAGTCTCATCAACCGGCTTTACGGCGAAGAGATCGCGCCGACGTTGGAAGTGCGCGAAAGCGATGCCAAAGGCCGGCACGCGACGTCGTGGCGCGAGATGATTTTTCTGCCCAAGGGTGGCGTGGTGATTGATACACCCGGCATGCGGGAGTTCCACATCTGGGCTGCCGGTGAAGGCGCGAAGGAAACCTTTCCCGAAATCGAAGCGCTCGCGGCAGGTTGCCATTTCCGCGATTGCACGCACACAAAGGAGAAGGATTGCGCCGTGCTCACCGCGCTCACCGCCGGGACGCTCCCGCGTGCGCGCTATGACAGCTTCGTCAAACTCCAACTCGAAATCAGCTACCTCCGCGAAGCCGAAAAGCGTGCCGGCTGGCAGGACCACCGCAAAGGCGACCGCGTGGCGCATCGCGTATTCAACAAGCAGGATTGAACCGCCTTCCGGTTGGTAAATAAGCGCGACAAAACTTTGGCGCATATGCAACAAAGTTTTGCATTGAACTATTTCCGTCATCCGGTCAGGTTTTCCGTATGAAACCCAAGACCGAGGAATTTCTGAACCTCCTGCTCTGGTCCGCCGACCTGCTCGCGCGCCCGACGTTTCGCAACCTCACCAACTCCTACGAAAGCTGGGCCTATCGCAACGGCCTCATGCGCCAGGTTACCACTTTGGAGCAACAACAACTCCTGGAGCGCGACGCCAGTTCCCCGGATGACCGGCTCTATCGGTTGTCGGCGCAGGGGAGGTTGCACGTCCTGGGCGGGCGCGATCCGGAGGAACGCTGGGCGCGGCCTTGGGACGGTCAATGGCGGCTCGTGCTCTTCGACGTGCCTACGGGACAAAATTCCCAGCGCGAAAAACTGCGCCGCTACCTGCGCGACAAAGGCTTCGGCTACGTGCAAAACAGCGTGTGGATCACGCCCGATCCGCTGACGGAGGAACGGCAGATTCTCGGCGGCGGGAAGATCAATGTGGAATCGCTCCTCTTGCTGGAAGCGCGGCCGTGCGCGGGGGAATCGGACACGGAAATCGTCGCGGGCGCGTGGGACTTCGAGCGCATCAACCGCCGCTATGCCCGGCATCTGAAAATCCTCGGCGAGCGACCGGGCGGCGCGCTGCGGAACGACGCGACGGCGAAAGCGTTGCTGCGCTGGGCGGCGACGGAGCGTGAGGCGTGGCTGGAGGCGGTGACGAACGATCCGCTGCTGCCGGGCCGGATTCTGCCGTCCGATTACCTGGGGCAACCGGCGTGGCGGCGGCGGGTGGAAGTGCTCCGGGACGCCAGCCGGCAACTGCGCACGTTCAAACCCGAATAACCCTGTGCAAACATTTGTTGCATATGCAACAAATGTTCGTCATGGGCGCGGGCGGGCTTTGGGACGGAATACCGTTGGAATTAAACCATGCCTCTGTCATTTAGGTTTGTTGGTAGGTCGTGGCTGTGACGCGACACGAAGCACAGAGAAACGCGTAATAAACGCCTTCGTGATAAGGGAACTGCCCGTTATCAACTTGAGCTACAAACTTCATCGTTCCTGAGCAGTCGGGACATTTTGGAAACGCGGAGTCCTGCACCCAAGTTGGCAATCCTCCAATTTGTGAAAGCGCAACGGAGTCCCACCCGTCAACTGCGTGGATCGCGCGTCGTTGATGCAAACGAACCGGAAGTTCCTTCCACGGACTGCGCTCCCATGAACTCACGTCGTCAGGAAGCCAATCGGGACGCTTGTTTTCGTCTGCCAATCGCACAGTTCCGTCAGGCGCAATTCGGGAAAACATGAATCCCGTCCCGTAGCAGGTGCAAGCATCGCACGTGAGTATTGGTAGCTGCTCTCCAGAGAATCCAAGAAAGGCGAAACGCTCATCCGCAAGGTTCAACTCAACGAGATGAATCAACTGTCGCTGACACCAAGGACAGCTTTGGTTTACCTTGTGCATGAGCCGCAACGAATTGTCGGATGCTTCGTCTGTAGGCGCGGGGGTGATAGCCCAGCATTCATCGTGGAACAGGTTTCGTCTTTCGTGTGTGCCCAACTCCCAACCGGCAACATTGGCGTAGTGGGCCGGCCCAACGAACAGACCGCTGCGCCAATGCGGCGGACTGGTTTCCCATTCGCGAAACAACTTCTGAACTTTGGCATCACCTATCCAAGCCAACGCGGAGAGAGCATGATTCGCATTCGCTGTTCCTGACTCGAGTGCGCCGACTACAGCATCCCTGATTGTTGCTCCTGCACCTCGGAAAACGACGGACGGCCAAAAATGAGTCTGACCAATCCACGCATCCAACATGTGGTCGAGAGGGTAGTCCGTGAGCGTGGCGAGTGATTTTGCTACGTCTTCAGCGAAGTCCTCGTTTCCAGCGCGCATTGCATCAGCCGCCATCTTCATCAATTGACTGGCTTGGTCGGCACTCAATCCTGAATAAAGCTCCTCCGCAGAGTTCGGGGACGGGCGAATGACGACAAGCGGATCGTGCGGTCTTGGAGTGTGCATGACGCGGATCATTCCAACCACGTCTGTTATCCCCGCATACGGATCTACTTCGCGACGGTTTTGACGGATGTATTCATCCCTTTCTTCGCGCCGTCGCTTGTTGACGCACGGCATACAGTAGCCATCGTTGGCTTTAGCTGTCGCGGGGAGAATCGTGTTGCCACATCCTTCCGTGCGACAAGGAACTCGTTCGGTTTCCATAACTATTTGCTGAACAGTTTTTCCACCTTCGCCTTCACCGCTGCATCCATCTTGATCAACGGCGGCCAGGGGCGTTTGAAGCCTTCGCCCGGCAATTTCTTCGTCGCGTCAATGCCGAGTTTGCTGCCGCTGGCGATTTCGCTGGTCGCGTGATCGAGCACGTCGGACGGGCCTTTGGTGAAGATGCTGTCGCGTTGCGGGTCGGTGTTGGCGCAAAGGCGGAAGAGGACTTCGCTGGTGTTGTGCACGTCCACGTCGTCGTCCACCACGATGATGTATTTGGTGAACATCATCTGCCCCATGCCCCAGAGGCCGTGCATGATCTTGTAGGCCTGCATCGGGTAGGTCTTGCGGATGCTCACGAAGACGAGGTTGTGGAAGACGCCTTCCGCCGGCAGGGCGATGTCCAAGATCTCGGGGAAGTTCATCTTGAAGATGGGCAGGAAGAGTTTCACGGACGCGCCGCCGATGTAGAAGTCTTCCATCGGCGGGATGCCGACGATGGTGGCGGGATAGACGGCGTCTTTGCGGTGCGTGATGGCGGTGACGTGAAACACCGGATACGGCTCGGGCAGCGTGTAATAGCCGGTGTGGTCGCCGAACGGGCCTTCGTCGCGCAGCGGCTCGGTCGGGTCAACGTAGCCTTCGATGACGAAGTCGGCGTTGGCGGGGACTTCGAGGTCGTTGGTCTCGCACTTGACGAGTTCGACGGATTTTTTGCGGAGATAACCGGCGAGGAGGAATTCATCGAGGCCGTCGGGCAGCGGCGCGGTGGCGGCGAAGGTGAACACGGGATCTCCGCCGAGGAAAATCGCGACGGGCATGCGCGTGCCGGTTTCGTAGTAGCGGCGGCCGTGTCGCGCGCCGACTTTTTGGAGCTGCCAGTGCATGCCGGTGGTGCGGTCGTCGTAAATCTGGATGCGATACATGCCGACGTTGCGCTCGCCGGTGTCAGGGTCTTTGGTGACGACGCAGGGGAGCGTGATGAAGCGTCCGCCGTCGAGCGGCCAGCATTTGAGGATGGGCAAGTTGGCCAAGGTTGAAGGTTGAAGGTTGAAAGTTGAAGGTTCGTTGACGTTCGGAGCTTTGGGCCAACTTTCAACTTTCAACTTGGAACTTTCAACCAAGTGGATGACTTCTTTGCACGGGCCGTCCTTCACAACTTTCGGTTTCGCGTGACGTAAATCCATCGCCTGGCCGAGCAACTTGAGTGTCTCCCGAAACGAAGTCGGTGGCTTGGCTTTCATGAGCGCGCCGAGTTCGGCAGCGGCTTCGTCCACGGAGTTTGCGCCCAAGCTCAACGCCATGCGCTTGTGCGACCCCATGGTGTTGATCGCCACGGGAAACGGTGACACGACACCATTCACCGTGGGCTTCTCGATCAACAGCGCTTTCCCACCGCCGGGCGATTTCATCTCGCGGTCGGCAATCTCGGTGATCTCCAGCTCCGTGGCGACGGGTTGGGAAATGCGTTTGAGTTCGCCTGCCTGATCGAGCGTATTTACAAAGTCGCGGTAGGAATCAAAAGCCATGGGCGAAGATTAGCAAAGGAACCCGTTGAGGCAATGCAGTCTTGAATCGGGGGGAGATATCATTTCTTGCTCTTGCCATGAATTACCCGGTTGAATTGGCTTGAGCATCAGGCTCGGTGGGAGTTTCATCTCCTCACATCACCAGTTCAAAGAACCATGAAGACCACATTACTCAGCCTCGCCCTTTCTTTATTTACCATCCAGATCACTCCTGCCCAGGATTGGGCCAAGGCGAGGCTGGAAAAATCTCCGCGCCATCTCGAATGGGTGAAGGTCAAGCATGGCGACCGCGAGGTGAATTGTTTCGTGGCGTATCCCGAGGTGAAGGACAAAGCCACAGCCGTGGTCATCATTCACGAGATATTTGGACTGAGCGACTGGGTGCGCGGTGTGGCGGATCAACTGGCTGAGGCGGGTTACATCGTTGTTGCGCCGGATTTTCTTTCGGGTTCGGCTACAAACGGCGGCGGCACGGCGGAGCTTGGTGGCGGTGATGCGGTTCGCAAGGCGATTTCGTCGTTAAAGCCGGATCAAATCACAGCCGACTTGAACGCTGTCGTGGACTACGCCGCTGGATTGCCTTCGTGCAACGGCAAGGTGGCGGTAGGAGGATTCTGCTGGGGCGGCACGCAAACGTTTCGATTCGCGACGAACAATAAGAAGATCAAGGCCGGATTTGCGTTTTACGGCAGCGGACCTGAGAAGGAGGGGGAAATCCAGCGCATTGAGTGTCCGGTGTATGGTTTCTATGGTGGCAATGACAACCGTGTGAACGCGACGATTCCAAAGTCCAAGGAACTGATGAAGAAAGCCGGCAAGAAATACGAACCGGTGATCTATGATGGGGCAGGGCATGGGTTCATGCGGGCCGGAGAAGCGCCTGATGCAAATGAAGCCAACAAGAAGGCGCGCGAGGATGGCTGGAAACGGTGGAAGGAATTGCTGAACAAGATTTGAAATCCGCTCTTCCGAAATCCAAAGTATTCCTGCCGATGCGTCGCCGAAATTTTTTGGCGACGCGTTTGTTTTTTCTTGTGCCAGTGCAGGAAACCCCATAGAGCCTGCACTGCATTTGAATTCTGCCATGACGAAAACCAAATTACAGTTACTCGCAAAGAAGCACGGCACGCCGATCGTGATTGTGGACCACGACGAGATCCGCCGCAACTACGCGGCCTTTCGCAAGCACCTGCCGCGCGTGCAATGTTACTTTGCTGTGAAGGCCAACGCCGAGCCAGCCATCGTTCGGACGCTTTACAAGGCTGGCGCGAGTTTCGATGTAGCATCGTTGCCTGAATTCATGCTCGTCTATGAGAACATCAAGAAACTTGCCGCGAAAGCGCAGCAGGATTTTATCTGGGACAAGATCATCTACGCGAATCCAACGAAGCCGAAGGAGACCTTGCTGGCGCTCGACAAATACAAACCGCTCGTCACCTATGACAACGTGACCGAGTTGGAGAAGATCCAAAAATACGCGCCGCACGCGGGTGTCGTGTTGCGGCTGGCGGTGTCAAACACGGGCTCGCAATGCGAACTCTCGAACAAATTCGGATGCGAGCCGGGCGAGGCGGTGGATCTGATTCTCGCGGCGCACAGCCGAGGGCTGGTTGTGGAAGGCTTGAGCTTCCACGTCGGCAGCCAGTGCACAAATTTTGAGAACTTTGTCCAGGCGTTCAATGCGGCCGCAGCGGTGATGAAAGAGTCACGCGAGCGCGGGCACGAGATCAAAATACTCGACATCGGCGGCGGATTTCCAGCGCCTTACAACAAACATGTGAAGCCGTTTCCTGAACTGGCGAGGGTGATCAACGCAGAGATTGAGCGATTGTTCCCGCCTGATATTCAAATTCTCGCCGAGCCAGGAAGATTCCTGGTCGCGACTGCAGCCACGAGTGTCGCGCGCGTCATCGGCAAGGCGGTGCGCAACTGCAAACGCTGTTACTATATTGATGACAGTGTTTATCACACGTTCAGCGGCATTATTTTCGATCACTGCCAGTATCCGCTGAAGGCGTTCAAGCCGGGCAAGAGGGAGGTGTGCGCGGTGTTTGGCCAGACATGCGACGGCCTGGATTGCATTTCCCAATCCGACCTGTTGCCCGAGTTGGAAGTGGACGATCTCGTGTATGCCGAAAACATCGGCGCATACGGCAGCGCGTCGGCGACTTATTTCAACGGTTTTCCACCGGCGAAGGTGGTGCATGTGAATCAGTGACACGGCAGGAGCGGACAACCCTGTTCCCACGATTCGAAATGATTGGATGGTGACGAACAATGGAGACACGCCTTGCGTGCCAGCGAAAGTTCGAAGCCGCGCCAACGAGCCGCATCAGGGATGGAAGTTCTTGAGCGCAGGGTTGCCGTTCTGAGGACGGACGGTCTTGGAGGCAAGTTCTTCGAGCATCTCGAATTCGAGAAAACCGTTCAACTGTCTGAGGCGTGTGGGATGGCGCATTTTTCGGAGAGCCTTGGCTTCGATCTGGCGGATGCGTTCGCGTGTGACACGGAATTGTTTGCCGACTTCCTCAAGCGTGCGTGCGTTCCCATCGCCGATGCCGAACCGCAATTCCAACACGCGGCGTTCGCGTTCGTTGAGACTGTTAAGCACGTCGCCAAGCTTGTCCTTGAGCAGGGTGAAACTTGTGAGATCAAGCGGGCTTTCCGCAGCCTTGTCCTCGATGAAATCACCGATGCTCGTGTCATCACCGTCGCCAACGGGAGACTGGAGGGAGACGGGCTGCTGCGCCATCTTGAGAACCGCACGCACGCGCTCGACGGGGAACTGCATGTCGTCGGCGATTTCCTCCGCGGTCGGCTCGCGCCCGAAATCCTGGATCAGCCTTTTCTGCGCACGCATGACCTTGTTGATCGTGTCAATCATGTGGACCGGAATGCGGATGGTGCGGGCCTGGTCGGCGATGCTCCGGGTGATGGCCTGTCTGATCCACCAGGTGGCGTAGGTGGAAAACTTGTATCCGCGCTGGTACTCAAACTTCTCCACAGCTTTCATCAAACCCATGTTCCCTTCCTGGATGAGATCGAGAAATGAGAGGCCCCGGTTCGTGTATTTCTTGGCGATTGAAATGACGAGGCGCAGGTTTGCCTCGACCATTTCGGTCTTGGCCTTGTTGGCCTGATTGCTGGCCTTCTGCAATTCACCGTAGGCGATGAGGTAATTCGCCGCAGGCATCCGGATGAATTCCTCGAGCGCGCGAATCTTCAACTTCTCGGACTCGATCAACTCGGCGCGCTGGGAGGACTTGGGCTGGCATTGCGCATCACGCAAGGCGCGCTGGGAGGATTGAATGCGTTCCTGGATGTTGCCCGCCACCAGCATCATTTCTTCAACAACCTTCTGTTTGTAGCCGAATTTCGGGAACAGAGTTTGCAGTTTCTGATCAAGCTTGTTGAAAGCAGCGAGCAGGCGCTTGCGGCGCGGCTTGTTTCGCGTCGCAATGATTTCACCGAAACGCTTGTCCGCCTGAGCGTCAGTTATGCGCACCTGGCGGACGAGGCGGTGAATCGTGCGGGTGTGGTTTTCCCGCTGCTCAACCTTCTTGTCCACGATCACCCGGTCGAATCGTTCCTTGGGCGGTTCGCAAAGGAGTTTTTCTGCCAGAGCAATGTGTTCCTTGGCGGCGAAACCGAGACTGTAGATGATGGAGGTGACCGTATGCTCGGCGGTTTCAATGCGTTTGGAAATCTCGACCTCCTGTTCGCGTGTGAGCAAGGCCACCTGGCCCATCTGCTTGAGATACATGCGTACAGGGTCGTCTAGTCCTTCGAGGCGCATCTTGTCCTCGTCCTCGTCCGGATCGGGCTGCCGGACGCGATCCAGTTCCGCCTGGTCCACGATTTCAATGTCCAAACTTCGCAGCTTTTGAAGGATATCGTCCAGGTCTTCCGGCGAAATCACGTTGTTCGGCAGTGTTTCATTGATGTCGTGGTGGGTCAGGTAGCCTTGATCCTGTGACAGGTGGACGAGTTCCTTTATTTTCAAGGAAATCTCCGTGGCACTGACCTGCATGAGCGGTTCAGTGTGTGTGGGTATTGACCGCGCGCCTGCGGGAGACATGCCGTTGATCTTCAACTTGAGCCTGAGGTGCGGCAGAGTTTTCACATTTGAAGAAGCCTGGGGCGTTTGTCTGGGGCGCGTGCGAGTGGAGATACGCTCTGCGGCGAGCACGGAAGGCCGGCGATCCTTGTTGTTACGCATACTAAAAAAGATTACGTCTCGTGTATAAAATGTCCGGGAACTCGTGGCAATATGCTGGCGCAAATTTTCCCCGTCAAGCGGACAGACAATAATTTATCAACTCTTTGTTCCCACTCTTCCTTCCAACAAAACTCCCGTCACACAAACCGCTACAACACAACATTTCAATCGGTTCAGCTTAACCCGAATTCACGCGGACAGAACATGGTCGCCCGCGTCTCCACGCTATTTCCATCAAGTCGTCACGGTGGTGGAGGGCCATTGACGGGCACGCTCACCCCCACGCGACCGCCTCCTGAAGCGTTCACGCCTTCATTTGCGGCCACTGTGTTGACAAACGTGCTCAAGATCGTGTCCAGATAGCGCGTAAGCAGCCGGTATGGCGTGAATGGCACATAAACGATGTCATGCGGTTCGAGTTTCACGTCTGAGGCCTGGCCGCTGATGATGGCCTTGTAGTCCACCACCGCAATCTGTGGCGTGGTCAGCGAACCGCGCACAATGGCAATGTGCGAGACATAGGCGTCCTTGATCGGCCCGTTCGCAGCGGAGATGGCCGACAGCAGCGTGGTCTGGTCGCCCAGCGGCACTGCGCGTGGCGATCTGACGGCGCCGAACACATAGATTTCCCTCGCCGCTCCAGATGGCACATAAACAAAATCATCCGGTTGGAGGTAGATATTCTGGGACATGTCGCCGCTGACGAGCAGGCGATGGAAATCCACCGGCAACGGCAATCCACGGCGCATCACAAACGCGTGGTGCAGATCTGCCAGATCAACTGTGGTCAGAGAGGATGCTGACTTCGCCGTTCCACCCGCGAGCGACATCGCTTCGAGCAAAGTCACGGGCCCCGTGGTCGGATAAACGCCAGGCCGTGCAACCTTGCCTAGAATCCAGATTTGTTTGCTGTTGACGCCATGGAGCGTGATGGACACCTGTGGCATGCTCATGAACTTTTCCAACTCTTTTTCCAGAAGCGCCTTTGTTTTCGCAATTGTCAGCCCCCACACATCCACGCCGGGCAGCAGGTTGAAATAAATCTTTCCGTCCGGCCCCACCACCACCGTGTTGCGCGAATCCTTGGTACCGACCAGCTCCACCTCGACGGAATCACCCGGCCCAAGGGTGAACAAATCCCCGGGCGCTTTCAGCAATGAAGGATCTGTTTTCCGTTCCATCTTGTCCCCGGAAAATGTTTGTCCGGTGGAGCGCGCGTCAAATCGGGTGGCTTTGGCCCCGGTGGACTCGCATCCGGTCAACGCGAGCAGGGCGGCGGTCAGGCAGCTAAATAATTGGATGGCTTTCATGTTCGTTAGAAAATAGGAGTTGAAATGATTGGGCCGACTTTTTGTCCCGTCCATGTGACCAATGCCGCCTGGATGAACGCCGTGGCACCAGCGTCAAGAATTTCCTCCGCGCGAGCCCACGGACGACGCGCCACATATACAATGTCCTTGGGTTGAAGTTTGAAATCGGGCGACTCGGCACCGAGTATCGCCTTGGTGTTTACAACAAACGTTTCGGGTTTGTTCAACGATCCGCGAATCACCAGCACCCTGCTTTGATACGCCTTGTCCGCGAAACCACCGCGCGCCGTGATGGCCGCCATCACCGTGGCGTTCGGCGTGTAATTCATCAGGCCCGGGCCGTTGACTGCGCCAACCACGAAGATTTCGTTTGCCGAGGCTGATGCAAAATAAATGTAATCGTCAGGCTCCAGGGCGATGTTCTGAGTGAGGTCACCCTGCTGGAATAATTTCTCAAAATCCACAGGCAGTCGTTTGCTCTGGCGAATGATAAAACTGTGCGAAAGATCAGCCAGCTCGACCGTGTTCTGCTCGAACAAACCCGTTTCCAAGCCGCCTGCACCCGCGATGGCCTGAATCATCGTCGTCGGACGGTCCAGCGGGAACACGCCCTTGGTCACAACAGAGCCGAGCAGGAAAAACTTTTTGCTACGATAGGCTGACGGCGTGATGATCGTGCGCGCATTGCGGTAATACTTTCCGAGCGCGTCGTCAAATTTCGAGCGCAGTTCATCAATCGTCAGTCCGGTTGCCATCACATCCTCTGCCTGGAGAAACGTCACGCGACCGTCCGGGCCGATAGGTACATCCCTGCGCGACAACTCAGGCTGGTCGAACAGCACGAAGTTCAAAAGGTCGCCCGGTCCGAGCGTAAGTTTCTTTTGCCACTGTGCCCGCATTGAAGGCGAATTCGCCGTAAGTGACATGTTGGTATTGATCGCCCGCACGGAATTGTCCGCCGGGGCATTTGGCGCGGCAGCATCCTCTGCGAACGAGGGCAGCACTGCCAGTCCGAGCAGCAGTCCTGCGAGCGCGAAGGGTTTGAGGATTCGTTTCTTCATAGTTCAAACATCGGTTTCGGTTCGTGATTCAAAACTGCGCCCGCAAGACGACAACGACCGTGGCGCAACGTCTCCAACTGCTGCCGCGTTTCGCGCGCAGATGATTTTCCACTGTCCGCGAGCCAGATCACCTGCGGCAGACTCTCTGCCATCAGTACAGATTCGGGCAACGATGCGGGCGGGAGTTCGATCAACACGACGAGATTATCCATCTGCCGCAAGTGCGCCAGTGTGTTTTGCCATTCTTTTCGACGCGCCAGATTCCACACCGCGCCCGGCAATGATATCTCCGAGTGTTGTGAATCCCGAGCGGCGAGGGGAAGGGGGATGTCGGAAAACGATTCCGGTTTGGACGAGGCGGTGGTTGCGGTGTCTGTTCCTGCCGTATTACCGGCAGGATCGGTTGTTGTTGCCGTCGCGGTTGTTCCTGCGGCAATCGTCATGACCTGCAAACCGCGTTTCTTCGCTGCATCAGCAAGCAAACGAATCCACGTCGAGCGGCCCTCGCTGGCGCCGGCGGAGATGAACCCGCATACGAGACCGTGATTCGGGGATGGATTGAGCTGGCCGGAAATCGCCGTCCACGTACGGAACGCCCAGGCGTCTTTTTCCTCGGGTGACATTTTTTCGAGATCGCCCAGCGCGGCAAGCACCGGCAAGCCGGTGACGCGTTTCACATCGGCCGCCGTCTTGAGTTTGCCGCCGGTGACTTCCTGTCCCACAACCACGAGTGCTGCGCCGCCCAGGCCAAGCAATATTCCAGCGAGCGCACCCAGGAACGCATTGAACCAGCGCGTGGCGCTGTCCACATCCTGCAATTTGGCCGGGGCGAAAACACGGTAATAACCTTGCGCGTGTTCCTGATAGAGTTGTGCCTCGCGCTGACGGTTGGCGAGCAGCGCGCGGCTCTTTTGCAGGCCGTCAACCTGCGCTTTGAGATTCGCATAGCGCAGACCGTTTTCGGAAAGGCCGGTTACTTTTTTCTGCAAGGACTCCTTCAATTTGGCGAGTTCCGTCATCTCTCGTTGCACGGTCATCTTTCGCGTCTGCAAATCCATGTAGCGGACGTAGAGCGAAGCCACTTGTGGGTTGTCACTGTACTTCGCGGAGGACAAAGCGGTTTCACCAGCACTGACGACCTGCTTTTCCAGTTCAGTGATCAGTTTGCGCTGGCTTTGAACGGTCGGGTGTATCTCGGTATAACGCCCGGTCAGATCGGTGAGTTTGTTTCGCGCGCCTTCGAGTTTTTCAGAAACCGGATTGCGTTGCAGCAACTCGGTTTGGAGCGCGTTGACCTGGAGATCGAGCAACTCGGCTTCAATGTGGGCGTTGTCGCTGCGCGCCAGCATATCGGTCAACTGTTTCACATAACCCTGACGTTCCGCTTCAGGGTCGGCGAGATTTGCAGCGTTTTGAAAACGGATCAATTCGCCGTTGGCCTGGGCGAGCTGTTGATCCAGCGCAACGAGTTTCTCCCGGCAAAATTTTTCCATCTGCGCCGATTCGGACGACTGCAACTCGCGTCCGAGCGCCACGGCTTCGTCTCCAAACAAATTCGCCAGTGCCACGAGCGGTTTTTTTGATTTGCCGGAAACCTTCAGGCCCACGATGTCCGTGTTCGGCACCAACTCCACGGAAACCCGGCCTCGCAATGAATCTTCGGACTCGGATGATTTCGATGCCACGCGCCGGAGCAGTTCCGTCGAGGACATGAGATTCACCAGCGTCTGTGCGTTGAATGGATGCGGACGGTACGCCTCGGTTTCAGCAGCCGAACTCAGCGATGCACCCGCCTCGCGCGCGATGAGCGTCATCCGAACGCGATAATCTGAAATCAGGAACACAACGATTGCAGCCAGCACCGCAGTCGCTCCCGCCACGCTCCAGATGAACTGTGAATGCGCTTTCAGTGCTGCGGCCATGCGCCAGGGATCGAATCGGGGCGCGCGCCCCGGGTTGGGCGACGCGCTCCGGGATTGCGCAGAAGAATCAGCGGAGGATGTGAAATCGTACTCAAGCGGCGGCAGTGAAGATTGTTCGTGCGCAGGACGCGACGTGACACTCGCGCGTTTGGCGCGCACTGCGCTCAGGCTGAGTTCTCCGGAATTGCCGTTCATGCGATCAACAGGGTCTGATGACGATCCAGGTCGCGCGCCACTGCATCCACGGCCGCATACGTGACTCTTGGATACTCATGCAGCCACGCAAACTCAAGCGCGAGTTTGCCCAGACGGTTCAATGCGCGCGGCACCCCCTGGGTTGCTTCGAACGCGCGTTCGACGGCATTTGGGTCAAACAGGTCGCCCGTGGCATGGCCCGCCGCAAACAACCGGTGGCTGAAATAATTGGCTGAATCCTCAAGCGACAACGCGTCGAGATGAAAACGCAGGCTCACGCGCTGGTTTACCGCAGGACAAAGGGCGATTCTCTCCCGTAACTCGGGTTGGCCGACAAGAATCAGTGTAAGAAAGCTGCGTCCGTCGCCGTTAAGGTTGGTGAGCAGCTTGAGTTCATTAAGCGTGGAGGCAGACATTTCCTGCGCCTCGTCGAAGATAAGCACCAGATGGCGGTTCTCCGCAGCAAGGCGTGCCAGAGTGTGTTCGAATTGCATCCAACGCGCGGCCTTGGTTCGCGCGAGCGGAGTTCCCTCATCCAGCAAAGCGCGCAGCGTCAGCCCGAGAAGGTCGTTGAAACTAAACGCGGAGTTTTCATGGGTGATGACGTGGAAATGACTCCGTGCCAGTTGGCGCGAAAACACTGCGCGTGTGAGGGTTTTCCCGCAACCGATCTCGCCGGTCAACATCCCCAGCAACATCGTCTGCTCGCCTACTACGAAGCTCAGGCGGTTGAGTGCCTCGTCGTGTGCGCGACCTTGAAAAAAGAAACGCGTGTCCCACGTCGGTTCAAACGGACGCTCCCGCAATCTCCAGTATTCCAGCAAGTCCATGATTGTTTCTGGCCGAACCGTAGTCCGGTAACGCCACGGGCGAAACCCGGTGAGAATCCCAAAGCCGTGTCCGGGCGAAGCCCATCTCAACAGCATTCCTGGGCGAGCCTGGCCGAGGACAACGCCATGGCACTGCCGCAGAACATTCCAACGAGGTCAAGTTTTCAGACAGCCCGTCTCAGCGCTGGATGAAGCATTTGACCTCGATTCCTCATGTTTCTTCAGAAACACAGCCCATTCAATCGTTTCACCCGGCCCGGCATCTCATTTGCTTTTCTGAATTTGTCCAGATGTAATCCGTGAAAAGAGCTGCTCAACTTAACAGCACCAGCTTGCAGCCTTCACCCGGCGCTGCGGCTCGCCAGAGTCTCAGCCGCGCCGTAGCGCCGGGCGTAGGCGGGTGTGGGCCGATTTTGTCGTTGCCCAAATCGGTGTCGTTGTTTGCACGGATAATGTTCAAGAATTTCGCCGCCAGGCCCGAGGGGCTGATGCTGTCATGACCTCATTTTTCAAGAACTCCAACCAACCCCTGCATCGTATCCTTGTCATTGACGACGAGCAGATCGTGCTTGCCGGTTTGCGAGAAGTGCTGTCCCGCGAGGGATATCAGGTGGTCACCGCGTCGAATTCATTCATCGCTCTCGACGAGCTTCAGAAGCAGCAGTTTTCCGTCATCATCTCGGACAATCAGATGCCCGGCGTGACCGGCCTCGAATTCCTGTCGCAGGCCAAGGAAATCCAGTCAAACGCCACCCGCATTCTCATCACGGCGGTTCTCAGTCTTGACACCGTCATAGACGCCATAAATCGCGGCGAGATTTACCGTTTCATCGTCAAGCCGTGGCTGCGCGAGGAATTGCTGGCAACCGTCAAGAACGCCGTCCAGCGCTACGAACTCATCGTTCGCAACGCCGATCTCCAGAACGAATCCCTGGTGATGAACCAGCGGTTGAAGGAACTTAATCAATCACTCGAACACCAGATCGCGCGCGTGGCCGAGCAAAATGAACTGCTCTCCGCCCAGAACGCCTCGCTCGCTGAGAACATCCAGCATTCAGTCCAGCTCGGTTTGCATGTGCTTCAGACTTTTCATCCCGCTCTTGGCAATCAGGCCCGACGCGTCCATGAAGTCTGCAAAGCCATGGCTGACACGTTGCGCCTCACGCCGGAAAAACGCCAGGTGCTCGAAGTCAGCGCGTGGTTGCACGACATCGGGCTCGTCGGCATTCACAGGCAGATCATTCAAAAGTGGGAGCAGGATCGGGAGAATCTGAAGGAGGACGAGCTTTCCATTCTTCGCAGCCATCCAGTTTTCGGCCAGGACCTCGTCAAGTTCGGCCATCACCTTGCGGATGTGGGCATGATCATCCGCGCGCATCATGAACGTTTCGATGGCATAGGCTTTCCAGACGGACTTGCCGGTGAAGAAATCCCCTGGCTCGCGCGGTTGCTGGCCGTGGCCGTGGCTTATGCGGAATCGCCACACAACGAAGCCAATGCCATCGAATCCATCAAGCTGGACAGCGGAACGGCATTTGATCCGGAAGCGGTCCGGGCGTTCATGCGGGCATTGCCCAAAGCTGACATGCCGCGCAAGGAACGTGAGGTTTTGCTCGCAGAACTTTCCCCGGGCATGGTTCTCGCCAAGGGAATTTACACACCAAACGGAGTGTTGCTCATTCCGGAGGGACAGCCTCTGTGCGAAGGTTCGATCCAAAAACTTCTGAGCCACAACCGCGTCGCACCGATCAATCAGTCGCTGCTGGTGTATTGTTGAAACACGGGCGCACGCCTGAATTACTTCGCGCTGCTGGATTCTTTTGGCTTCTCCACGGGTGCTTTGGTTTCAACTGGTGCAGCATTGGTGTCTCCTGACTTTGCAGATTCCAGATCCTTGAGCACACGGGTCAGCCGTGTTTTCAATTCCGTGTACGAACTGTTTGTCACCGCGCTGAGGTGAGCGCTCGCCTCGGCAAAACGGTCCGCATGCATTTTGATCCGCGCCAGGTGCAACTGTACGCCTTCACGTTCCTCGGCATCACGCGCCAGTTTGAACGCATTCGTCCAGGAGTTCAGCGCTGCTTCGGTCCGGGGCGGGCGGATGCCGTAATAGGTTTTCGCCACGTCTGTCGCGAGCAGGAAATCATCGGGCGACAGCTTCATTGCCTTGTCGTAAAGTTCCAACGCCTTGTCGAACACCTGCTGCTCATTGATGCCGTAATGCTCCCTGGCATCCTTGCGAAACAGGAACACCGTTGTTCCGAAATTATGGTAGTAAACAGGCTCTGATGGATCGAGCTCAATGGCTTTCGCGTAATAGATAAACGCGTTTGTTACTTCTCCGATGTGACCATAAATGTTCGCGAGGTTGTTCCACACCGCCGGATCCTTCGGATCAATAGCCCGCGCGAGTTCGAGTTGTTCCATCGCACCTTCCTCATCGCGAATATCTCCGAGAAAGCTGGCGTAAGCCACATAGCCGGAAGCGCTGTTTGTATGCCGTTTGAGATAATCCTTGTAACCATGGCGCACGAGTTCAAAGCGCTTCATGATTCTCGCGTTTAACTCTGCGTTCGGCACGCCTGCGCCCTGCTCGGCGAACTTTTGATTCTCCTTGATCCACACGTCCACCTCCGCCTGCGCTGCGTCATCCGCGTCCATGAGCTTTTGCAACTCCACCCCGGCAGGGCTGTTCGTCGCGGGGGTGCTGACCACGAAGCCGGTCTGCTGCGCCACCACGTTGCCGAGGGCCGCGGCTTGGTTTGTGGCGATGAATGCGGATACAACGCCGAGGAGAAGATTGCTCACGACGCGAGCGTAGCCCATGAATCAATTCCCGCCAAACAATTCGTTATGGCACGGCGGGATAAGCGTTGGCAACAATCTGTTAATTCAAATGAAATAAGTCGCCAAGCCGAGCAGCACATTGACACCGCACAATGCCTGAAGGGTTGGGTTCTCGCTTTTGAAGAAAACGTAGTAAACAGCAACAATCCAAAATACGATGCATAGGATTCCCCACAACGCGCCTTCATCCTTCCACGCGCAAATGATTGTGTAAATATAGACGCCAAACCCGTAGAGCAGCCATGTACCCCAAAAAATCAATGCTGCTGTCGGATTTGTGCGCCCCAAATAATACAGGCCTCCCAAAATAGCGAGGATGACAAGCAGATAAGGGTAAACACTCTTGTACCACGGAGCTTCTCCGCTCGCAGCCTTGCGGGACTTGGGACGTTTCGCTCCGGGTTTGGAGGGCGTGGGAGGTTTCTGCTGGATGCGCTGGCCGGTTTCAAGGTTTGTTCCGCATTGCGTGCATATCATCGCATCCGGTTCAACACCTGCCCCGCAGCTCTGGCAGGTTCTGCCCTCGGCAGATGGCGGTGGCGGTAACGGCGGTGGGGCGGTTGACCCAACCGACAATCGGGGAGGCGGAGGTGGCGTGCCGGGCAGTTGCGGAACGATCATCTTCGCCTTGCAGGCCGGACACGAAATCTCCATGCCGGAATAACCGGTGTCACATGCGATGTGTTGCTGACAACCCGGGCAGGCAAATTTGATTTCACTCATAATGTTGGAACCTCGCTGCGAGCCTGTCCAAGCCCTGCACACTTGTCAATCAAACGCTCCGTTGGAGGGAAGCGACTGGAGGCAACGCTGCCGGAACTCGCATCCACAGGATGGAATTCCCCTCACCACATTCCTCAAATCCAAATGAACCTTTTACCTCTGCCGCGCGCTTAACAGAAGACGATGCATTACAGCGATCCAAACACACGCCGCGACGGTGAGGAGGTGGAAGCCCCGCCGAAGTTGGTGGCCGCCCTCAGGGAACCGCCGGCGCGACGTGTGTTTGTGCCGCCCGCGGTTGACTTGTTCATCCTCAATGCGGCACGCCGCCATCTGGCCCGACATGAACGAAGGAAGTTTCAATTTGTCCGTCCCTGGATCGCCTGGCCTGCCTTGGCGACGGCCTGTCTCGCGATTGTCGGGCTTGTGGTGTTCACGACCCGCCGCCCATCGTCGGTGCAAACATTCGCCCGCGAGGACATCAACCATGACGGGCGTGTGGACATTCTGGATGCGTTCCAACTTGCGCGTTTGTTGCAGTCGGAAACAAAACCCGCAGCCGCATCGGACGTAAACCATGATGGCGTGGTGGATTGGCGCGACGCGGAATTCATCGCAGGTCGTGCTGTGAAACTTGGAAAAGGAGGGCGATCGTGAACGCCCTGCCCATGCTCCTGTTCATGCTGCTTTTTTCCTGCTGGAATTCCTTGTTCGCTCAGTTAGCAAACACCAACTCGGTTGAGTTCCGTGCAGTGGAAGTGTTTCTCAATGCAACAAACGCTCCACTCGCGGCATACCAACTCGAATTCAAAGCCGTGGGTGGTGACGTAAAGATCGTCGGCATTGAAGGTGGCGAACATCCCGCGTTTGCCGGGCCATCGTTTTACGATCCGCAGGCGATGCAACAGGAGCGTGTTATCCTGGCCGCGTTCAGCACGAATTCGGTGACGCAATTGCCAACGGGCCGCACGCGCGTGGCGACAATCCATCTTCAAGTCAGACATGGAAGTAAATTGAAGTTCGAGACGAAGCTCGAAGCAGCGGCAGATTCAAACGGAAACAAAATAACGGCAGGAGTCGCCGTAGAAGAAAAGAGGGCACAATGAAATTCAAGAGATTGAAATCAAAACCTATCGCGATTGGTTTCGCGCTGATGGCGATGTTTATTTTGGCGTGGATGTTTTCTGGGTGTTCGACAGAACGAGCACCAACTATGAGTGTGCCCGCATCAAAGTTTTCCGAAGGCGAATCTCGCAGACTCCTCAAGGATGGTGGAGTGCGAGGTGGCTCAGGTTTTCATTCATCGGCCGAGCGCGGTGCTATTGCCAGATCCATCAGCGGTGCAACTTTGCACGAAGAAATCTGGGTTATCGCTCGTTCCCGCATTTCCACCGCGCCCCAATCCGACGACACACCAGGCTCGGGCGCGTTGATGACTAAGATCGCTGGCAAACCTGTGCCGATGCCTCTCAAGCACACGGACGTTCGCGCGTCTGTGAGCGGCTTCATCGGATCGGTTGAAGTCGTTCAGCAGTTCCACAACCCGTATTCGAGCAAGATCGAGGCAGTGTACGTGTTTCCATTGCCGCACAACGCCGCAATCAACGAGTTCCTCATGACGATCGGCGGGCGCCGGATTCGCGGCATCATCCGGGAACGCAAGGAGGCGGAGGAAATCTATCAAGCGGCCAAGCAACAAGGCCACGTCGCATCGCTGCTGACTGAGGAACGACCGAACATTTTCACACAGTCAGTCGCAAATATCGAACCGGGTCGCGAGATTGACGTGACGATCAAATACTTTCACACGCTTGATTACGTGGACGGCTGGTACGAGTTTGTTTTCCCCATGGTCGTCGGGCCAAGGTTCAATCCTCCGGGGACAACTGATGGCATCGGCGCTGCCGCGCGGGGTGGCGCGGGTTCGTCCGGACAAAAGACCGAAGTTCAATATCTCAAACCGGGCGAGCGCAGTGGACATGATATTTCGCTGCGCGTGGATGTGGACGCCGGCGTAACCATTGAGGAGTTCAATTGCCGCACGCATGAAGTCACCGCGAACACCGCTCCCGATGGCCGCCTGAGCGTCGCGCTCAAACCGCATGACAACATTCCCAACCGCGACTTCGTGCTCCGTTATCGCGTAGCGGGTGAAGAAATCAAATCCAGCCTGCTGACGCGTCGCGACGAGCGCGGCGGATATTTTTCGCTGATGTTGTTTCCTCCTGCGGAGCTGACGAAGCTGGCGCGGCAGCCGCTCGAACTTGTGTTTGTTTTGGACTGCTCCGGCAGCATGAACGGCGTTCCCCTCGCACAGGCCAAGGCTGCGGTGGAGCGCGGATTAAAGCTCATGTCGCAGGCTGATTCGTTTCAGATCATCAATTTTTCTGAACACGCGTCACAGCTTGGTTCGCGACCGCTCGCCGCCACGCACGAAAATATCGAGCGCGGTTTGCGCTATCTGCGTTCTCTCAACAGCGAAGGTGGCACGATGATGATCGAAGGCATCAAGGCTGCGCTGGATTTTCCGCACGACCCGGAGCGGCTTCGCTTCGTCTGCTTTCTCACCGACGGTTACATTGGAAACGAGGCTGAAATCCTGCGTGAGGTTCAAGCCCGACTCGGGGGCTCGCGAATCTTCAGTTTCGGTGTCGGTTCGTCAGTAAACCGGTTTTTACTCGATCACATGGCGAAGACTGGACGCGGTACGGTGGCCTACCTCGGCCCGCAGGACGACGGAGCAAAGGTGATGGAAGATTTCTTCAATCGCACGAGTCATCCAGCGATGACGGACATCCAGGTTGATTGGGGAGGCGTTGAGCCCCGCGAGATTTTTCCGCGAGCCACGCCGGACCTGTTCATAGGTCGCCCGGTGATTCTCACGGGAAGATTCCAAGGCGATGAAAACGCGACGATTCGAGTTCGCGGCAAGGTTGGAAGTGAACTGGTGGAATTTACTGTGCCCGCTGGTCGCGTTGGTGCGCGCAACTCGCAAAACGGTCTCCCGCAAGTTTGGGCGCGCATGAAAATCGCCGACCTTGCGGACGAATCCATACGAACACCGGACGCCGCTCTGGAGGATAAGATCAAACGCGTAGCGCTCGATTACGGATTGATGTCGGCCTACACGGCGTTTGTGGCGGTGGATTCTTCGCGGCGGACCGAAGGCGCGGAGGGCACGACCGTGCCGGTTGCTGTTCCGGTGCCGGAAGGCGTGAAGTATCGCACCACCGTGCCTGAAAAGTAACCGGGCAATCGCCTCACTATTGCGAATTGAACATTGATGGTGTCACAACGCACAGACAACAAAGAGAACGGCAAAATATGAAAACAAAAACATTGATGGCACTCATCTCAGCGCTGGCGCTCCTGGCTGGTTGCTCCACCACACGCTCCATTTCCAATTCAAACTACCACGAAGGCGGCTCGTCGCGGAGTTTCGTCCCGCACCAGAACGGTTCTGATTCCGGATTCCAGTATCGAGGCGAACTGAGCGAGTTCGACGTGCTCGGAATCACCCGAAGCGACACGGCAACGGAAGCGGATATTCAACGCACTCTGGCAAGCGCAAAGCCTGTACGAATCAAACCTGGTGCGTCCATCCTGCTGGTTCAATCCGGCGCAATTTTTCCGGACGGTCCAATGGTGAACGAGTTGAGCAAACACTTTCGCGTTGTCCCGTTTACCGGCGTTCCACCGGTTTCGCGCCGAACAGATGATGGACAGTTCGAGCGGTACGATGCAGGAGATTTCTCCAAGTCACTGCGCCTGGCTGCTGCGCGTGGCGGGTGTGAAACGATTCTGTGCTATTGGGGAATTCTTGAATCCCGAAACGCCGAGCTTGCCACCAAGACGGTTTCTTGGGTGCCGGTGGTGAACTGGTTGGTGCCCGACGAAAGCGAGCACATGCGCATCCGGCTCAAGCTGGCGTTGGTTGATGTGCGGACAGGCGATTGGTCGGTGCTGAGTCCAAGTGCGTTCGACGACAGTCGAATCAGCCGCTCGCCGCGACGGGGAGTTGCTGACCAGAAACTGGTGGAGAGTCTTAAGCGCAAGGCATACGAGGCAGGCGCAAAAGAATTGGTTGAGGAATATGCGGACATCGCAGCCAGGTGAGAATGTCTGCCACGTCAGATTGAAAATGTGGTGTGAACGGCATGAAATGCTGCGCCGGTTTTCCATTGCCACATCTACCTGCCGTTCATGGGCACGTTTTCAAAGCACGACTACATCACCGGCAGCGAAGCAAGACCCGGATTGCGCTGATTCGGCACAATGATTTGTCCGCAGATTTCACTACTGTCCGCAGATGAGCAACCAATTTGCGAAAATGTTTGCCATCTGTGGATTTGCTCCGTGTCCATCGGTATGCACCTGTGGCCGACAATAAGTTTCCGCACCCGACATAACCATTGACAGAATGGAGTGTCGGACAATAATGCCAAAACTCGGAGCAGTCGTTGTGGAACTGCGCCAAGCTCATGAAGCTAAAACTCCCAGTCCTCACACTGGTCTGCCTGTTGCCTCTCTTGCTGCCGGCGCAAAACGCGCTGACGTTCAGCACAAACAACATCGCGATCACCATCACGGGCTATGTCGGCGCATCAAGTGGTGTTACGAATGTCGTCATTCCCACTACCATCAACGGTTATCCAGTGTTGAGCATCGGCACTTATGCGTTCTATTCCTGTACCAGCCTGACAAACGTCACCATTGGCCATGGCATGACAAACATAGGCTATGGGGCATTCTGGGATTGCGACAGCATGACAAATGCGGACATCGGCACGAATGTTTTAAACATCGATGACTACGCGTTCCATAGTTGCAACAGCCTGCCGAGTGTGACCATTCCCAACAGCGTAACGAACATCGGCGACGGAGCCTTCTCTGAGTCCTACAGTCTGGCGGGCGTTATGATTCCTGACAGCGTGTCCAGCATCGGCTACGGAGCGTTCCGTTATTGCCACAGCCTGACGAGTGTGACGGTTTCGGACCACGTAACGAACATCGGCATGGATGCGTTCGCCGCTTGCGACGGCATGACCAACATCACCGTGCTGGAGGGAAATCCTGCTTACAGCAGCACGAACGGTGTGTTGTTTAACAAGTTCCAAACCACGTTGATTCAATTTCCGGGAGGATTGGGCGGCAGCTATACCATTCCCGACGGCGTGACGAGTATCAGCGATCGTGCGTTCCAGAATTGCAACAACCTGACGAACGTGACGATGGCCAACAGCATCGCGCTACTCGGCGACTATGTGTTCTACAATTGTATCGGCCTGACCAGCGTCACCATTGGCAATGGGGTGAAGAATATCAGCGAGGGCACGTTCTCTTATTGCACAAACCTGGCGAGTGTGACGATTCCGGATAATGTGACGAGCATTGAGAACGTGGCGTTTGCCTATTGCACCAGCCTGAGGAGCGCGACGATTGGTAATGGCGTGACGAACATCGGCGCTGGGGCGTTCCAAATTTGCACCAGCCTGACAAACATAGCCGTGGCCGCGGGGAATCCTGCCTACAGCAGCGGGAACGGCGTGTTGTTTAACAAGCCCCAAACCACACTGATTCAATTCCCGGGAGGAGGCAGCGGCAGTTACACCATGCCCAGCAGCGTGACGAACATTGGCAACAATGCGTTCGCATATTGCGCCGGGCTGACGAGCGTAACAATTCCTGCCGGCGTGAGGAGCATCGGCGACGGTGCGTTCATCCATTGCCGCGGCCTGACGAGCGTGGCAATTCCCAACAGTGTGAAGAGTATCAGCTCCGTTGCGTTCGGGGCTTGCATCGGTCTGAAAACCGTCACCATTGGCAATGGCGTGACGAACATCAACAGCAGTGCTTTTGGGGGATGCACCACGCTCACAAACCTCACTTTTTTTGGGAATGCGCCAACCTTGGGCAGCAGCGTATTCACCAGCGTTCCTGGGAAGGTCTATTATTACTACGGCACATCGGGCTGGGGCGCGACTTACGGCGGTTTGCCAACGGTAATGCTGTACTGGCCGCCGCAAATCGCTGGCAATAATGTCGGCGTTCAATCAGGCAATTTCAGGTTCACCATCACCGGCGTCTCCAATCAAACCATCGTCGTCGAGGCGAGCACCAATCTGGTGAACTGGCAGCCGATTAGGACCAACACATTGACCAGCACGTCCACGAACTTCACCGATCCGCAATGGGGGAATTATCCCGCGCGCTTCTATCGCGCGCGATAAAGTTTAGCCTCAGGTTTCACAGATGAACGCAGATTTAAAACAGATCTGCATTATCTGCGGATTCCGTGTTCATCCGTGGTTACTGCCCCCGGTAATTTGATTGTCATTTTCGGACTGACGCGCTACCACAACGACATGGCTTTGCTCATCAAGAACGGCGAAATCGTCACGGCCAGCGAACGCTACATGGCCGACATCCTCTGTGAAAACGAAACCATCACCCGCATTGACCGTGGCATCACCCCGCCCAAAGGCGCGGAGGTCGTGGATGCGAAAGGCAAGTTCGTCTTCCCCGGCTTCATTGATCCGCACGTCCACATCTACCTGCCGTTCATGGGCACCATCTCCAAGGATGATTACATCACCGGCAGCCGCGCTGCGCTGGTTGGCGGCACGACCACGCTTATCGAGATGTGCTGCCCCGCCCGCAAAGACGATGCTCTCAAGAGCTTTGAACTTTGGATGAAGCAGGCCGTCGGCAAGTCCGCGTGCGATTTCACGTTCCACATGGGCGTGACGAAGTTTGACGATAAGTCCGAGAAGCAACTCCGCGAAATCGTGAAGCACGGCATCAGTTCATTCAAAATTTTCCTGGCCTACAAAGGCGCGTTCGGCGTGGACGACACGGAGCTTTACCGCACGCTCAAACTGGCCAAGGAACTCGGCGTCATCGTCACGGCGCATTGCGAGAACGAAACCCTCGTCAGCGAGCGTTGCAAGGAACTCCTTGCCGCAGGAAAGACCGGCCCGGAATTTCATGAGCCCAGTCGCCCGCCCGCTGTCGAAGCCGAAGGCGTGCATCATTTGATGACCTTCGCCGAACTCACTGGTGCGGCGACATACATCGTCCACTTGAGTTGCAAGGAAGCGCTTGATCAAGCCATCGCCGCGCGCCAACGCGGCGTGCGCGTTGCGGTCGAAACGCTCATCCAATACCTCACGCTCGATAAAACCTACGCGGAGAAGCTGAAGTTCGAGGGTGCGAAATTTGTCATGTCACCGCCGCTGCGCGACAAGCGGAATCAGGAAATTCTCTGGAATGGCCTGCGCGACGGCCTCGTGCAAACCGTCGCCACCGACCACGCGCCGTTCGATTTCCGGAAGCAGAAAGAGATGGGCAAAAACGATTTCACCAAGATTCCCAATGGCATCCCGTCGCTCGAAGAACGCATCAACCTGCTCTACACCTACGGCGTGAAGACGGGGAAGATTGACCTGCACACTTTCGTAAACGTCGCCAGCACGCAGGTCGCGAAGACGTTCGACCTCTTCCCGCGCAAAGGCACGATCCAGCCCGGCGCGGACGCCGACCTCGTGGTCTTTGACCCGAACTATCGCGGCAAAATCTCCGTGAAGACACAGAGCATGAATCTGGATTACAGCGCGTTTGAAGGCTGGAAACTGGAAGGCCGCCCGAGCGTCGTCACCGTGCGCGGGCAGGTCGCCGTGCGCGACGGCAAATTCGTCGGCAAGCACGGCCACGGGAAATTCCTCCAGCGCCAACCGAGTCATTTTTGACACACCTGCCTTGCGAATTGGCTTTTCATCGGCGGCAGTTCTCCGCAAGCTCACCAAAGACATGCCGGAAAACGAAGAACCAAATCCGAATCCAGCCCCAGCCCCCGGAGACAAAGGGGGCGAGCACCCGCGCGGGCGTCGTCGTGGTCGCCGCGGAGGTCGTGGACGTCGTCGCCCACCCGGAGCTGCGCCCGTGGGCACAGCAGATGCCGTTGACAAGTCCGAGGATGACGCGCCTGATACGAGCCAGGAAACCATTGTCGAAGCCAAGGCGGACGCGGGCGTGGAGACTGTTGCTGTCACAGCCGTTCAGCCTCAGAAAACTTCGGAGGCCACCGAGCCTGCACCAGCACAGTCCCCCGGGCCGAGGAAATTCGAACCTCGTCGTGAGCCAATGCACCGTGAACCGGCGCGTCGTGAATTACCGCGCCGCGAACCTCTGCGTCGTGAGCCGCTGCCCCCGCCGTTTCAACCTGCGCCTGTGGCGGCGATTCACCAGGCGATTGATGACGTGATGCAGATTGCCGCGGCTCTGAAGCAAGCGCAGGACAAGATGGAGGAAGTTCTGGAGCTGGTTGAGCTGGCGGAACGGCAGAAACTGGCCGATGAACGCGAGATTGACCAGCTACGCCGTGCAATGCGTCAGATCCACAACCGACCCCGTGATCGTCGCGATGAAGATGAAGAGAAGCACTGACGAGACGATCGGCATGTTGGAGAAATCGTCGATTTGTCCGGGCGCGTGATTTTTCTCCCGACGGAACTTCACCCCGCTCCCGCCTGACAGTAAAATGATCAGCGTGGAATTTGATATTGCCGCTGGTTTTGAATTCGTTGTGCTTCGCGGCGCACCCACACCACAGCCAGTGTGATTCCAAGCAGCACCATCGCCGCTACAATCCATGGCCAGATGAATCGCTTTTTTGTGACGGAATTCTGTGATTGGCTTTCTACCATGTGCATTGATGTTTCCGTATCCCCGCTGAAAGCACAACTGAGATTTGAGCAGGCTTCAGACACAGCAGGTGCGGTGTAACGGCACCCATTGCCGAGGCTCGACGTTTGTCTGATTCGGTTTAATCTGCGGCGACACAAATGAGCCAGCCAGCATCAAGTGATTTGCCCGTGCAGAACGGTGACGCCTACGCCGTGCTGCGGAACCGCGACTTCTCTTGTTATCTATTTGGCCGGTTCATTGCCGCTTTAGGCCAGCAGATGCTCACAATGACATTGGGTTGGGAGCTTTACGAGCGCACGCACTCGGCGCTTGCACTGGGCCTCGTCGGATTGACTCAAGTGATACCAATGTTCCTGTTCACGCTTCCCGCCGGACACATCGCGGATAATCGCAACCGCAAACATATCCTGGTGACGTTGAACGCGGGTCTCGGAATTGTCTGCGCTGGGTTTGCTGTCATCTCTGCTGTTCGCGCCCCGGTCGTTTGGATTTATGTTTGTCTCGCCGTCGTCGGAACAATCCGGACATTTCTCTGGGCCGCCAGCGCATCGTTCCTTCCTCAACTTGTTGAACGCAAACAATTCGCCCAAGCCGTGAACTGGAACAGCAGCACGTTTCAACTCTCGTGCATTCTTGGCCCGTTGGCGGCGGGTGGGTTGATAGAACTAACACAAAAGCCGGCGTTGGTCTATGTCGTGACTGCCACGACCATGATTGTATGCAGCGCGCTGGTCAGTTTGGTGCGGCAACGTCAGGTCGTTACAGCGCGCGAGGAAATGACGCTGAAAAGTCTGTTGACCGGATTCAAATTCGTCTTTGCAAGCCGGATCATTGTCGGCATCATTACGCTGGACCTTTTCGCTGTGCTGCTTGGAGGTGCGATAGCGTTGTTGCCGATATACGCAAAAGACATTCTACACGTCGGGCCGACGGGGCTGGGTTTTCTGCAAACTGCCATGCCCGTCGGCGCCATTGTTTGCTCCTTCATTCTCGCGCATCGTCCACCGTTGCAGAAGGCTGGGCACGCTTTGCTATGGGCCGTGGTTGGTTTCGGCCTTGCTACCATCGGCTTTGGACTGTCCACATGGTTCTGGTTGTCGTTCGCGATGCTCTTGGTTTGTGGCGCAACCGACAATGTCAGCGTTGTAGTACGGCACACTCTTGTGCAGTTGTTGACTCCAGATGAAAAACGCGGACGTGTTTCCGCCGTCAACAATCTGTTCATCGGCACCTCGAATGAACTGGGCGGCTTTGAATCCGGAACGGTGGCGCATTGGTTCGGTCCAGCAGTCGGAAACGCGATCGCCACCGGCGCAATGATTTCTGTGGTGTCAGGTGGCGTGGGAACGATCTTCGCAGTTCTGTGTGTTGCGTGGATATGGCCGGAGATTCGAAAGTACGGCAGGCTGGACGCGCACTAATAGGAAAACTTCAAGTTCAGGTGGAATGCCCCGCGATGGTGGGCAAGGACGTTCGGGGTCAAATTGGATTGCGGTCTTTACCCGCCAACGACTCCCACCGTAGAATCCGCGCCTATGAACTATTCAAAGCAGCAGCTTTGGGAGCGCTTCAAAAAATTCTACACAGAATTCCCAGACCTCGAACTTGCGATTGATCTGAGTCGCACTGGAATCACAGACGAGTTTCTGAAGGACATGGAACCGCGGATGCAAAAGGCGTTCGATGCCATGAAGGCTTTGGAGGCTGGCGCGATTGCAAACCCGGATGAGGGCAGGATGGTGGGGCATTATTGGCTGCGCAACCCAACGCTCGCGCCCACTGCTGACATCCGTTCCGCAATTGAAACAACTCTTGCTCGGGTGAAAGCTTTTGCGGCGGATGTTTTGAGTGGCAAGATTCGAGGTGCGGGTGGCGTGTTTGAAAACATGTTGTTGATCGGCATCGGCGGCTCGGCGTTGGGGCCGCAGTTCGTTGGAGATGCCTTAGGCGAGCCTGGCAGCAAATCGTTGCGTACATTCTATTTCGACAACACCGATCCGGACGGAATGCAGCGTGTGCTTAAAAAGCTTGAAGGACAACTAGCTAGAACACTCTGTCTAGTCATATCAAAATCAGGCGGCACAAAGGAAACTCGCAATGGGATGTTGGAAGCCAAGGCTGCTTATTGCAGTGCCGGGGTGACCTTTGAGAAGCATGTGATCGCAGTGACCGGTGAAGGTAGCGAGCTTGATCAAATTGCAACCAAGACTGGTTGGCTGGAACGTTTCCCCATGTGGGATTGGGTTGGAGGGAGAACGAGCGAGCTTTCCGCAGTCGGACTACTTCCAGCTGCATTGCAGGGGATTGATGTGGATAGTTTTTTGTCCGGTGCAAAAGCGTGCGATGAGCAAACCCGCACATCAGCTATTCATAAAAACCCTGCTGCATTGCTAGCATTGGCATGGTTTCAGGCCACTGGAGGCTTGGGGAACAAGAACATGGTAGTCATCCCATACAAAGACCGGCTTGGTTTGCTTTCGAAGTATCTTCAACAGTTAATTATGGAGTCTCTGGGAAAGGAAAAAGACCTCAACGGCAATGTTGTTCACCAGGGTATCACTGTGCTCGGCAATAAAGGAGCTACAGATCAACACTCTTATGTTCAACAGTTAAGAGATGGATTAAATGATTTCTTCCTCACATTCGTGGAGGTGTTGGTTGATCAGCGTGGAACGCCACTGCAGGTCGAACCAGAAGTAACATCAGGAGACTATCTCGCCGGATTCTTGCTTGGAACAAGGCAAGCATTGTTTGAGAGCGGGCGAGAATCGGTTTGTCTGACAGTCAAAAATGTTTCACCGTTCGGTGTTGGAGTTTTGATAGCACTCTTTGAGCGGGCAGTCGGTTTATATGCGACTCTGGTTAACATAAACGCCTATCACCAGCCAGGCGTCGAGGCAGGAAAAAAAGCAGCGTCTGCGGTGCTCGATCTACAACGAAAAGTAGCGGCACACATCACATCAAACATAGGAAGGCAGATCGACGCCGAACAAATTGCCTCTGAAATTGGAGCCCCAGATGACGCTGAACACGTGTTCAAAATTTGCCGTCGGCTCGCCGAAAACCCGGCCCGCAAGATATTCTGCATTGCTGAAAAACCTGTCTTTTATTCCAAGTTCTATTCGGTATAGACTGGGTCAATGTTTGTTTACCCGAAGAAATACGACGTCATCGTAGTTGGAGCAGGTCACGCAGGAGTTGAAGCGGCTTTAGCTTCAGCCAGGCTCGGCAGTCAAACCCTCCTGCTCACGATGAATGCCGATACCATTGGGCAAATGTCGTGCAATCCAGCGATTGGCGGCCAAGCAAAGGGTCAACTCGTGCGAGAGATTGACGCGCTCGGAGGGGAAATGGGAATTGCTACCGACATGACGGGAATTCAATTTCGGATGCTCAATACAAAGCGAGGTCCAGCCGTATGGGCACCACGCGCGCAATGCGACAAAAAGGCCTATCAATTCAGAATGAAGTGGGTTTGCGAGCGCGAGCCTAACTTGGACGTTAAACAATCTAACACGACAGATATTCTCTTTAACTACGACGGTGTATATGGTGTCCAAACTTCGATAGGAGCACAGTTCCACTCAAAGGCTGTGGTAATCACGACGGGAACATTTCTTCAAGGTCTAATGCACATTGGATCGGGTCAAGAAGCAGGTGGACGTGCTGGTGAGCCTGCTTCGACAGGAATTTCCGCTTGTCTCCGAAGAATTGGATTGGAGCTTGGGAGATTAAAGACCGGAACACCTCCGAGATTGTTGAAGCGGTCGATTGATTTCTCACTTACAGAGGAGCAGCCTGGCGATAGCCCGATCCCATATTTTAGTTACTGGCGGGATGAATTGTTCCATGTGGAACAAAAAACAGAGAGTCGGAGGTTCGCAGGTATTGTCTCCGACTATCCGCCTAGTTCGGTTCTCGAGCGGAATGGCGACCAAGTGAAATGCTTCATTACTCGCACCACCACTCGTACCGCCCAGATAATACGGGACAACATCCAACTTTCGCCGCTCTACGCTGGAATCATCGCTGGCGTCGGCCCGCGGTATTGTCCTTCAATTGAGGATAAGATCATGCGTTTTTCCGATAAAGAAACCCATCAAATCTTTCTCGAGCCAGAAGGAATTGCCACGGATGAAATCTACGTCAACGGGCTCTCTACATGCCTGCCGTTCGAGGTGCAGATCCAGATCATAAATTCCGTTGTTGGGCTCGAGCGCGCAGAAATTCTACGACCCGCGTATGCGGTTGAATACGATTTTGTTATTCCAACTCAATTGTCTGCAACACTACAAGTTAAGTTGTGTCATGGATTGTTTTTGGCAGGCCAAATCAACGGAACGTCAGGATATGAGGAAGCAGCTGCGCAGGGATTGATCGCAGGAATCAATGCTGCCAAATACTCCTCAGGCAAACCGCAAATTGTAATCCGTCGCGATCAAGCCTACGTCGGGGTGCTGATTGACGATCTCATTACGAAAGGCACTGCGGAGCCGTATCGAATGTTCACCTCGCGTGCCGAACATCGGCTTCTGTTACGCCAAGACAACGCCGACTTGCGATTGAGCGACTTGGGTCACGACATTGGTTTGCTCTCAGACTCAAAGTATCGTCGTTTTGTAACAAAGCGCGAAAGCATCAACGCCGAGATTTCTAGGCTCAACTCCGTCCGTCACGGTCAAGATACGCTCGCCCAACTCTTGCGCCGACCGGAAATCACCTACGCAACCTTGCCGAATTGCAATCCCGATCTCCCGTCCGATGTTGTTCAACAGGTCGAAATTGAACTCAAGTATGCCGGCTACATTGAGCGCCAGCATGTCGAAGTAAAAAAGCTCAAGTCCCTCGAGGAAAAACGCATCCCGCATGATTTTGATTACGAATCCGTCACCAGCCTTTGTATCGAATCAAAACAAAAACTCTCCAAGATGCGACCTCAGACCATTGGTCAGGCTTCTCGCATTTCCGGCGTTTCCCCGGCGGATATCTCTTTGTTACTGGTTTGGTTGAAGCGTTATGCAGGTGATCGTGAAAACAGTTCCAGCGATGAGGCCTGCCCGGATTCCTGTCCATGAGAAAAGTTCGTCTGCGAATTGATGGCGAGCGTTGACTCGATTGTGTGAACTGATTAACGTCGCAGCCAAGAAAACAACCGCAAGAAACATTTTACCCCTTAAGATCATGCCACCAAAAGCTGCCGATAAGTCCATCGCGACAGAACCCAAATCCACCGAAGCCTCCAAACTGGCCGCTACACGCGCGCGCGAATTGGAAGCCGCCATTTCTTCCATCACCAAGAGCTATGGTGACGGCGCAATCATGCGGCTAGGCGACGCCCGCGCCCAGAGGAAGATAGACGTAATTCCCACTGGCGCACTCGCCGTTGATCTCGCTTTGGGTGTCGGCGGCGTGCCTCGAGGTCGTGTGATAGAGATTTTTGGCCCGGAATCCTCAGGGAAAACCACGCTGATGTTGCATGTTATTGCCAACGCCCAAAAAGCAGGCGGCCTTGCGGCATTCATTGACGCAGAACACGCACTTGATCCGGGTTACGCAAAAAAGCTCGGCGTCAACTTGGACGATCTTCTCGTTTCGCAGCCCGACAGCGGTGAAGAAGCGCTCACCATTTGCGAAACGCTCGCGCGCTCGAACGCGCTCGACGTGATCGTGATTGATTCCGTCGCTGCACTTGTCCCGAGGGCCGAGCTCGAAGGTGAAATGGGCATGGCCACAATGGGTATGCAGGCCAGGCTCATGTCCCAGGCGTTGCGCAAGCTCACTGCCATACTCAGCAAGTCAAAAACCACTTGCATCTTCACGAATCAACTCCGCGAAAAAGTCGGTGTCATGTTCGGCAACCCCGAAACCACTCCTGGCGGCAAGGCTCTGAAATTTTACGCCAGTGTGCGCATTGACATCCGGCGCAAGGACACTCTCAAGGACGCCGCCGGCAACGCCACCGGCAATCACGTCAAGGTGAAGATCGTCAAAAACAAGGTCGCACCGCCATTCTGTGAAGCCGAGTTCGACATCATTTACAACCACGGCATAGACAAGGAAGGTTGCATCTTGGACGTGGGTATCGAGTGCGGGGCCGTGGACAAGAAAGGCGCGTGGTTGCAATTCGATGGCGATCTTATCGGTCAGGGCAAGGAGGCGGCGAGAAAAGCTTTGGTGGAAAAACCGGAACTGGCAAAGAAAATCATCGAAGCGATTCTCGTCAAACGCAGCGCGCCACCGACTGAGTAACTACATTGATCCTTGTTCGGTTTCGTGTGATGTGTCCTATCCCGGTGACGGAAACGCGCAGGAATGCGTCAGCGTTGCAGTACATGATCGCCTGACAAAGATGGCCAAAGGTCTCGAGATCAAATTTCTTCGATACAACTTCGAAGGTTCATTTTTCTCAAGGCTCGCAAAAACTGACTTGTTATGACCAACGAAACGTTGACCACGGCGATCGATAAAATACGGGTGTTCATCCGCGAGGAGGTGGTGCCGTTGGAGGCTGACTTTCTGCACCGTCCGTTTGGCGAGTTGCTGCCGCGCCTTCGGGAGAAACGAAATCAAGTCAAAGCGATGGGGCTTTGGTCACCGCACTTGCCCAAAGAACTGGGCGGCCAAGGTTTCTTCCTTCCCGACTTCGCGCGTATCAGCGAGGCTCTAGGATATTCGCCGCTGGGTCATTACCTTTTCAATTGCCAGGCGCCGGATGTCGGCAACATGGAAATCCTGATGGCATTCGGAACGCCGGAACAGAAGGAAACATGGTTGTTACCGCTTGCACGAGGTGATGTGCGCAGTTGTTTTTCGATGACTGAACCCGAATTTGCCGGCTCCAATCCGGCATGGATGGAAACCCAGGCCCGCAAAGATGGCGGTGACTACGTCATAGATGGGAACAAGTGGTTTACGTCCGCCGCAGATGGCGCTGCATTCGCAATTGTCATGGCGATCACCAATCCGGATGCCGAGAGCCCGTACGCTCGTGCCAGCCAAATCATTGTGCCGACAAACACGCCAGGGTTTCATCGCGTTCGGAATACTTCGATCATGGGTGAGGCAGGAGAGGATTACGTCAGTCATTCGGAAATTGTTTACAAAAACTGCCGCGTGCCACAAAAAAATCTTTTGGGCCAGGAGGGCAAGGGATTTGAAATCGCGCAGCTACGACTAGGTCCGGGCCGCATTCATCATTGCATGAGATGGATCGGCATTTGCGAACGTGCGTTTGAGATGATGTGTCAGTACGCGGTGACACGTCTGTTGGCGCCGGGCAAGCCGCTGGGCAGCCGTCAGATCGTTCAGGAATGGATTGCGGATAGCAGGGCGGAGATCAATGCCTCGCGTTTGTTGGTGCTGCAAGCCGCAGAGAAAATTGAACATGAAGGCAGTCGCGCTGCGCGTGAAGAAATTTCCATCATAAAATTCTATGTGGCAAACGTGCTTCAAAAAGTTTTGGACCGTGCCATCCAGACGCATGGCGCCTTGGGTCTCACTGACAACCTCGTGCTGTCACATTGGTATCGTCATGAGCGCGCTGCCCGCATCTACGACGGACCGGATGAAGTGCATAAATCTGTGGTCGCCCGGATTCACCTGAAAAAACACGGCCTGAGTGTGTCAATCTGATCATGCAAGCCGATTTGCTCGATCAACCGCAAAAAACGCGGCCAGGAGAAGAACTGGACGCTGGCAAACTGGAAGCGTATTTGCGGCAGACGTTGCCAGTACTGAGTGGCCAGCTTGAAATCCAACAGTTCGCAAAGGGTTATTCCAATCTTACCTATCTGTTGCGCATGGGCGAACGGGAGTTGGTTTTGCGCCGTCCGCCGTTCGGCGCAAAAATCAAAACTGCTCACGACATGGGACGTGAGTATCGCATTCTTTCGCATCTCATTGCCGTCTATCCAAAAGTTCCGCGCCCGCTCGCCTACTGCGATGATGAATCGGTGTTGGGCGCACCGTTTTACCTGATGGAACGTGTCAGTGGAATCATCCTCCGGGCGAAACCGCCGGAAGGACTGGATTTGACGCCAGCGCTGATGCGACGCATTTCTGAAAACTTCGCCGACAACCTCGCGGAAATTCACAGCGTTGATTATGTCGCAGCCGGCTTGGGCGAATTGGGAAAACCGGAAGGCTACGTCACGCGTCAGGTGGAAGGCTGGATCAAGCGATATCAAAATGCCCGCACCGATGACATCCCGGAAATGGATCGTATCGCTCGTTGGCTCGTGGAACACAAGCCCACTGAGTCAAACTGCTCTCTCATCCACAACGATTACAAGTACGACAACCTCGTCCTGGATCCGCTGGACGTTGCTCAAATCAAAGCCGTCCTAGATTGGGAAATGGCGACTATTGGTGATCCACTGATGGATTTGGGTTCGACGCTGGGATACTGGGTTGATGCCGATGACCCGGAGGATTGGCAGAAACAATCATTTGGTCTTACAATCCGGCCCGGCAACTTGAATCGCGAACAATTGGTCGAACGCTACGTTGCCAAAAGCGGTCGTCTCGTGGGCAACCCGGTTTTCTATTACGCCTACGGATTATTCAAGATTGCCGTCATCGTCCAACAGATTTACGCCCGCTTCAAACAAGGGTTGACGCAGGATGCGCGGTTTGCGGGCTTGATACGCCTCGTCCGTTCCGCTGGCCAAACAGCCTCCCTGGCCATTGAGAAGCAACGCATCACGCGCCTGATCACCGATTGAGTTAAGCGATCCTCTGCGTCCTTCTCATCGGCAGCATAAGGGTGCGAAGTTTAGTTGCTTTTGTCGCTTCTAGGTACGCGCAACTTGACAATTTTCGCCCAGCCTAAAAACTGACCGCATTATGTCATCTATACCCAAAGAAATCTGTGGAGTAACAGCCATTACCAAAGCCAACGTTTATTTTGAAGGGAAAGTCGTCAGCCACAGTTTGCTCCTGCAGGATGGCACCAAGAAGACCTTGGGGCTGATTTATCCGGGCAAGTATCACTTCAATACGGACAAACCCGAAACAATGGAAATTGTTGCTGGCGAGTGCGCCGTAAGAAACGACGGGCAGACAGTTACGAGCCGCCATGCAGCCGGTGAGGCTTTTGAGGTGCCGGGCAAATCCGGCTTTGAAATCGAGATCAAGTCGGGCATCTGCGAATACATCTGCACGTTTCTCTCGTAGATTGCCGCGGCAAGCCGGCGGCCAATTGCTTGACCCGAAACCTCGCCAGCCAAATATCACCAAACCCGAGTTGCAGTCGCACTTCACGAAAAATCGTGAGTGCGCCACCGCCCTGCTGAATTTGTTTTGCCGATGGCAGTTTGAAAACCGTTCGGATAATCTCAGGAGACATTCCTGAAACATGACGAAACAATTTTCTGGCAAAGTGGCTTTGGTGACTGGGGGCGCTTCCGGACTCGGCCGGGTTGCCGCCATTGCACTTGCAAACGAAGGCGCCAAGGTCGTGGTGACAGACATCGCAACCATTGAAGGTGAGGCCACAGCACAAATGATTACCGGCGCTGGTGGTGAAGCCATTTTCACCAAGTCAGACGTAACCAAGTCTGGAGATGTAGAAGCGATGGTACAGACAGTCCTCAAGACTTTTGGTGGGCTCGACTTCGCGCTGAACAACGCGGGCATTGACGGTGTTCGCGCCCGCACTGCCGATTATCCTGAAGACGTTTGGCATCGGGTCATTGATCTCAACCTGACAGGAGTTTTTCTTTGCATGAAAAGCGAGTTGCCCGTCATGGTGAAACAAGGCGGCGGTGTCATTGTAAACATGTCCTCGGTCGCGGGCGTTACTGGTTTTCCCGGCCATGCTGCTTACACTGCAAGCAAACATGGCGTGATCGGCCTTACCAAGACTGCCGCGCTTGATTACGCAAAGGCCGGCATTCGCGTCAACGCCATCTGCCCCGCCTACACGCATACTCCGATGTTGACCCGCATGCTTGAGCGGAGCCCGGACCTTGAAGCGAAACTGGTATCTCGTGTCCCGATGCAACGACTGGGCACGGCTGAGGAAATTGCAAAGGCGGTGATCTATCTGTTCTCGGATGCAGCGGCCTTCATCACTGGTCATTCGCTGGTGATGGATGGCGGCATTTTGGCCGAATAAACACCGACAACCATGAGCCTTTTATTTTTGGTGCGTCACGGGCAGGCCTCTTTCAACGCCGAGGATTACGATCAGCTCTCGGCGCGCGGTATGGAACAGGCGCGCCAATTGGGACTTTACTGGGTGGGACTGAAATTGAACTTCGATTTCGTATATGTCGGGCCGCGCCGACGTCACCGGCAAACACTTGATGCCGTCGGCGCGGCTTACCGCGAACATGGGTTGAATTTGCCGGAGGCAGTTGTCCTTCCGGAGTTGGATGAGCATTTTGGTTACGATGTTCTGACACGTTCGCTGCCCGGCTTGATGAAAAGCAACCCCGCCATTCGCGAGATGAAAGAAAAACTACACAAGGATTCCGACACCTTGCAGCGCGACTATTTACGGCTCTTCCAAAAAGTGACGCGACTCTGGGTGCGCGGCGAGCTCGACTTGTCCGATCTCGAGGCGTGGCACGAGTTTCGTGACCGTGTTCAACGGGGGCTTGCGAAACTAACCGAAGCTGCTGGCAGCAAAAAGAAAGTCGCCGCGTTCACCTCTGGCGGCCCCGTCGCTGCCGCTATGGGTTTTGCGCTGAATCTGGACGATGAAAAGACTCTTGAGTTGAGCTGGATGGTGCGCAACGCTGCGTATGCAGAGTTCCTGTTTTCGCGTGGCCGGTTTTCCCCGGTGACATTCAATGCGCTGCCTCACCTCACCGATCCACATTTGCTGACCTTTATCTGACCTTTTCCCAAAAATGCCGTCGTCGTTGCCAAACCTCATTCTCCGTGTAAAAATCTCGCAGTGAATTCTCCAGCTTTAATCCGCCAGCGCCGTTTAATGGCGAGACGATTTAATGAATCCTTTCGTGTGGCACACATCACTCTGGTTGTGCTGTTCGTGTCAATTGCCGGTGTAGTTGCTCAAACTAGCTCAACTACCTCGGCACAATACGATCAGAACATACGACCGTTGATAAACGAGTTTTGCCTCAAGTGCCATTCGACCGAGAAGCATAAGGGCGATCTCGATCTCGAGAGATTCACGTCGTCGAGTGAAGTGTTGAAGCATGCCAAGGTTTGGGAGCGCGTGATCGAGCAACTAAACCTCGGCGAAATGCCACCGCAGGAAAAGCCGCAGCCGACGCCGGAGCAACGACGGCAATTGCTCGATTGGGTGAATCGCGCATTGGATGAAGCCGCGCTGGTGAATGCAGGCGATCCCGGCCCGGTTGTGCTCCGGCGACTGAACAACGCGGAATACACCTACACCGTGCGCGATCTTACGGGTGTCGAGTCACTTGATCCAGTGAAGGAGTTTCCGGCCGACAGCGCTGCGGGTGAAGGCTTCATGAACACGGGCAACGCTTTGGTCATGTCGCCCTCGTTCGTCACAAAGTATCTCGATGCTGGCAAGGACATCGCCAGTCATGCGGTGCTATTGCCTGACGGATTGCGCTTCTCGTCCGGGACGACACGGCGTGATTGGACTGAGGAACTGCTTGCCGAGATACGAGGCTTCTATTCCAAATTCACGGAAGTTGGTGGAGCAGAAACAGTGACCCAGCAGGGCATGGAACTGGACAAGAACAAAGGCGGGCGGTTGCCGCTGGAAAAATATCTCGCCGCAACATTAGAGCTTCGCCAGAATGCGAAACAACTTCAGTCACTCGCTCGTCAGCGCGAACTAAGCCCAAAATATCTCGCCGCGCTTTGGAATTTGCTCAACGACAAGTCACCTTCACTCCTGCTCGACCCGCTGCGTGTTCGTTGGCGCGTTGCCACGCACGCAGATGTAGCATCACTTGCAGCGGACATCACACAATGGCAGAAAGTCCTTTGGAAGTTCAGCAGTGTCGGTCATATCGGCAAAGTTGGCGGCCCAAAGGCTTGGATGGAACCGGTTAGTCCGCTGAGTTCAAAACAAGAAGTGCGCCTCAAGCTCGCCGCGCCGACAAACGGTAATGAAGTCGTCCTCTACCTTGTGGCGGGTGATGCGGGTGACGGCAATGAGAATGATTTTGTAATCTGGCAGCAGCCGAAACTGGTGGTGCCGGGTCAACCAGATTTACTTTTGCGCGACGTCCGGGACTTCACCCGGGAGATTACAGCGCGACGCGAAAAGATTTTTGCAACGACTGCCAAATGCCTGACTGCTGCGGCTGAGGCCAGTGCCAGCACCAATAATCTTGATGTGGCGGAGCTTTCCCGTCGGCACGGTGTTGAAACGGAGATGCTGTCGCCATGGTTGGACTATCTCGGCATCGGTTCGAGCGCCACCATCAAACTGGATCACTTTACCGCGCAGATACACAAATCCTCTGGTTACGATTTCGTCAATGGTTGGGGTTCGAGCGAGACGCCGTTGCTGCTCGCAAATTCCTCTGACCAGCATGTGCGGATTCCCGGCAACATGAAGCCACACGGCGTCACCGTTCATCCCTCGCCAACCCTTAACGCCGCCGTCGGCTGGCGCAGTCCTCTCGTTGGCCCTATTAGCATCGAGGCGAAAGTGACGCACGCGCATCCCGAATGCGGAAATGGAGTCGAATGGTTCTTGGAACTGCGCCGTGGGGCCACGCGTCAGCGGCTTGCCAATGGCACATCTCAAGGTGGCAAGGAGGTAAAAGTTGGCCCGGTCGAAAATCTCAGCATCCAGACAGGCGACTTGGTTTCGTTGCTCATCGGGCCCCGCGATGGCAATCACTCGTGCGATCTCACGGATATTGAACTGGTGATCAAGAGCGCTGGCGATGGCGGACGGGAGTGGAGTCTCACGCGCGACGTTTCGCCGGATGTGCTGGCAAGCAATCCACACGCAGACCGATTCGGAAATGAGGGAGTCTGGCATTTCTACACAGAAGCTGTGTCAGGTCGTGAAACGGGTCCGATGATTCCTTCCGGCTCGCTGTTGGCCAAATGGCAGTCCGCCGGTTCTGTGGAGGACAAACTCAAGCTGGCTCAGGCGGTTCAAAATCTTTTAACGTCGGCTCCGTCGGCAACCAAGGACGATCCGGATACGAAACTTTATCAGCAACTGGCATCGCTCAGAGGTCCATTATTTGCAGGTGCTCGGAATTCCAATGGTAACCGACAGGCAGATATTCAGTCGCCCACAAGAACTCAGAAACCCGCCAAGTCGGACACCGAATGGGGAGTTGATCCCGCTGTGTTCGGCAAACATCCAAGCGGTTCCGCAATTGACGCGAACAGCCTGTGCGTGCGCGCGCCGTCGGTCCTGGAATTTCGATTGCCAGCCGATCTGGTCGCGGGTGCCGAGTTTGTGACGACTGGAATATTGGATCCAGCATCGGGCGCCGAGGGCAGCGTTCAACTGCAGGCGCTCACCACCAAACCCACCGACATCAAGACGCTCCTGCCCGGTGCATCCACTGTTCAGAACAGCAAAGGAACGTGGACGGATCCGGACAAGCCGGTCATTCACAGCACACCAATCGTCATTGTCGAAGGCAGTGCGACGAGTAAACGCATTGAGTCCAACCTCGATGAATTTCGCCACTGGTTCCCCGCCGCACTTTGTTACACCAAGATTGTGCCGGTGGATGAAGTCGTCACTCTCACATTGCTCCACCGCGAAGACGACCATCTCTCGCAACTGATGCTCGACGATGCGCAGAAGGCCAAACTCAATCGGTTGTGGGAGGAGTTACACTACATCAGTCAAGACGCCCTCACGCTGGTGGATGCTTTCGAGCAGCTATGGCAATACGCCACCCAGGACGCCGACCCGAAAGTCTTCGAGCCGATGCGCAAGCCCATCAATGATCGCGCGGCGGTGTTTCGGCAACTCCTCACGAATACCCAACCCCAGCATGTCCAAGGCGTGCTGGAATTTGCCGGTCGTGCCTATCGGCGTCCGCTGACTGCCGACGAACAAGTTGAGTTGCGCGGACTGTACCAGAAATTACGCAAGGAAGAATTGCCCCATGATGAGGCCATCCGGCTCACGCTCGCCCGCGTGTTTGTGTCGCCTGCGTTTCTGTATCGTTTGGAAAAGGCCGCGCCCGGTGCAAAGCCTGGCCCGGTGTCCGACTGGGAACTGGCAAGTCGCTTGAGTTACTTCCTGTGGTCCTCAATGCCGGACCCAGAATTGCGCGAGGTTGCAGCGGGGGGAAAACTTCACAACCCTGACGTGCTTGTGGCGCAGGCGAAGCGCATGTTGCCCAATCCAAAAGTGAGGCGACTCGCCACTGAATTTGCCTGCGCGTGGTTGCACATCCATGACTTCGAGTCGCTCGACGAGAAGAGCGAAAAACATTTCCCAACATTTGCTGCTCTGCGCGGTCCGATGTATGAGGAGGCGATTCAGTTCTTTGCCGACTCATTCCAGAACAACGCCTCGGTGCTATCGTTCTTTGACACGGATCACACGTTCCTCAACGAAAGTCTTGCGCAACACTATGGGATATCTGGCGTGACCGGCTCGGAGTGGCGGCGTGTGGATGGCGTAAAGAAGTTCGGTCGCGGCGGCATTCTCGGCATGGGCGCGACACTGGCGAAACAATCTGGCGCGTCACGCACGAGCCCGATCCTTCGTGGAAATTGGTTCTCAGAGGTGCTCCTTGGTGAAAAACTTCCGCGTCCCCCAAAGGATGTGCCGCGGTTGCCCGAGGACGAAGCTACGGAGACATTGACAGTGCGGCAACTTACCGAGAAGCACACCAGCGATCCGCGCTGCGCGGGTTGCCATGCGCGCATGGACGGCTACGGCTACGCGCTTGAAGGATACGATGCTATTGGTCGCGCCCGCACCCGAGACCTTGCAGACCGGCCTATTGATACACGATCGAAGTTGTTCGACGGCACACAAGTCGAAGGCGCGAATGACCTGCGTGATTATTTACTCACCCGGAAGCGTGACCTGGTGCTCCGGCAATTCTGCCGCAAGCTGCTCGGTTATGCGCTGGGCCGCAGCGTGATGTTGTCCGACAAGCCGTTGGTGACCGAGATGCAACGACAGTTGGAAACGCACGATTACAGCTTTAATACTGCTGTCGAAACCGTAGTGCGAAGCAAACAGTTTCGCGAAATCCGTGGACGTGATACTATCTCTGAAGAATAACCCAGCCAACAATTGCCAGATCTGAATTATTTATGAGCAACCACACATTTTCCCGGCGCGCGTTTCTTCGCGGCGTCGGCGTCTCGATGGCGCTGCCATGGATGGAATCATTCAATGTCTGGGGTGACGAACCCGGGCCAGCCGTTCGGCCAGCCAGCGAAGCGCCGGTCCGAATGGCAGTGCTGTTCTCCGGCAATGGATTTCATAGCAAGGAGTGGTGGGCCAAAGGCGAAGGCAAGGACATGGAACTTGGCAATGTGCTCGCCCCGCTTTCGGACTTCCGCGAGAAGATGCTTTTCATTCGCGGCCTTTACAACGCCGAGGCCCTGAAGGGAAATATTCATAGTTCGCAAACGGGCAATCTGCTTTCCGGCGCACCGCTCGCATCGGGCGGAGAAATTCGTTCTGGCACGAGCATTGACCAGTTGCTTGCCCAGCGTTACGGGCGCTCGACCAAGGTGCCAAGTCTCGTGCTCGGTTGTGAGAAATCGAATCCGTCCGTACACAAGAATTACTCGATGCTGTACAGCTCGCACATCTCGTGGAGCTCGCCTACCACCCCTACACCGTTAGAACTTTATCCTGCCCTCGCGTTTGACAGGTTGTTCAAGGACGAGGTGAATCGTGGCGACAAGAGTGTGCTGGATGCAGTTAGTTCCGATGCGAAGGATTTTCGCAGACACATCAGCGCCACAGATCAGCGCAAGCTTGATGAATACCTCGACTCCGTCCGTGAAGTGGAGGTGCGTATCGAAAACGCAGGCAAGAAAGGGGAGATGCAGGGCTGGCGGCCCACGCTTTCCGCGCCGAACATCCCGCGGCCCGCCGACGGCATCCCGCAGGACATTGCCGAGCACATGCGATTGATGAGCGACATTCTCGTGCTCGCGTTCCAGACCGACACCACGCGGCTCTGCACGCTGAAGCTCAACAATGACCACAGCTCGCTGCGATTTCCCAACCTCGGCGTGGATTACATGATTCATCACCTGCTTTCCCACAGCGACACGGCAGACTGGCTCAAGGTGAATCAGTTCTTCCTGCAACAGCTCGCCTACATCGCGCGCAAACTCGACAGCATCCAGGAAGGCGAACGCACGCTGCTCGACAACTCGATGCTGCTCTACTGCTCAAGCATGTTGAACGGCAATCACGACGCCAACCAGCTCCCCGTTGTGCTGCTTGGCGGCGCGGGTGGTCGCATCAAGGGTGGACGCGTTCTCGACTACAAGGAGAAGCCCGAGCGCCAGATGTGCCGTCTCTACCTTTCGATGATGGACAAGATGAATGTTCGCCTTCCCAAATTCGGCGACGCGACCGAAGCGCTGGCCGAGGTGTGAGTTGGGAGTGATGCTCAATCGGTTGCGACGGGCATTGTTTTTTATCCGGCAACTAACAATTCCGCGTGCGGTCGTCATTGTTGATAGTGTAAATATCAATTGGAAAACCTGTTGAAACCTTCCCAGTGAGGCGTATAACTGTGTTGGGTACGAACCAGCGGAGACAGGTTCTTATGAAGACCAATCTTGTTTCACCATTTCTGCAAGCTGTTCGTTTTCTGACCGTGTTGATTCTGTCATCGGCTGCTTACGCTGACCCCCTCGACATTTGGGCGACTCAACAATTGAGCACAAATCGCTTTGGGTTGAGCAGCATAGTTTTTGGGAATGGGTGTTACGTGGCTGCGGGATCATTTTCTGATTATGGAACGATTGTTTCCTCCGAGGACGGATACAACTGGACGGTGCGCGCCGATGGCTACACAAGTATCCAAGGCGCACCGATATGGGGACTCAAGGTAAACTTTGCAAACGGCCGATTCATCGCGATTTCAGCATGGGGTGGAACTGTCGTTTCAACGAATGGAACAAATTGGACACTTGGTTCTGCGCCGCTCATCCAGCCTAGCTTCGCCCACCTTGATTTGTACGGTGCAACCTACGGTGGCGGCAGATTTGTGGCGGTCGGCCAACCCGAATCTGGGTTTGGTTCAACGGTCAGCAATATTGTAACTTCCGCCGACGGGGTTGCGTGGACGCTGCGACGTTCGCATCCGACGGAAGCGCGAACAATCGTTGACGTTGCATACGGAGCTGGAACCTACGCGGCAATCGGTCCAAACGATGGTTTCACCTATACTTCACCCACTGCGACGACATGGACCAGACGTTCCATCCTTGGGGGGCAGTTCGATTAGTTTTTACAACGGGTTCTTCGTCGTGCCGTATAGCGGAGGTACAAATTTGCTCTCGACAGACGGTATCAACTGGACAGCTGTAAGTACCGGAATCACGAACTTGCTGGGGAAGGTTACTTTTACCGGAGGATTGTTTATGGCAAGAACCGCATCCTTTTTGGCCTCGTCCCTTGATGGAACCAATTGGTTTCGGTATTCTCAAACAATCCCAGGTTTTGGTGTTGCATCAGATAGTAATCGGCTCGTTACGGTATCTAGCCCCCCAACAACTCCATATTCAGCCAACGCATTCGTCTTTACATCCGACGTGCTGGTCGGTTTGCGCATAACTAACACTTCGCCGCCAAATGTCGTTCTCTCAGGATTAGTGGGGCGCTCTTACCGTATCGAATCATTGGATGCTTTCGCGCCAACGGGCTCTGACAATTGGCAGACCAATACGGTGCTTCAATTGCCTGCCAGTCCGTATCTCTGGACCGACCTCACTGCCACAAATTCTACCCAGCGCTTTTACAGGGCCGCGTTGTTGCCTTGACGTCCGGCACGTCTGAAATCGCCCACCACCATTCAAGACGCTTGGATGCGTGAAGTCCCGCGATTGACACCGTGCGCTGATTTTGAGGAAATGACCGCGCAGATCACACAACCAAATCATTATGACGCAACCTGCCAGAACCATTTCAACTGAATCGCTCCAGCAAGAGGGCCGCACTTTCCCGCCTTCACCGGATATGGTGAAGCGTTCCCATATCAACGCCGAGACCTATGCCAGCATGTATGCGCGTTCGGTGAACGAGCCGGACAAGTTCTGGTTGGAGCAGGCGAACGAGCTGGAGTGGTTCAAGAAACCGACGGTCGCGTGCAAATACACCTGGGACACAGCGTCGCGGAAAATTGAGCACACTTGGTTTGCTGACGGCCAGTTGAATCTGAGCGTCAACTGCCTCGACCGTCATCTCAAGACCGTCACGCGGAACAAGACGGCGATCATCTGGCAGGGCGAAGGCGAGGACGAAGTCAAGCGCGTGACGTACGCGGAACTCCACACGGAGGTTTGCAAATTCGCCAATGTCCTGAAATCCCTTGGCATCAAGAAAGGCGACCGCGTTTCCATTTACATGCCGATGGTGGTCGAGGCTGCCGTGGTGATGCTGGCTTGCACACGCATCGGCGCGATTCACTCGATTGTGTTCGGCGGGTTCAGCGCAGATTCGCTCGGCGGACGCATCAACGATTCCACGTGCAAACTGCTGGTGACTGCAAACGCCGGCGTGCGAGGTGGAAAACCGATATTGCTCAAAGACATCGCCGACAAGGCGCTGGAAAGCACTCCAACAATCGAGAAGGTCATCGTCTTCAAGCGTAACGAAACCCCTTGTAACATGAATGGAGGGCGCGACCTTTGGTATCACGACCTCATGGCAAAGGCGTCGCCGGACTGCGCGCTCGAAGTGATGAACGCCGAAGATAATTTGTTCATGCTCTACACGAGCGGCTCAACAGGGAAGCCCAAGGGCGTCGTGCATACCACTGCCGGCTATCTGCTGCACTCCGCACTCACGCACAAATACGTTTTCGACATCCACGACGACGACGTTTATTTCTGCACGGCGGACATCGGCTGGGTCACGGGCCACAGCTATCTCGTTTATGGCCCGCTCTGCAATGGCACGACGACGTTGATGTTTGAAGGCATCCCCACGTTTCCCGAAGCGGGACGTTTCTGGAAAATCGTCGAGAAGTTCAAAGTCACCGCTTTCTACACAGCGCCCACCGCGATCCGCTCCCTCATACGGCTCGGCGAAGAGTGGCCGGGCAAATACGATCTCAGTTCGCTGCGCGTGCTTGGTTCGGTCGGCGAGCCGATCAATCCCGAGGCGTGGCTGTGGTATCACCGCGTTATTGGCAAAAGCCGTTGCCCCATCGTGGATACATGGTGGCAGACGGAGACCGGTGGCATTCTCATCACCGCGTTGCCCGGTGCGCACGCGTTGAAACCCGGCAGTGCGAGCCGGCCATTTTTCGGTGTCGAGCCGGTGGTATTGCGTGACGACGGCAGCGAGTGCGGACCGAACGAGGGCGGCAAGTTGTGCATCAAGAAACCGTGGCCCGGAATCATGCGCACGACATGGGGCGACCACGACCGTTTCATTGACACGTATTTCACGATGTTCAAAAACCTCTACTTTACCGGCGACGGCTGCCGCGTGGATGCCGACGGCGATTACTGGCTGATGGGCCGCGTGGACGACGTGGTGAACGTTTCCGGCCACCGCATCGGCACGGCGGAGGTTGAGAGCGCGTTGGTGAGCCACCCAAAAGTTGCGGAAGCCGCCGTCGCGCCCATGCCGCACGAGATCAAAGGCCAGGGCCTTTACGCCTTCATCACGCTCAAGGACCATGTCGAGCCCAGCGAGGAATTGAAAAAGGAACTCGCGCTGCACGTGCGCAAGGAAATTGGGCCGATTGCCGTGCCGGATAAAATCCAATTCGCGCCCGGTCTGCCAAAGACGCGCTCTGGCAAAATCATGCGCCGCATTCTCCGCAAGATCGCCGAAGGTCATCCCGAACAGGTTGGCGACACGACAACACTCGCCGATCCTGGCGTGGTGGACGCGTTGGTGAAGGGGAAGCAGTAGTCGGGACAACAACAATGCGCGCCTCGTTTAACAGACGTACAGCTACGAAGGTCAGGAATGGTCGTGTTCAGAAAAAGAACCAACTTCGACCAACTGGACTTGAGGGCTACGTCCTTGACCGCGAATCCCCTGGACGTGGCTTCCGACATGTGGTCAGCAAGCGAGACTTGCAGGCATTTATTGATATCATTCCATACTGGCAAAAGTTCTCACAAAGGTTGGAGCGTATCGTTCTCTCGAGCTGCTCCTCTTACGATGGTCAATACGCATTCTATCACCGTGAGGAAACCGGAGCGATTTTCCTAGCTGCTTGGAATGAGGACCTATGGATAGAACTAAACCGCGGATATTTCGATGCTCACCGAACAATTTTTGAGAGAATTAATGTGAGCTGCGATGTAAGAAAGGAAACAGTGTTTTGCAGATTCACGGAGGCCCAAGCGCGGGCTTTTACATTGCTCCACGTTTTCATGCATGAACTTGGCCATCATCATGACCGCATGAATCAAAAGCATCGTGATTCCAGCCGAGGTGAAGATTTCGCAGAGCGTTTTGCTAACAGCAGATTCGATCAGCTCTACACTCCGTATGTGAGTGTGTTCGGTGACCCAGCCAGAGGGAACTGACGGAGGAAGCAACCCCAATTGCCCCAGCCTTGAACGTGCCGCCCCTTGCCATCGGTCCGCCAGCCCCGTCCGGGGCGACATCTCATCCGACACTCCATGCCGATTCTTAGGAGCTTGAGGTTTGATTGCCCCGCTTCTACAAGTATATCGCGCCTATGGCGCTTGTTGCCGTGCGTCCCCAAGGCGACTGATTTGTGCATTGACCGGGAAAATCAGGGTTTGCTATCGTCCACGCCCCTGCAAACAGGGCCTTATGCGACATACCATCTCAGTTCTCGTGGAAAACAAGTTCGGCGTGCTCACCCGGGTGGCCGGGCTTTTCAGCGGGCGCGGCTACAACATTGACTCGCTCAATGTCGGCCCAACGCACGATCCCTCCGCTTCGCGAATGACCATCGTCACTCATGGTGACGAAGCCACGGTGGAGCAGATCGTCAAGCAACTGAACAAACTGCCTGACGTGCTCAAGGTGCAGGATTTTCTCGAAGGCGAATATGTGGATCGCGAACTCGTGCTGGTGAAGGTTTCTGTGGATTCCAAAGCACGCGCCGAGGTTATGCAGATCACGGATATTTTCCGCACCAAGATCGTGGACGTGCAGCCCAAGAGCCTGACGATTGAAATCACCGGCAACGAAAGCAAGGTGGAGAAGTTTCTCGACCTGATGAAAACATTCGGCGTGCTGGACGTGACGCGCACCGGCAAGGTCGCGATGCCGAGGAAATAGTTCCGAGTTCCAAGTCAACAAACGAACCGCCCGATCAACTTTCAACCATCAACCATCAACTAACTCATGCCTGCAAAAGTTTATTCTGAAAAAGACTGCAACCTGAATGTCCTCAAGGGCAAAACCCTCGCCGTGCTCGGCTTTGGTTCACAAGGCCACGCCCACGCGTTGAACCTCAAGGAGAGCGGACTCAACGTCATCATCGGTCTTTACGATGGCAGCAAGTCCATACCTGTTGCCAAGGAAAAGGGCTTCAAGGTTTACAACACCGCCGAAGCTGTCCGACGTGCTGACGTGATCATGGTTGCGATTCCGGATACCAAGCAGCCTTCCGTTTACGAGCGCGACATCAAGCCGAACCTCACCGCAGGCAAGACGCTGTTGTTCTCGCACGGCTTTGCCATTCATTTCAAGACCATCACGCCGCCGAAGAATGTGAACGTAATCATGGTCGCGCCGAAAGGCCCTGGCCACATCGTTCGCCGCCAGTACACCGAAGGCAAAGGCGTTCCGGCACTCATCGCCGTGTATCAAAACCCCGGCAAGGATGCGAAGAAGATCGCTCTTGCCTGGGCCAAAGGCATCGGTGGCGCGCGTGCCGGCGTGATCGAAACCAACTTCAAGGAAGAAACCGAAACAGATTTGTTCGGCGAACAGACCGTGCTTTGCGGCGGTGCGAGCGCGCTGGTCCAGGCAGGATTTGAAGTGCTGGTCGAGGCGGGTTACTCCCCTGAGATGGCTTACTTCGAATGCTTGCATGAGTTGAAACTCATCGTGGACTTGATGAATGAAGCGGGCATCAGCGGCATGAGGTTCTCCGTTTCCGAGACCGCCAAGTGGGGCGACATCAGCGTCGGCCCGAAGATCATTGACGCGAGCGTCAAGAAGCGCATGAAGGCCGCGTTGACGGACATCCAGTCCGGCAAATTCGCCCGCAACTGGGTGAAGGAATACAAGGGCGGCTACAAGAAATACAACGCCCTGCTCAAGAAAGGCGAAGCGCACCAGATTGAGAAGACCGGCGCACGTCTTCGCGCCATGATGCCTTGGATGAAAAAGCGTTCCACAAAAGGCGCACAAGCTGCCTACTAAACTGGAAAAGAAATTCAAACGAACGCCGCCCGGAGAAATCCCGGCGGCGTTTTGTTTTAAGAAACCAATTTACGGAGTCGGTGTTCACTTGAACTGGACGAAAAATGAAAGTCATGAAAAGCAAACTCAATCTCTTGGCAGGCGTTATTGGTTGCCTTGCACTCACCACTTTCGCGTTTGCAGCAGATACCCGTTACTTGGAAATCGCGGGGCGCAATGTCTTCAGGTTGCGACTGCCGCTAAAACCAGAAATGGAACAGCCTCTTCCACGGCTCGTGGCAACTGCGAGGTTGCAGGGTATGACAACCATTCTTGGCTACCCTCAGGCTTTGATCGCAACGCGTCAAATCTCAAAGCCCGGCGAATCAGCCCAGGAGATTAACTGGATTTTGAAGGAAGGTGAATCTGCCAGCGGCTTTCGCGTGATTGAAATCAATCCAAAATCTGGGTTTGTGAAGCTTAACTATGGCGAGGGATTGCAGGTTTTGCTGTTAAAAAATGCCCTAGAAGAAATGTATTCAGGAGTAGTGCGCTGAAAAAGGCGGGAGGCGCAGGATAATTTTTGGTCTTTGCGGATATAACTTTGAGGCTGAGTTCTTTTACCCGCTTTTCTGCCTTCTCGCCTAATCACTTTCCAGTTCCAGCCAGATAAGCCTCCATCGAGTCCGGCCCCGCGTCCTTCTTGAAATGCCGGTCGTGGCGCAGGATGAACCAGAACGCCTTGAAGGCTCGGAACGGATTCGCGTGTTTGGGCCAGAGCCGGTTCTTCATCGCGTAAGGCAGGTTGCAAAAGTGAACGCGATCCAGCGCCAGGTTGATCAAAGTATCCATGCGAGGCGAAAGATTCCGGCAACGCGACCAGCCTTGGTAAAATGACCAGGTGTATTGCAGCCAGTATTGCCAGCGATCCTTCTTGATCAACCGTTCTGTCATGCTCGTCGGCGTGCTGCGGGCCACCACAAGCGGATCGCCCACCTGGACAAGTTCGCCGGAACGCAGGCCGAGTTCGCTCAGAAACTGCACGTCGTTGCCATAGGCCGCGCGCGAGTAATCCCAGCCGAACGGATTCTCGATGTGAATCTGGCTGTCGAAAACCTGCTTCACCGCTTCAATGCGGTAGAGATTGCACATCTGTGTGACCGGATAAATCTTGGAGAAGATTCCCAGCGCGTAGGCGTCGCCCTTGATTTTTGCCGTCGGGTAAGACGCATTGAGCAATTCCCAACTCGGGTCAGGCTTTTCCAGATTCGCCTTGGGCACCGGAATGTTTGGATCGGTCGGATAGTAGTAACGATACGCATTGCAACCGGAGAGCAGGTGCGTGGGATTTTGGTCGAGCACCCCGGCCAGAACTTCAGCGAATCGGGGAAGGATCAAATCGTCCGACCAGACCCAAGTCATGTATTTTCCGCGCGCCTCGTAGAGCAATTTTCGCCAGGCCATGAGCGGACCGGAATTCGTTTCGCTCGTGATCACGCGAATGCGGGAATCGCGCGCGGCAAAACCGTTGATGATGTCGCGTGTGGCATCCTTGCTTTCCTCGTCATAAATGACGATCTCTATATCGCGAAAAGTCTGGTTGATGCACGACTCTATGGTCTCGGCGATGGTGCGAGCGTTGTTGTGGGTGGGAATGAGGAGACTGACTTTTGGATTGGCGCTCATGCGTTGCTGCGGTTATCGAGCGCGAACGGTAACCAAGCACCCACGACGACTCAAGACTCCAGTCCGGCAAATGCTCGTAACGACTCCTCGGCCATTGCGGCAACACTGAACCTCTCGAACACCGCGCTTTGTCCAGCTTCACCGAGAGCCCGAGCCCGTGGATGGTCTAGCAGCAGTGTTTCGATGGGATCCGCGAGCGACTTCGGATCTCCCCGTTCGCAAAGCAAGCCGCCTCCGGTGGCTTCGATGATTTCCGGGAACGCTCCCGAACGCGGTTGAACAACCGGCACGCCTGCTGCCATCGCTTCGATCACATAGAGTCCGAACGCCTCACCATAGTTCGCAGGTGCGGAAAAAACCATAAGCGCTTCTAGGAAAGTGATCTTCTCGACGCGACTCAAGTTTGGGAAGAACGCAGCCTCCCCAATGAAGCCCGCCTCCGCGAGTCGCTTTCGTAGGGACTTCACAAACGCCTCATCGCCAGGTCCACAACTGCCGCCAATGTGTAGTTTCAGTCGTGGCACTTTCCCTCGTTGTTTCAGGAGAATAAATGCCTCGACCAGAGTAGCCAGGCCCTTCTCCGGGCACATGCGCGCGAGATAGCCGAGCACCGGAGCACTGGGGCTCTGGACTTTGGGCTTCGGACTCTGGACTTGATAGCCGTTGAGACTGATTCCATTCCTGACCACGCTCACTTTCTCCGGGGGCAACCCGAGTCGCTTTCCCATCAAGTCACCAAAGTAACGACTCGGCGCGATAAAGCCGTCCACGTCCTTTGCACGTTCGCTCAACAAGGCCCAGGCCTCCTCGCGATGCGTGTCTGGAAGTGCGTCGAGAAAGACATCCTCGCCCTGCAACGTGCAGGTAACGCGTGTATTCAGATCAGATTTCAATCGCCGCGCTAACCCGACGAGCAACGCGTTGGAGAGGCAAACGACGTCAGGCTTGGGCTGCGTCTGAAGCCATGCGATCAGTTCTTCCAGTTCGCGGGCCTGCCTTCCTTCTTCGCCGCGCAGCATTGAGATGAGCATGTCGCCCACTTCTCCGGCCCGTGTGCTCGCCGCGCGCCCGGCAACTTTTGCGAGCAGTTTGCGGGAGGCGAGCAAGCGTCGCAGCCACTTGGGCGTGCGTTGGAACAGATTGGATTTTTGTTCGAGATAAACGCTGATGCCGCCAAAAAAGACCGGCGTGTTGGCGCTCTGATCTTCCTCGTCCAGCGTGAGCGGCAGGTACAGGGGCACCATGGTCACGTCGTGACCCAGTCGGCGCAGTTCCGCCACCAACGCATTGTCCCGGAAACAATTTCCGCAATACATTGCGCCTGCTCCGGGCGTTATTTGAACGATATTCATGTCCGAACGACAGGCCTCACGATGGCGATTGAATTCGCATTTGGGCAACAATAATCGCACCAGCCGACCACGCCACCATTGTTTCAACATTGTCTCCTTACCGAGCTTCAACGAAAATTGACTCTATGAGCGAGACACTCGTCGTCAATGAAATCTACCTGAGCTTGCAGGGTGAGAGCACCTTTGCCGGGCTGCCGTGTGTTTTCGTACGTCTCACTGCGTGTAATCTGCGCTGTTCGTATTGCGACACGGCGTACGCGTTCACAGAGGGAAAGAAGCGCGAGCTAGACGAAGTGCGTGCCGAGGTATTGCGGCTGGCAAAGCCGTATTCCGACTCAGCGCTCAAGACTCTGGATGCTGGACTTCCCCTGGTTGAACTCACTGGCGGCGAACCGTTGCTCCAACCCAACGCGCTCAAGTTGATGAAGCTGCTTTGCGATGACGGCTTCACGGTGCTCGTCGAAACCAGTGGTGCGCTGGACATCTCGAAGGTTGATCCCCGTGTCAGGCGCATCATGGATCTGAAATGTCCAGCCAGTGGCGAGGTGGAACGCAATCGCTATGAAAACATTTTTCATCTTAAGGCCACCGACGAAATCAAGTTTGTCATCGGCACGGTCGAGGACTACGAGTGGGCGAGGCAGCAAATTGCAACACACAGACTCGATGCGATTTGTCCGTTGCTGATGTCCTGGGTGCATCCGCTTCGTCCCGAGCAGCAGGACAAATCATTGAAGCCAGTCCCCGCCGGATTGACGCCCATCACGCGGAAGGATCTGGTTGAACGCATAATTGCTGATGCGTTGCCAGTCCGTTTCCAGGCTCAATTGCACAAGATCATCTGGCCGCCGGAACAGCGCGGAGTCTGATATGAATACCAGGCAGACACTCGCCCTGCTCCGTGATTACGAATCGCGCAACGTTCTGTTCACGGAGTCAGATGGCTCGTGGCCCATTGTGTGGGAACGTGCCAGGGGTGTTCATGTCTGGGATGCCGAGGGGAAGAAGTATCTCGACCTGACGGCAGCATTTGGCGTGGCA
>JABFSR010000004.1 GCA_013140495.1 Verrucomicrobiota bacterium
AGTTCCTTTTGTGCCACCTGAAGGTCATCGTCCATCTTGCGCAGCTTCTGCTTTGCTTCGCCGTCACCCAACACGTCCAGATGCGCATACTTGCCGAAATCAATGGTCGCCGTGGAAGGCAATTCAAAAGTTGGCAGGCTCTCCGGCACCGATGGCTGGCCGACGGCTGGCCGTGCGTTTGCTGGTTGCGGAAACTCAGCCTGACCTTTCGAGCCCCCCCGGGCGGGAAAGCCGGCAGTTGCAGGCATGTCAATGCGACCGTCTGGGCGTGAGGCATTAGGAGGCGGCACAGCGGTGGCCGGTTTGACAGCAACTTCATCCGGTTTTCCGGACGCGAATCCGGCGATGACGTTGTTCGTAGTAGCTTCGGCGATCAATTTGTCCAGACCCAATACCTTCACCAAATCCTCGGTGACAGAATCGCCGAGAAACTTGTCGAAATCCATTCGTGCAAACCTGACCTTTTGTTCAGCTCCTTTGACATCGCTCTGGTTTTGATTCACCTGAATCTCGTAGCCTTGTTGCGCATCGGTGAGTGAAGCCGCAGCGGATTGATATTGGATTTCCTGCTGCACAATTTGCTTTTCCAATTCCGAGGAGTCCAATTCCACCAGCATCTTGTTGGTCTTCACGTCTTCCTCGGTCACCAGGTAGCCTTCGTCCACAATCCTCAAAATCTTCGTGCCTTGATAGCCCACCCGGACTTCGCATTTGATTTCCTGCGATTCGAGCGCCTGCAAACTGCCGCCTTCGAGCACGGTGATGTCAAGCGGCCCGCGCTTGGCGGTAAAGGTGGCCGAGTTCGCACCAGACGCGCTCCCTCTCCCGAACCACCACCATGCGACGGCGGCAACAAGCACGAGCGCCAGCCCGAGCCGCCATCGCGGTTGCCGCCGGATGAATGAGATCAAGTTACCTGGCTTTTTCATCTTTGATTTCCTCCCATTGACCGCGCTCTTTTATGTAAAGAATGCCCATGTTGTTCCAGAATTTCAGGCGCGCAATGGTGTGGGCGACGAGCGCCTGTGTACGCTGGTTCTTGGAGTTGACGAAGTCGTTCTGGGCGTCCACCTGGTCCTGCGCCTTCGACCGGCTGAGTTCCCATAGAATTGTTTGTTCCTCAACACGGCGCTCGGCCAGCTTCACGCCAATCTCGCTGATTTCAAAACTCCGCTTGGCCTGATCCAGCGAGCGCCAACTGTCCCGGACCTGGAGTTTGATCTCATCCGCCTGCTGCTCGACAGCGCGAGCTGCTCGGTCCCGCGTAATGAGCGCCTGGCGATACGAGTTGCGTTCCTTCGTACGGTCGAAGGCCGGATCAAGGTCCAGTCCCGCACTATAACTGTAGCGGTTGAAATCAGGCAAAGGGACGCCGGTGTTTTTCGACGGGTTGCTGTTGACGGTGACCGATGAGGCGAAATCCAGACGCGGCTTGAGGAAATTGGCCGCGAGCTTCACGCCGCGGTCTTCGTCCTCCAACTGGGCTTTCGAGTTCATGTAATCAAGCCGCGACGCCAGCGCCACCTTGATGGAATCTTCCACGGCAATTTCCGGATGATGGATTTGCAACGCCGCCAGCTCGCGGTCGTCCAGGATGACGCTTTCGTCCACTGTCAGACCAAGCTGCAATTTGAAATCGTCCAGGGATTGCTTGTAGTTGCGGATGGCGTTGATCCATGAGCTCTCGGCGGACAATTCCTGTTGGGCGAGGCGACCCAGATCCGACTGCGTCACGCGCCCTTCCTCCGCCAGCGAACGCGTACGCTCGGCATTCTTTCTGGAGCTTTTCAAATTCAGGAAATTGTTGAGAACAGCGTCGCGATTGCCGAGCACGTTGAAGTAGGCAGTAGCAATGCCGACACTGAAATCGCGGCGAAAACGGGTGAAGTCTCGCAAAGTGTACAACATGCTCCTTTCAGCCTGCGTCAGTGCCTCCATCTGCGCCTTGAACCCCGCGTCGCGCAGCAAGGGCCGGGTGAACTGTGCGCTCAGTGCCGATGACCGGGTCATGCGCGGATCCCCTGTGACGAATCGCAAAAAGTCCGCCGTGAACGCCGTCGTCAATTTGCCCACATCGCGGATCAACCACTCTGCGTTTAGGCTGCCACTGCCGTGAACCTTGTCGTCCTCTACAAATGCGATGCTGATATTTGTGTTCGCGCCGATGATGTTCGTGCGGGTGACTTCATTGGCGATACCGACGAATTCGCTGGAAGCGCTGCCCGAAAAAATCGGCGTGAATTGATGCCGCGTGGCCGTAAGCCCCAGCGCTGCCAGATAGAGATCTTCCTTGCGCGCCTGATATGCACGGCTGTGTCCGACCGCGATTGCCAGAGCGTCTTCGAGCCGAAGGACGCGAGCACCGCGCTCCTGTTCTCCATCCGCGCCGAGCGCTTCCGGCACGTTCGTCGAAATTGGAAACCCTTCCAATGAAAGATTGTTGGTCCGCTCGATGGTGAAATGCGGATCCATGTTCGGCACCTGCGGAGTCTTCTTGGTGATCACTGCATAGGCTTGGCGGTCGGCGGACTTGCGATAATGGTTCACGGTGCAGCCTGTCAGCACGAGTATCAAAGACACCCCTGCCAACAGCCCTGATCGTGCATTTCTTTTCACCACCGGGAACATCTGTCTAATAGACTTCCACCATGAACGCCTTGTTCATTCTGATACCGGGAAACATAACTCGCACCGTCAACACAAACCCCATGCATGCCGCAAAGTTGCGTTCTGCGTTCGATTGGACACGGTCGGAGGCGAAACGTCACGCCTTAGTTTGAAACGGAACCAAATGAAACAGAATCATTGTCACCAGATTCAGTGTAGGTACGCCGCGATGTTCTCCGGTTTGGTTGCCGATTATTTGCCAGATTCACAACGCTGACCGGATCATCGGATCATAAAGTTACTGCGGAAGTTCCTTCAGCACATCTGCAACAAAATTCACAAAATGTTGGTTTAACGGAACCTGGTATCCACAGTCTGCCGAACAAATCGCGTAATACTGCGAGGCGCTAAAGTAATGAATTACTGGCATGTGGCACTTCGGACAAAACGGCATCCATTTGCCGCCTGTTCGCTTTCCCCGGCGGAACTCAATAGCTTTTTGGATGCGAACATCTTCAGCATTGGCCTCTGCTAGCTGACGGCGAAGGTCTTCGTTGTCCCGCATCAAAATCACATCCCTCTCGATAATCTCCACGTGTTGTTCACGCATATCCGCCAAGATCTGATTAAGCCGATGGAACATCTCTATGTCTTCACGGCTCTTCGCTCGGGATTCAAGTTCGCGTGCAAGATCAACGATGTCTTTGATTGCGCCCATAGTTAATTACTGATTACACGGCTCGAGTATGAACGATCAGGCTCAACTGAAAGGAATTGGTGCCAGAGGCAGGAATTGAACCTGCGACCAAAGGCTTATGAGTCCTCTGCTCTACCCCTGAGCTACTCTGGCAGCCGGAACAGGATGATTTCCAGATGCACGCCGAGTGTCAAACCGAATGATGCTGGGAAAACACTTGTATCATCCGTTTGACATTCGTGAGCCAGGCCAAATCCGGCTTCCCTGCTGCCACGGAGTCTCCGTGTGACATCGCCTCAATTCGGCATGGTCTTGAGCCTGCACAATGCTGATCCGGTTTTTGGCGGATGCGGCTTCCCGAGTTTCCCCGGGCTGCATTTCGTGTTCGTCGCCAATGGTATCAACCGCCTTCCGGCCTGAACATGTTCGCAATGACAAGTGTCTGGCCAGGACAGTTATTGCTGGTGGCAACGGTGAAAAACAATAAAACCAATTCTTCCGACAAGACAAACACATGACCATATTACCTCGTCTCTCATTTGCGCGCACGGGTCGCTTTGATCGCTCCCGGCGTTTTAGAACCGTCGTCGTCGTCGTATGCGCCGGGCTTGCAACCGCCGCCACCGTTGCCGGGATGATCTACATGTATTACCGCTCAACGATGCCACGGATGTAATCCTCCATGGCAACGTGCAGTTAGCGCTTCATCCGTCGCTGTGTTCTGATTAACCTGCGGCGAATGATTTCAGAAACATTGCCTCAGCCGCCGACATTAAGTCCCGGTCAGCGTCACGAGTTGTTGATTGACGATATCGCGTTCGGAGGCGAAGGCGTCGGACGCATCAACGAGTTTGTCGTATTCACTCCGTTTGTGCTGCCGGGCGAACGCGTCGAAGTCGAAATCGTCGAACTAAAAAAGAATTTTGCCCGCGCACGTCTTGTCCAGGTTCTTTCCCCGTCGGGAGAACGCGTGCAACCCGCCTGTGAATACTTCGGACGTTGCGGTGGCTGCCAGTATCAGCACATGTCCTATGCAGCGCAGGTCCGGATGAAACATAAGCAGATTTCAGATTTGATGCAGCGATTGGGCGGCATCCCTTCCGAACTGGTATCTCCAGTCGTCCCCTGCCCGGAGCCGTATGGCTATCGCAATCGGATCATGATCCGCAGCCAGTGGAACAAGCCGGAGCAAAAGTTGAACATTGGTTTCATCCGAGGTGATTGCGGCCTCGTCGAAGACATCAAGGAATGCAAGATCGCCGAGCCTGCATTGAACAGCGAAATCACCCGCGTCCGCGCCAACCCGCCGCCCAAGGGCGGCATCAAGGTCGTCCTGCGAATTCCACCCGACGATTGGGACGTGCCACGTGATTCCTTTTTTCAGAACAACTTTTTTCTCCTGCCAGGGCTTGTCCAGACAGTGCGTGAAACGCTGGAAGCCGCAGGCACAAAACATCTGGTTGATTTGTACTGCGGCGTTGGATTCTTCGGCATCGAGATGGCAGGCGCGGTGCAGTCGTTCGTCGGTGTGGAGTGTGACAAACTGGCGATCGCCGCAGCGCGACGCAATGCCAGGACGCGTGATGTTACCAATGGAGAATTCATTTCCGCAAATGTGGAGGAAGCATTGCCCGCGCTGATGAACCGTTTCTCATCGGAGGCAACAAGCGTATTGATTGATCCTCCACGCAAGGGTTGTTTCCCCGAAGCGCTCGAATTGCTCCGCCAGCAGCGTCCTGCACAAATCATTTATGTGTCATGCCATCCGGCAACGATGGCGCGCGATTTGAACATCCTGTGCCGCGACGGTGTCTTTACTGTGAACCGGGTGACACCTTTGGACATGTTTCCGCAAACACAACACGTCGAGTGCGTGGCCGATCTGCGCCTCACGGCAAAGTAGTCCTTGCCAACCCGGGATGCATCCTTTCAACTTACGCGCCGCATGAAATCGGGTAACCCGCCGGACAGCAAAGGTCATTTCGCGCTGAAATGGCTTCCATGGATCATCGCCGCCGCCGCGATGATGTTTTATCTCGCCACGGTCAATCCATGGCTCTCGCTTCTTGGCGATTGGACAACGTCAATGGGCCTGCCCGCCACATCGGCCCGGATCGCCGGGTGGACGGCCCAGCCCGAAACCTTCGCACCGGCGTATTATCTTCTGACCTATCCCTTGCGGTGGCTGCCGGAGAAAATGCTGCCGTACGGCTTGAACCTGTTCTCTCTTCTTTGCGCAACCCTTACTCTATGGCAACTGGCCCGCTCCGTGGCGTTGCTGCCACACGACCGCACCCGCGGCCAGCGTGACCGTGAAGACAACGAATTCGCCCTGCTCACCATTCCCCTGTCATGGCTGCCACCGCTGTTTGCCGTAGCAGTTTGTGGCTTTCAAATGACGTTCCTCGAACATGCCACCAACGGTACGGTTGAAATGCTCGACCTGCTGCTTTTCGCCTACGTCTTGCGCAACATCCTGGAGTTCCGCGTTGATGAAAATGAGTCGCGCCTCTGCCGCGCGGCGTTCGTGTTTGCGGTTGGGATGGCAAACAACCTCTCGATGATCGCCTACTTCCCGCTGTTCGTCATCGCCTTGATCTGGTCGCAAAAGCTGGCGTTCTTCAAACTGCGTTTTCTTGGGCGCATAACACTGTGCGGATTGGCAGGCCTGCTTCTGCTGCTGGTGTTGCCGTTGATCGCCAGCAATGCCCCTGATCAACCATTCACCTTCTGGCAATTGCTCAAGACGAATCTCAACCTGCAAAAGTTCCTTATCTTCAACTTTCCGAAAGTGACGCTCCTCCTGCTGACGTTGTATTCGCTCGTCCCCGTATTCTTGTTTTCAATCCGCTGGGCGGCATCGTTCGGCGATCCCAGCCAGATCGGCGTCGCCCTCACCACGATGATTTTTCATCTGGTTCATCTCATCGTGCTGCTGGCGTGTTTGTGGGTGAGTCTTGATCCAGCGTTCAGTCCTCGCATCGCATCCTTCACCCACGATCATCCGTTTGTCAGATTGTTCACCTACCTGACCCTTTACTATCTCGTCGCGCTGAACATTGGCTACTTCAGCGGTTATTTTCTTCTGGCTTTTCGAGCACTCGGCACGCGGTTGCGTCCGCCAACGGGCACAGCCTTGCTTCTCCAGAACGCCGCAGTTGGTCTGGTCATCATCCTGTCCTTGCTGATTCCTGCCGCACTTCTTTATCGCAACCTCCCGCAAATCCGGCTTACCAACGGGCCAATCCTCAAACAACTCGCAGCAGCCGCAGCGGAGAATCTTCCCGATAAAGGCATCCTGCTCGCCGACGATGGAAATCTGCTGTTCCTCGCCAAGGCCCAGATCGCCGATTCCGGGCGCAAAGCCGACTACGTTGCCATTAACAGTTTCATGCTGAAATCTCCGGCCTACCAAACTTTCCTCGCACGAAAGTATTCCGGGAGATGGCAGGCAATCACAAACATCAACGATAAGCAGCAAGTGGACGACGGACTGCTCATCCAAAGGATGTTGGCCGAGTCCAAGTCCAACCATGTCGCCTATCTGCATCCAAGCTTTGGATATTACTATGAAGCTTTCAACGCCGTCCCTCATGGGCTTTCGTTCCATCTCACGCCTCACCCTGGCGACTATCTCGTTTCTCCACCTCCCGACGCAAAGACCATCGCCTTAAACGAGGAATTTTGGACCAAGGCAAAGAGCAGTCTGCTGCCGCCAATCCTGTCGCAGACGATTCCGCCCGATCCAAACCGCAAACTCAACATCGCTGATAAATTCTTTGACCTGATCAAACTGCGCCCGGAAAAAAACCAGAACGCCCTGATAGCAGGAGCCTATTATTCCCGCACCCTGGTCTGCTGGGGCGTGCAGCTACAACGGGCTGGTGAATTCCAGAAAGCTCTCCTGCATTTCGACCTCGCACTCAAACTCAATCCGGACAATGCCGTCGCCGAGGTCAACGGCAATTTTACCCGCGACTATCTCGCCGGGAAAACAACCAAGGCGCTTTCACAGGCCAACGTCGTGGAAAAATTCGGCAAACTCCGGACATGGGAGGATGTCCTCAATCACAACGGCCCTTATGACGAGCCCTCTCTCTCCTACGTCCAGGGCATAGTCTTCTACAAGGGAGGCAACCTCCGCCAGGCCGCTGAATGTTTTTCCCGTACACGTGCGCTCGCTCCAGACGACCTTCCAAGTTGCCTCCTGCTCGCCAAACTTCACATAGACACCGGACGGCCTGACATCGGGCTGGATTACATCAAGGAAGTCCGTGAACGCGCCGGACGTATCCCCGGCGCGAGCACCAACATGGCAGACCTCTTTACGCTCGAAGCCTCCGCGTGGTTCGCCAAAAACGATTCCGTCACCGCGATCAAAATCATCGAAAGCGAAGTCCTGAAGCACCCCACCAACCCGCAAATTCTCGCTTGGGCCAAGAACTCCCTTGTCGAGCATGGACGCTTCACCAACGCCCTCCAGATCATTGATCGTGAACTTCAAATTTATCCTGACAACGTTGATCTGCTCTTCAACAAAGGCACCGTCCTCATACAGGCCGAACGGTTTGAAGACGCGATCTCCACGCTCGACCGCGTGCTCATCGTGGAAACAAACGCCTCCGCAGCCCTGCTCAACCGCGCCATCGCCAAACTCCGGATGGACCGGTTCGACGATGCCAAAAAAGATTACGAAACACTTCAACGCCAGATGCCCGCAGCCTATCAGATAGATTTCGGCCTCGCAGAAGTTGCCCTGCGCCAGGGCGACACCAACGCCGCCATCCGCAACTACGAATCCTACCTCACCCACGCCCAGACCAATTCCTTCGAATGGCAGTTCGTCTCCAATCGCATCTGGGAATATCGCAGTGTGAAAACCGGGAATCTCAAAACCAAATGACGTGCCATGCGCGTCACGCATGTCATCACGCGGTTGATCGTTGGCGGCGCACAGGAAAACACCATCGCCACCGTTCTCGGCCTGCGAAAGAAGCCTGATGTTTCCGTCAAACTCATCTCAGGTCCCACCACCGGTCCTGAAGGCTCCATGGAAGGACGACTCGCAGATTGCCCTGAAGTTCTCACCATCGTCCCGACATTGGTCCGGCCCGTACATCCGTGGAATGATTTTCTCGCGCTCAGGCATTTGACGCGGCTGCTCAAGGAGCAAAAGCCCGACATCGTTCACACCCACAGCGGCAAAGCAGGAATCCTTGGACGCGTTGCTGCCGCCCGCGCCAAGGTTCCCGTCATCATTCACCATATCCACGGCCCGTCATTCGGCCCGTTCCAAGGAAACCTCGCCAACACCGTCTTCACTTCCGCCGAACGTTATGCGGCAAAGTTCACCACGCACTTCCTTTGCTCCGCCGACGCGATGACAAGGCTTTATCTCGCCGCAGGCATTGGCAAACCCGGGATGTACACCCGCATCTTCAGCGGATTCAAAGTCGAACCTTTCGTCTGTGCGACCAATAATCCGCTCCTGCGCGACCAACTCCGCATCCCACGCGACGCTTTTGTCATCGGGAAGATCGCCCGCCTCTTTCCGCTCAAAGGCCACGAAGACTTGCTCATCGCCCTCAAACGCATCCTGCCTGAATGTCCGCACGCCCATTTACTTTTCGTCGGCGATGGCTCATTGCGACCACACATCGAGCAGCGTGTCCGCGAACTCGGCCTCACCAGCAAAGTCACCTTCACCGGACTCGTCCCGCCTGATGAGGTCCCGCGCTACGTCGGCATCATGGATTGCCTCGCCCACCTCTCCACCCGCGAAGCCCTCTCCCGCGCCCTGCCACAAGCACTGGCCGCCGGAAAACCCGTCGTCTCCTACGACTTCGACGGCGCGAATGAAATCTGCCTCGATAATCAGACCGGCTTCCTCGTCAAGACCGGCCACGAGAACGCCGCTGCCGAAAGGATACTCCTGCTTGCGCGCGATCCAAAACTCCGCGCCGAACTCGGTCAACGCGGCCAGGCATTTGTGCGGGAAAACTTCGGCGTCGAACGGATGGTGGATACCATTCACCAGCACTATCGGGATTTAATCGCAGGATTCGCACAGCGAACTGTATGAGCTTTCCCTTCCACGTTATCTAGCCGCGTTTCTCGGCGCGCTCTTGGGGTCGTTTATTGCGTTACCTCTGTGATCCGCAGGCGTATCGCAGGAATTTGTGGAAGATTTCCGTTTAATTATTGCAACATCCCGGCCAGTCAGAAGGATGTCGGCGCTCCCAAGGTTATGGCGATCTCACCCGATAAAACCGTTGCGGGAAGTTGGTGGCCTGCGCGTCGGTGAATTGATACACGCCCGGCGTAATCACCGTGGCCGACCCCAGCACCGTCCAGTTGCTCGTCGGCAACGCAACGTTCGTCGCAGCCAGCACCGTGAAGTTGATCGGTGTGGCATTGGAGAAGTTGAAATGGAACGCACCGCCCGGGAGCGAGGTCGCGGAATGAATAAGGGGCGGTGGGGGCGGGCTCGTAACAACAACAGAGCGTGAGATGCCGTTGACCACTCCGCCAAACGCATTTGTGACGGTGTAGTTGAGCGCTTGGACGCCAGGCAGAAACACATTCACCGCGCCGCTTGTGAGCAACGGCAGCGTGAGTGCGTTCAATCCGCCCGGCACAATGGATTGACCGTAATTCGGAAAACTTCCCGTGTCTGTTGTGCCCGCGCCCCAGACGATCACCGTTCCGTCCGCCCGCATCGCCAGACTGTGGTAGTAACCAGCGGCGATGGCGACAACGTTCGTCGCGTTCGCTGGAACGACGCTTTGGCCGAAGTGCGGCGTTGCGCCCGTATTGTTCGTTCCCGCGCCCCACGCAACGACAGTTCCATCCGCGCGCAAGGCGAGGTTGTGGTAAAAACCCGCAGCGATGGCGATGACGTTTGTGACGGTGGAAGGAATGTTGGTTTGGAAATAGGAATTCAATCCCCACACGAGCACGGTGCGGTCTGACCTCAAAGCGAGTGTATGGCCGGAGCCACCCGCCAGCGCCAGAATGTTGGTTGCAGCGGACGGAACATTGGTTTGTCCGAATCCGTTGTAGCCCCACGCCACAACCGTCCCATCCGAACGCAGTGCGAGACTGTGACGCTGCCCTGCTGCGACCGCGATCACGTTTGACAGCGTGGCAGGCACGTTTGTTTGCGCGGATGAGTTGTCGCCCCAAGCCACGACGGTTCCGTTGCTACGCAAGGCAAGGCAATGAGATTCTCCCGCAGTGACGGCAACGACATTGGTCGCGATTGCGGGCACGTTCGTTTGATTGAAAGCATTCTCGCCCCACGCCACAACGGAGCCGTTGGCGCGCATGGCTATGTTGTGATGCTGGCCGCACGCAATGCCGACGAGGTTCGTGGCGTTTGCAGGGGTATTGATTTGGCCGGCTGTATTACCGCCCCAACCGGACACCCGTCCGTCCGCCTTCAAAGCCAGCGCGTGAATTCGTCCGCCCGCAAGTGCTACCGGAAAACCCATGACTGTCGCGCCGGGTTCTGTGTACGCCACGCCCCAGTTGTTCGTAAGAGGATTTGCGCCATCAAGCGCAATCGCCGGTGAAGCAATAGCGTTTTCGACTCCACGACGGACTCCCGTGACACCATTGCTGGAAACTACGCGCGACCGATAAACCGCTCCTTGCGTCAGTCCAGTGATTGTCGCGTTTACAGCAACCGGACTGATGCCCGCCCCGAGCGATGCAGATGTGGTGGTCTGATCAAACCTGCTACCGACGCCCCATTCGAACCAAGCTGTCGTGACCACGCCTCCGGGATTCACCGATGCAACAAGCGTAGCGGTGGTGTTGGTGATTGTTGATGAATGGGAGGCAATAGCTGACAACACGAGGAATGCTGCGACTGGAAGCTTCAGAAAGAGTTTCATATTCCGTCGTTGCCACGATGGTTTCGGTCTTTGGCGGTAACGGAGCGAGATTACTTCACTTCGTGGCACCGACAAGCCGAAAGGTTCGCAGAAAAAAACGAGCCGGGCGACAGGCCCGGCTCGAAACACAAGGAGAACACACTTTTTACAAATCTTTGCGCGGTCTCTTTTACAACCCGCGCGAGAGTCTGTTGAGTGCTGGCGCCGCAGACATACGCCACACACACGGAAACTGCGCTATCTGCACTGCAACTGACACGGACATCTTAACCACACCCTGGCTTTCAACCAGTCCCCATTGCGGGGGACAACGGGATTTCAGCCTTGCCAGTGGCACTTGCAGATCACACCGACGGAGCAGCTACCGAAACCTCCGTGCGGCTGGCCCGTATCCGGCGCATAGTGCCAAGCACCGTGATCACAACACATGCCCACCCAAACCAATCGCCGTGAGTCCGGTAAAAGGTCGGGACGTGCTTTTCAGCCGCTGCTCGAATGGGTATCTCCGCCCGCATCACGCCAGCACCATAAACCGACCCGCTTTCGGTGCGAAGAAGCTGACGGATGCGTCCGTGTTCATCCACCCAACATGTCAGACCGTTGTTGGAGCATCTCAACAGTGGAACCCCGTTTTCCACCGCGCGAAAAACCGCAGCCGCCGCGTGTTGCCATTGCGCCGCGCTTTCGCCAAACCATCCATTGTTCGTCAGGTTGACTAGAAAATCCGTGTCGGCGTCCACATATTCGCGTACGAGGTGAGGAAAGATATCCTCGAAACAAATCAACGTTGCCGTGTGAACCGGCGTCCCAGGCTGTTTCTTCCCGTGCTTGAAATCAAACTTCACCACACGGTCGCCTGCCTTAAACCCGCCAGTGATGGGCGTAAGCCATTTGATAAACGGCAGCCAGCGCACAAGTGGAACGTATTCGCCAAAGATGACAAGATTGCGTTTGCAGTAGCGCGAAACAATTTCACCTTGCGGGTTGATTAGAAAGCTTGAGTTGAAATAATCCGCATCCTTTGGCGAAGTGGGGTTGCGCGCCGGCTCGGCATCGTCGCTGCCGAGAATCATCCAGACGCCATGCGCGCGGGCGATGTCCGTGATCTTGTTGCGCATCTCGTCATCATAACGAATCAGTTTCGGCGTGCCTGCCTCAGGCCACAACACGAGATCGGTTTCATTGCTCAATGCGTGCTGCGTCAGTTCCAGCACCCCGCGAAACCAACTGTCGTCCGAGGAGCTGTTCCAGATCATGCGCTGTGAAATATCTGGCTGGATGAAAGCCACACGCAAATCTGTGCCCGTCCTGTCGGAGGTTTCCTTTAACTTGATGAACCCGATGCCAAACACGGTGATCAAGACTGCAAGTGGAAGGAAGATTTCACCCTGCCACGCAAACCGGCGCGTGGGTTCACGCAGAATCACGATGGCCGCGTCGTAAAGTGAAAGCGCCATCCACACCACGAGGAATGAGACGCCATAGACACCTGTCACCGATGCGATGTTGATGAGAGGCGTGAGTTCGTATTGCGATGCGCCGAGAGGATTCCACGGAAAGCCCGTCAGCAATCGGGCTCGAATCATCTCCAACCCGACCCACGCCACTGCGCCAAACACTGCGAAACGATTTCGTTCCGACCACGTCGAACGAAGCTTTTCCCGGCTCAGGACTTTGGACTCTGGACTCCGGACTAACAGAACCCAGACAGCGTGATACAATCCCGCAAAGGCACTCAACGCAATCCAGCCCAGAAACGGAAAGAATTTTTCAATCGGCCTTACCGGAATCAGCAGCAGCCAATAGAGTGATGCAAGCCAGCAGGTGAACCCTGCGACGAAACCAAGTTTGAACCGCTCCCTGCCCCGCGATTCACCGGCAGCAAAAACCAGAAACGCCGGCGCCACCCATGCAAATCCTGCAATGCCAAGCTTTGGAAAAGCCGACGCGAGCACAAGTCCTGCACCAATGGCGAGCGGGTAACGCGAGCGAATGGAACTCTGGCTTGAAAACAGTTTCAATGCGCAAAGCCTAGTGCGGGAACAGAAGCGAAGAAATCATTTTCGGACTGCATCGCATCGCCCAGCTTGTGGGCGAGCGTCGGCGCGAACGGTTGCTCTTTGAGTTCCACAACGAAAACAATTCGGCGATTCTCCAAGGTCGGAGCTTCAATGGAATTCCTCGCAGGGAACTCGCTGTATGTTTTTCCGTCCAGTTCGCGCCCGGTTTCGGATTTGCGCACGCCGCCCCATTGCTTAAAGAAGAATGCCAGACGTGCCTTTTTGCATTGGCGCCGAATGTTATGTACCCATTCGGGTTTCATAGGCCGCGCACCCGGTCCGCTTTCACCGCCAACAATCGCCCATGCAATGCCGTCTAAGTTAAACGTGCCGAGGTCCTCCAATAATGGTTCGATGGATAGAAATCGCACTTGAGCGGAGCGGAGCGCAGCAAATCAATTCGCGGCAGGCCGTGTTGCTTGTTCTCCACGCTGACACCCCACCAGATGTGCGCCTGTTTAGCAGCAAAGCGCAGCGTGCCTTTCAGCAACGCCGCAAGGCGATCAGCACGCTTGGTCAGAACTTGGTAGGTATGCCAATTCGCAGCCGTCATCACACGCGCCACCTTGATGATGTATTCGTCGGGAACGTCCTTGTGAAACAGGTCGCTCATGGAGTTCACGAAAATCATCCGGGGCGTTCCCCAACGCAGTGGATCGCCGAGCTTTTCCAGCACGATGCGCAGATCAAAGCCAAACTCAAATGGATGGCCGGGAATGCCGCGCCAACGTTCGGCAAACGTCTCGGCGTAACAGTGCTGGCAGCCGGGGCTAACCTTGGTACAGCCACGAACTGGATTCCATGTCGCATCCGTCCACTTGATTTTAGATTTGTCGCTCACAACAGAATCGAGCGAGTAGCGTTTCAGGAAGTAGATACCAAACCCAGCCGTTGCAGAAAACTGGCAGACGCGTCCACTTCTGCGGGCGAAGGACTCCAACCCAACCGTTTCGCATTCTCACTGATTTGTTGTGCATTGGCTTTCCCACCTTCTTGTTCCAGGATGAAAAAGGTTTTGGCGGCTACGGACATTCTCATGTAATCAAGGTCGCCCGCTGCCTTAAATGTTTTAACTGCACTTTGAACGCGATCCCATAACTTTGGATCCGTCTTCGCCTTTTGGGTGGCAATAGCACGTCCATCCTCGGTAAGGCGGAAGTCGTGCCGGGCAATTTCAAAACCAGCGTCGTTCACCGCTCCGAAACGAGTGGTGTCCTGAGTAATGAAATTTACGGCCTTAAGCCGCTTTATAGCGTCCGCGACATCATCGGAATACGGGCCGTAATAATGAGGCCTATACCCCAGTTCCTGGGCACAACCAGCAAGGAGGCCAAGAAAATAAATCGTTTTCTGGAGCTTGGTCTTGCCGCAGATGTCTTCGTTGAGCGCCAGCATCGCCAAATGGACAAAGTCGTAGGTTCTCATAACTCAAAATGTTGTTGGATGCCCGGCAGATTTTTTTGAATGGCTTCTTTCAACGGCTGCGCCAAGCGTGCCAGCCGACGATCACGATCCGTATGATCAGCCCACTCAACCGGTGCGTAAACTTCGACAAATTGATCAGATAATCGTTCATCGATGGAAGCAAACAACGTAGATTCCTTCTCCAGATGGCTGGGAATTTGACCGGGGCGGCTAACGAGGATGCTAGCCTCGTCATTACGCGAGGATTCGCGGGCAGATTTAATTTGATAGCTGTGCAAGATGACGAAGTCGGCGTCCACGTCGGCATTAAACTCTTCTTTCAACACGGACGCCACAGCCAATTCAATTTTTCTGCGAAGCTCGTTGTTGGCGGGCTTGCCAACGTCAAGGAGGCGTTCGCGTGCTTCGGCGGTAAATTCCTTCACCGGCAGATGAAAAACGCGCTTCAGCAACCAGCGTTGATTCAGGCGATTCAGCAGCAGTTTGCATCGTGATCCGTCGGGAGCATCGTGCCCGAATGTCATCATGAATCGGCTGTCATTCCACCCCAAGTAGTTCTCAATGAAAGTGGGAGAACCATCGAACTCATATAGTTTCTGCAGAGTTGGGATCGAATCCTTCTCGATCCCGAGGGTGATTGCCCGGGTAATCATCTGATCGGTGATTAAACGCACCCGGTGGCGATATACCATGGTGGTCAAATAATACTTGGCCAGAACGAATTGCTCTACGGCATGGACCCCGTCCAGACGAATCATGAGTTCTTGAGCATGGTTGTGTTGTTCGGCCACAAGAGAACGTTGGAGTTGGTGGATGTCAAACACTCCATAATCTACCCCACAAAACCGACTGTCCCGTAGCAAATAGTCCTGCTTGTCCGCGTCCAGCGGGCCGGAAACGATTCCCCTTAGAACCGGGTCGCCATAGCCCTCTTGGAGGAGCTTGATGACGCGTTTACAATCATCTCCGCCAAGGATGTCACGGATGCGTTTGTCGTTCTCAATGAGATGAACTGTGATTAACTCATGAATCTTTTCCTTCTTTTGCCCGGCTGGCAACACAGTGCGATTCGCAAACCGTTCGAGAGCGTTTTCTGAAACATGGCTGAATGGTCCGTGGCCGATGTCATGCAGAAGTGCGGCAAATCGCACAAGTCGACGCTCCTCCGTGTCCAGTCCCAGCGCGTCGGCCATCTGCCCTGCCACATGAGTAACGCCAAGCGTATGGTCAAACCGTGTATGAAGCGCACCAGGATACACCAGCGAAGCCATGGCGAGTTGGCGTATGCCACGAAGGCGCTGAAGCACGGGCGCATCAATCAAATCCACCTCCTTGCCTTCAAAGGCTATGAAGTTATGGATCGTATCTCTGAACCGAATTGTAGCCATGGAAACTCGAAGCAGTTTGCAGGCAAATATTCACTATTGCAACCCCAGTTTCTTAAACCGGTTGTTCACTTCCTTGAAATGAAAATCCAACGAGCAGAGGGCTTCGAGTTCGCCTTTCTTAAACAGCTTTTGCACTTCGGCGTCCAGCTTGAGTTGCCCCACAAAGTCCGCATCGTCGCGGCCGGCGTGTTTGACTTCCCAGGTTTTCATCGCGGCGTCCTGGCAGAGTTTGTAGGCGGCTTCGCGCGTGAGGCCTTTCTTGATGAGCGCGAGCAGGACGGTCTGGCTGTTCCACATGCCGAGCGAGAGGCCGAGGTTCTTCTTCATGTTCGCGGGATAGACGACGATGCCATCCATCAGGCGCGTGAGCAGGCCGAACATGTAATCGAGCAGCGTGCAACTGTCCGGGAAGATGATGCGCTCGACGCTGCTGTGGCTGATGTCGCGTTCGTGCCAGAGGGCGACGTTTTCCAGCGACGCCATCGCGTTGCCGCGCAACACGCGCGCGAGGCCGGTGAGGCGTTCCCACGTGATGGGGTTGCGCTTGTGCGGCATGGCGCTGCTGCCTTTCTGGCCTTTGGTGAACGGCTCTTCGGCTTCGAGCACTTCGGTGCGTTGCAGATGACGAAACTCCACGGCCCAACGTTCGATGCTCGCGCCGACGAGCGCCATCGCGAGTTGGAATTCGGCGTGAATGTCGCGCTGCACAACTTGCGTGGCGATGGGTGCGGGTTGAACGCCAAGTTTCTTGCAGACGTAAGCCTCCACGCGCGGCGACAAGTGCGCGCTCGTGCCGACCGCCCCGGAAAGTTTGCCGACGGCAACGACGTCGCGAACGGATTCCAAGCGGCGGAGAGCGCGGGTGAACTCATCGTGCATGAGCGCCATTTTCAGGCCGAAGGTCGTGGGTTCGCCGTGGATGCCGTGGCTGCGGCCCATGCAGGGCGTGAACTTGTGTTCCTTCGCGCGCCGGGCGATGACGGGCAGCACCGCCTTCACGTCGGCGATGAGAATGTCTGCTGATTGCATCATCTGCACGGCGTAGCAGGTATCGCCGACGTCGCTGCTCGTCAGGCCGAAATGAAACCAGCGGCTGGCCTGATCGTTGATGGCTTCCGCGACGGCGGTGGTGAAACCGATGACGTCGTGGTTGAGCGTCTTTTCCAATTCGCGCTGGCGGGCGACGAGGCCGGGGAGGTCGGCGAACCATTTGTCGCAACCAGCTTTGATCTTCTGGAAATCCTTGGCGGGGACGACGCCTTCCTTGACCAGCGCTTCGCTGGCGAGGAGTTCGATCTGCAACCAGATCTTGAGTTTGTTTTCGTCGGTCCAGATGGCCCGCATTTCGGGGCGCGAGTAACGCGTAATCATTGACTCAATTAAAAATGAAAAATGAGAAATTAAAAAGGCGGAAGTGCGACGGAGATTTTACTACTGATGGACACAGATGAACACAGATCAGGAAGTGGTTGACGCGAATTACGCGAATTGTCGCTAATTCCCGATTCGCGGTAATTGGCTGGATTCGCGTCAAAGTTTTTATTCTGCCCGTCCGTGTCCATCCGTGGTTGAGGAATCCTGAATCACCGCTTCTGCAACAGCACGTTCGCCGCAGTGATGAGGCCGCCGCCAATCAACAGGCGCGGAGTGAGCGTTTCGTTTGTATAACTGAGGTCAGCCCAAATCGAAATCCACGCGGGCAAAAACAGCGCAAGGGCGCTCGCTATCACTGGCTCGACACAGTAGATGATCCCGGCCTCAGTCGCGGTTACTTCGCGCTGCCAGCGGTTCATGAACAGGTATCCGCCAAGGGTGCAAACCACGACGAGCGTAACAAGAAAACCAATCGCGGCAGGTGACCCATAGGCGCGAACACAAGCCTGAGCGCTCGGAGCAGTCAGCCATACCCCGGGCAGACAGATCAACGCCATCACAACAAACATCACGAGGGAAAAGCGCAGCGGATCGTTGGCGACGTAGCGAGGACGTTCGAGCCAGAGAATTTGACCGGCAAACATAAATGACCCGATCAGGGTTTCGGTTTCACCTCGCCCGAGCCTTAAATCCTGAAGACTCAAACCCGCAAGAACCGTCAAGCCAGCAAGCACAAGTGCAATGCTCAGGAAGGATTTCCACGGTGGCAAAACACGCCTGGTCAGGGCCACCCACAGCGGGATTATTATGCAATAGCATTGTGTGAGAAACGCCGATGTGGACGCGGCCGTGTAGGCCAGTCCATCCACCTGAAGCAGAATACCGCCAACTCCAAACACACCGAGACCGATGCCTTGTTCAAGTTCGAGACGGGAAATTTTTTTCAGATTGCGCCCGAGATATAATGCGAGGAGCAGTCCCGCGGCGCCGAACCGATACATGACACCAACCGCGGTCAAGAACCACGTGCTCGCACCAGGCAGGAGTTTTTGCTGCTCCAAATACAGCGATTTCATCACCGGGAAACTCAACGCCCAAAACAGCGTGGCTCCCAGCAACATTCCCATGGCTCGATTTCGTCGAGGCACATCCATGGTATTGGTAAATCTATTCACGATGGTTCAGGAGGAAATTCCAGGCCGCCGGTCGCGATGAGTCTCATTCCAGAGCGCGGGTGACGCGTAATCATTCGGGAAGTAAAAAAGGTCGAATTCGTGTCCCGGACACGCCTCCTACTTCAAACGTTTGATCACCTCATCAAGCCCGCCTTCCACAGGCTCGATCTCAATCGGCCCCTCGCGCCGAGGCGAAATGGAGGATGGCAGTCGCGGCCTTGGCGCCGGGCTTTCAGCTATTGGTTGAACGGAAGGCGAAGATTGCACTATTTCCGAAGCAGGGACAGTTTCCTCGGAATCTGGATTCTGATCCGCGGCACCGGGCGTATGCCAATCCGTTCGCTTGGCCATCCATGCCTGATAACGACTGAAACTCCACATGCCATGTTCGCCACCGGTTTCGAGCGCCTGCGGCAGTTTAAAAAAGTCGCGATTGCGGATGAACGCCTTCACGGAACTGTTGGAGCGCAAGATTTCACACTCCGGCAAACGAAGATTCAGGTCAGCACGGAAGCGCAGGCGCTGGCAAACCACGGCCACGAGAGAGTCCGCGAGTTGCGCGGCGATGTTAGCTTGAATCTCCGACGGAAACGCGAGCACGATCCGCTGCAACGCCTCTGCACAGCTCCCGGAATGCACAGTGGCAAACACCAGATGCCCGGTCTCGGCGGCGTTGAGCGTGAGCCTCATTGTTTCGGGTTCGCGCAATTCGCCGACCATCACCACATCGGGGTCTTCTCGCAAAGCGTCGAGCAATCCCTGCTCAAACGACGGCGTGTCGCGCCCGACTTCGCGTTGACGGATGAACGCGCGCCGGGATCTAAAGACATACTCGATCGGACTCTCAATGGTCAGGATGTGGCGGGCCTCTGTGAGATTGATCTCCTGAATCAAGCCCGCCAGCGTGGAACTCTTGCCGCTGCCGGTAGGACCGCTCACCAACACCAATCCGTGCGTGGCACTTACAATTTTCTTCAAGTCCGGATGCAGATTCAACCGTTCGAGACTGGCTTGAAAGCTCGACAACAGACGGACAACAAAACCAATGCCTCGTGAAGTGTGAAGCAGGTTCAGACGGCAACGGACTCCGCCAATTGACCTGGAAAAGTCTGCCGACCGCTTCTCGAGGAAATGCGGCCAGGCTTCGTTTCCGACGGCCTGATGCGCGAAATCGAGCAACAGATTGCCGGGCAATGGTTCGCCTGTGGACTGCAACGTGCCGCGCACGCGAAAAGCGGCAGGCAGGCCCGGTTCAAGGTGGAGATCGCTTGCGCCCTGGCGATGGGCGGTGGCAATCAGTGATTCAAGCGTCATGGCTGGCAGCAGTGATACCCGCAAAATACCAACGATGCAAAAAGTTTCCGAGGCTGCTTCACTTTGCCATTTGAAACCAAGCTCCCCAGAACTGGCGAGCCAGCGAACCCGAATCTCCTGACAGCTTCGGAAACCAAGCAGATGAAGGCCGCCAAAAGCGCGTGACGGACTTGTTTGTTGACAAGCATACGTTTTTACCTACCGTCCGGTAGCCTTTGAAAAAGTCCCCTGACAATTCCAGACAGGCTGTGCTCGAATCTGCCATCAAGGCGTTCGCGAAGAGCGGCTACGCTGGAACGTCCGTCGAGGCAGTGTTGAAGGCAACCGGGCTGTCCAAGCCAACGCTGTATTATTACTTCGAGAACAAGGCGGGATTGTACCGGGCGATACTGGCGTTTGCGTATGACGAGTGCCATCGCTTGATGGAGGAAGGTGTGGCACGGGGCGGCTCAGGCCAGCAACAACTTGCTTCGCTGGCTGAAGCGTTATTTCAATTCACCTGCACGCACGAGGATTTGATGCGGCTGGTGCTGGCCACGATTTTTGCCGCACCGGGCGAGATGCCACCCAAGTGCATTGATCCTGCAAAACGTCGGCGCAACTTCGAGTTGATTGAACGCGTCATAAAACTTGGGCAAAAGTCCGGCGACCTCTCCCAAGATTACACCTCAATTGAACTGACCCACGGTTTGATGGGCGCAATCAGTCATCAGGTCCGGTCGCATTTGCTGGATCCCGGTCGCGCGCTGGATCGCAAATGTGCCGAGCGCACGGTGGCGCTTTTCCTCGACGGCGGACGAAAATGAATCACTCGAAATGAAAATTGACCATTTAATCCGGGCCCTCATGAGCCTGGGCCTCGCGACTCTGATTGCTGGCTGCGGCAAAGCAAGTGGTGAGCCTCCGAAGGAAAAGCGTTCTGCGGGAATTCCTGTGGCCACTTACTCCGTTACCAACGCCTCGTGGGACAAGACTGTTTCCATCGTTGGAACATTGTTTGCGAAAGACGAGGCAACCATCGCAGCGCAAGTTGAGGGTATGGTGGAACGAACGCTGGTGGACTTTGGCGATCGCGTCACGAATGGGCAACTCATCGCAACACTTGATCTGACATCATACGAAGCGCAGCTCCAGCAGGCTGATGGTGTCCGCGCGAAGGCAGAGGCTACTTTCACGAACGCAGTCCAGAATTTCCAGCGTGTGGAGGAGTTGAGAAAACGAAACATCGCTTCAACCAGCGACTTTGATCAGGCCAACGCACTGCTCGGTGAAGCCGAGGCGGAGGTAAAAGCAGCGCGCGGCGCTCAAGCCGTCGCCAAGATCAACGTCGAGCGCTCCCAGGTTGGTGCGCCATTCGATGGTGCAATCGCCCAGCGCGCTGTTGGGCGCGGGGACTACGTCAAACCCGGTTCGCCTTTGTTCAACATCGTCAACGATGCAGTGTTGAAATTTATCTTTCATGTTCCGGAGCGCTATGGGTCGTTTGTTCAAAAACGGCTGCCCGTCTCCTTCAACGTGGACAATTATCCGGGCGAAACATTCACCGGTTCGGTCTATCTCATCAGCCCGGAAGTTTCCACAACCTCACGTTCCTTCGGTGTTGGCGCACTCGTGACGAATACAAACTTTCGCCTCAAGGCGAACACGTTCGCGCGCGGCACACTCGTGCTGGAGCGCGGGGTGGCGGTGAAGGTCGTGCCGGTGGACACGATCGTCAGTTTCGCAGGAGTCAGCAAGGTGTTTGTGGTCGAAGGCGGCGTTGCACGCGGGCGCACGGTGATGTTGGGGCGCATTCGCGATGGCTTGCAGGAGATTGTCGAAGGCGTAAAGGCTGGAGACAAGGTGGTCGTTTCCGGCCAGTCGAAGCTCAGTGACGGCACGGCAGTTGTAGCGCAACCGGATGAATCAACCCGTCATGAATCCCGTTGAACCCCAGCCCAACCCGACACCCGAGGAATCTCGCGGCATCGGCATCGCGGACCTTTGCATCAAGCGACCAGTGTTCGCGACGATGATCAATCTTTTCCTCGTGGTGCTCGGCTGGTTTTCGTTGAGCAGCATCGGGATTGACCAGTTTCCAAACGTCGAACTGCCAATCATCACGGTAACCACGACGTTACGCGGCGCATCGCCCGAGGAAATGGAAACCAGCGTCACCAAGCCGCTGGAGGAAATCATCAACACGATTCAGGGCATTGATGAATTGAGCAGCGTCACGACGGAAGGTGTTTCGCAAATCACCGTGCAGTTTTTGCTGGAGCGCAATCGCGACATCGCGGCACAGGATGTACGCGATAAAGTGAATACGATCCTCGCCCGCCTGCCACCCAACACCCAGCCGCCCATCATTGACAAGTTCGACCTTGATGCGATTCCCGTCATCTCGATCAGCGTCACGGCGCCGCGCGACCTCAAAGAAATCAGCTACATCACCGACAAGTTCATCAAACAGAATCTCGAGACGGTGCAGGATGTCGGCTCGGTCAGCATGGCAGGAGCGCGCACGCGCGCAGTGCAGATATCGGCGGACATTGAGAAACTCCGCGCCTATGGACTGACGATTGACGACATTCGCAAGGCACTTAACCGGCAGAATGTCGAAATCCCCGGTGGCAGGCTAAGTCAAAATCCTCGCGAACTCACCGTCCGCACGTTGGGCCGCATGCAGGCCGTGAAGGATTTCAACGAACTCATCGTGGCGAACTTCGGCGGGCAACCCGTGTTCCTGAAAGACGTGGCACGCATCGAAGATGACGTTGAAGAACCGCGTTCGCTGTCCACCGCCAACGGACAGAACTGCGTGACGCTCATCATCCGCAAGCAATCCGGCAGCAACACGGTGAAGGTGATTGATGGCGTCAAGAAACGGATGGAGGAATTGAAGGCAGTCGTGCCAGCGGACTTCAAGATGCAGGTCATCCGCGACCAGTCACGCTTCATCAAACGTTCCCTCGAAGAGATCAATTTTCATCTGTTGCTCGGCGCAATCCTCGTGGCTCTGACCACGTTCGCATTCCTGCACGACTGGCGGGGCACAATCATCGCCTGTGTGGCGATTCCGACTTCAATCGTCTCGACCTTCGTGTTGATGCGTGCGATGGGCTACACGTTGAACAACTTCACGATGCTCGGGCTGGTGTTCTCCGTCGGCATCGTGATTGATGACGCCATCGTCATCCTGGAAAATATCCACCGGACGATGGAAGAGAAAGGTTGGAGCGGCGCGAAGGCAGCCAGTTACGCGACGCGCGAAATAGCACTGGCTGTCATGGCTACGACGCTTTCGCTCGTCGTGATTTTCCTGCCGTTGGCGTTCATGAAGGGCCGCGTGGGCATGTTCTTCTCCAGCTATGGCGTGACGGTGGCATTCGCGATCATCGTTTCGTTGTTTGTGTCGTTCACGCTCACGCCGATGCTATCGTCGCGTTTCCTCCGGCACACGGACGATCCCAAGGCCAGGGAGAAAAAAGCCCACGGTGGCGCGCTCATGCAATGGCTCGCACACCATTACCTCGCCGTCCTTCGCTGGAGTCTGCATCATCGCTGGGTCATCATGACCGCCTCCGCTGTTTGTTTCATGTTGATCATTCCGCTGGGCAAGCTCACCAAATTTACCTTCATTCCGCCGGACGATTCGAGTGAGTTCGAGGTCTCGATACAAACACCCGAAGGTTCAGACCTTCAGCGTACGACCGAAATCAGCAACCAGATCGAGAAACGTCTGCGCGCTTTGCACATCGGCAAGGATACCCCCATCGTGGATTCGCTCATCACGATCGGCAACACAAGCGGCCGTCTCGGCAAAGGGGAAGGCGATGTGACCGTCGCAACGATTTACTGCCGGCTGCCGGAACTCGGCGGGCTTTGGGACAAAATCACCGGCAAGACTCGACGCTGGACGCAGTTCCAGGTAATGGGCCTGGCACGAACAATTCTCGCGCAATTCCCGGACGTGCGATCAAGCGTGCAGTTGATTTCCAACATCGGCAGCGGCGGACGCAACTCCGACCTTCAGTTCAACCTCGTCGGTCCTGACCTGCAAAAGCTCACAGGCTACGCCGAGCAGATCATCACCAATCTCCGCACGACCAATGGTCTCGTGGACGTGGACATGACACTGGCCAACCGCAAACCTGAATTGCGCGTCGAGATTGACCGCGAAAAGGCGAGCCAGTTCGGTTTGCAGATTCAAGACATCGCGGACACGTTGCGCACTCTGGTTGGAGGTGAAATCGTCGGTTCATTTCGGGAAAATGACGACCTCTACGACGTGTGGTTGCGCGCCGCTGCACGCGATCGCACAACACAGGAAGCGTTGGAGGATGTTACGTTGCGATTAGGCAGCAGCACGAACGTCGGACTGGTGCAGATGGCAAACTTTGTGCATTTCCGCGAAGCTCGCGGACCGAACCAGATTGATCGCTTCCAACGCCAGCGCAAGGTGACCATCGTCGCCAACCTCACATCGGACAAAGCGCTGGGTGACGCCATCACGGACACGCAAGAATCTGTCAAGAAGCTGGAGCTGCCTGCGGGTTACGGCACGATTTTCACAGGTCGCGCCAAGACGTTGCAGGAGACGTTTCAGAACTTCATCCTCGCGTTTGGACTTGCCATGATCTTCATGTACATGATTCTCGCGGCACAGTTTGAAAGTTTCGTGCATCCAGTTTCGATCCTGCTGGCCGTTCCGCTTTCGCTGCCGTTCGCGTTATTCACAATGGTGGTGCTCAATGAACCCCTGAACATCTACGCCATATTCGGCTTGTTCATGCTGTTCGGCATAGTCAAGAAGAACGGCATTTTGCAGGTGGACTACACGAACACCTTGCGCGCACGCGGGCTCGAACGCGAAGAAGCAATCCTCCAAGCCAATCGTGCGCGCCTCCGCCCCATCCTCATGACCACGCTCATGCTCGTGGCGTCCATGCTGCCGATCGCGCTGGGGCAGGGCCCGGGCGCGGCGGGTCGCGCTTCGATGGCCAAGGTCATCATTGGCGGGCAAATGCTCTGCCTGCTGCTTTCACTGCTGGTCACGCCGATCAGCTATTCGATCTTTGATGACTGGAGCAAAGGCCGGTTTCGTCGGAAGAAGGTTGGATAAATCTGCTCATCAGTCTGGCGACACTTCGGGCTTCCTCGACTGATTCACGTTCGACCCCGAACTTGGAACTTGGAACTTGGAACTTGGAACTTACCATGTTCGCATGACGCAAGATCAGGTTCTCCAAGTTTTTCGCGACACAGGTGCATTGCTCGAAGGGCATTTCATCCTCCGCAGCGGTTTGCACAGCCGGCAATTTTTCCAATGCGCCCTCGCGCTTCAGCAGATGCCCATCGTCGAAAAACTCGGCGCCGCGTTGGCGGCCAAATTAAGCCCGATGGGCGCGGTCACCGTGGTTTCGCCTGCAATGGGCGGCTTGGTCATCGGTCAGGAAGTTGCGCGCCAACTCGGGTTGCGTTTCATCTTCGTCGAGAAGGAGGAAGGGAAGCTCGTTTTACGGCGCGGGTTCAAGATTGCGCCAGGCGAAAATATTCTCATCGTCGAGGACGTGGTGACGAAGGGTGGACGCGTGCAGGAGACGATTGATATTGTCCGCGCGCACAACGGCAATGTGCTTGGCGTCGGCATGGTGGTGGATCGTTCCAACGGCCTGACTCAACTCGGCGTGCCTCAGTTCAGCTTGATCGCGCTGCAAGTGGAGGCGTTTGATTCGAACAATCTGCCGCCTGACCTCGCGAAGACTCCCGCTGTGAAGCCCGGCAGTAAATAACGGAGCGCGGGTCTATGACCCGCAGCAGCTTCGCCAGACAGCGTCGCATTCGATAAACTCCGGCGCCTTCCTCAATTTCGGCGTGCTGCGGCTCACAGAGCCGCGCTCCGACTGCGCCACTTTCCCCTCGTGCCAGCCCGGAATCCACTGTGCCACGCCGTCGCGAGTGGCACAGCTTTCCCCATCTGCGTTCTCTGCGAAATCTGCGGATTCCCTCGGCATTCCTACGATTTCCGCCCCAACCACTCCCGTGGCACAGGACTGGCATAGAGAACTCGCTGCGAGTGTCGCGGCAACCGAACACATTTTCAATTATGGCAAAAGTATTAGGCATCGATTTGGGAACGACGAACTCCTGCATGGCGGTCATGGAAGGGGGCGAGCCGCTCGTTCTGGAAAATTCCGAAGGCAAACGCACCACGCCCAGCGTCGTCGCGTTCACCAAGACTGGCGAGCGCATCGTCGGAGACGCGGCGAAGCGTCAGGCCGTGACCAACTCGCGCAACACGATTTACTCCATCAAGCGTTTCATGGGACGCAAGTTCGATGAAGTGCAGGAAGAGATCAAGCGCATGCCTTACAAGGTCGTGAAGGCTTCCAATGGCGATTGCGCCGTCGAAGTCGAAGTCGAAGGCAAGACCAAGCAATTCTCGCCGCCGGAAATTTCCGCGATGATCCTCGCCAAGCTCAAGGCCGACGCCGAAACGCGTCTCGGTGAAAAGGTCACGCAAGCCGTCATCACCGTTCCCGCTTACTTCAACGACTCCCAACGCCAGGCCACGAAAGACGCGGGGCGCATCGCGGGTCTCGAAGTGTTGCGCATCATCAACGAGCCGACTGCGGCGTCGCTCGCTTACGGTCTCGACAAGAAGAAGGACGAGAAGATCGCCGTGTATGACTTGGGCGGCGGCACATTCGATATTTCCGTGCTCGAAATCGGCGATGGCGTGTTTGAAGTCAAAGCCACCAACGGCGACACGCATCTCGGCGGTGACGACTGGGACAACACGCTGATGGATTGGATTCTCGACGAGTTCAAGAAGGAAGCCGGCATGGACCTGCGCAAGCAGCCCGACGCGCTCCAACGCATCAAGGAAGAAGCCGAGAAAGCCAAGATCGCGCTCTCCAGCTCGACGACTTACGACATCAATCTTCCGTTCATCACGGCGGATGCGAGCGGGCCGACACACATCCAGAAATCTCTCACCCGCGCCAAGATGGAGCAGCTCA
>JABFSR010000036.1 GCA_013140495.1 Verrucomicrobiota bacterium
GGATGGCCGTGCCGGGTTTGTGCGCGAGAGTTTCAGGCATGATCATGAGTACGTTGCTCGTGACATTGTAGGAACTGGAATCGTTGCAGACCACCTGGCTGTAATTGCTCTGTATGATGCTGCGGTATTCAGTGGAGTAGGCTGACAGTCCATACCCGTCGGAGACGGAATCGCCAAGGACGATAAAGCGCGCTGCTTTGCGCCGGTTGATGGTGAAAGAAATATCATCCAGAAAAACCGGCCCGCCTTCGCCATAAATGCAAACGCTGGAAATTGTGGGCTGTTCATGAACCTGCGGAATCGAATAGGCAAACGCGCATGAGGACACCTGCCCATTCACGCGATTGCTGGCAGTCGCAATCATGTCAAACCCTGCGCGCGTCAGCGTGCAGTCCACCACGTCGCCGATCGCAAGCGCCATTGGCAACCCGTTGGTGATGTCGCTCTGGAGGCCGTCGTTTTTCACCTGCTCGATCACGAACTTCCCAAACCAACCGGCTGCGCCGGAGAGGATCGCGTTGTAGGCGCGGTTGGTGCCGCCATACATCTGCATATTTTTCAGGCCGACACCGATGCCGTAACTGTTCGCGTTGAGATCGCTGAAGCGTTGCTTCCATCGAAGTGTCCACGAATCCGAACTGATAAACCACGGTGCAAAAATCACCTGCCCGCCGCCGCTGATGAACAATTCGTCTCCAATAATGCTCGCCGTTGATCCGTCCACGAGCACCCAGTTGGTGCCGAGTGTGGCCCGGTTGAAATCATCCGACCAGACCACACCGATGTCGGAAGTTTCCCACACGGGCGCAGTCCTCAAGGTCGCCACGCGCTCCGGGTTGGAGAAGAACGTCGCTCCGGTGCCGAACACGAGCAGCAACAGCGCGCTACTCCTGACGAGCAATCGCATAGGTGACATTCGTTTCGCCGACGCCCCGCACGGAGAGCGCGACGATGGTGAGTTTGTTGCTCAAGAGAATATACGGTGAGCTGGTGGCAAGCGTGCCTACTCCCGTCCAGTTCGTATTGAACTTGAGCGTGCGATTGGTTGCGCCTCCCTGGATGTACCAGACACATTCGCCATACCAGCCTGTGACAGGACGATTCGTGGATTGAAGGAAGTTGATATTGTTTGTGGCTGTGATCTGAACGGCTTCGTTGAAAAAGTCCGCGACGTAATTCGTGCCGCTGGCCGGCGACGGCGTGACGAGTTGCTTGCGCGTGACGCTGTTGGTGGATTGATAGCCCTGCAACAGCACCCAGTTCGTGACGGCGGACAGATCGAGGTTGGTCAGCCCGGCTCCACTGCCTGCAAAACTGCCGACCACGGTGTTGGCGGCGTTGGTGAGTTGAACCACACCGCTGAAGGTCTGTGAACTGCCGAGCCGCGCGATCGTTGCCGGAATCTGTCCGTCGCTGATCGTGCCGCTCACCGTGGCCGCCGAGACCGCGTACGGCGTGGCGGTGACCGGCTGGCGCGGATTCAACGTCGTGAACGCATTCGTGCCTGTTCGCAAAGTAATTTCGAGCCACCGGGCTTCGCCAGTGAATGCGCCCGCGCCAAAATCAAGCTGCACCGTGAACGCACCATTGCTCACAACCACCGCGTTGTTGGTTTGCGTCAAGCCCACCTGGCTGCCGTCACTGGCCGCGTCGTAAAGGTTGAAATGGAAATCATGGCTGCCCTCCGCCGGAACGCCGGATGCAGCGAGTCGCCCCTGATAACTGAACGCGGACCCGACAGGTGAGGCATGGGCCCGTCCGTGAATCAGTGCGAGGGCGATAAACAGGCGTGCGATGGTGGATGGTTTGAGTCGAAACATCAGATGTGTTGTTCAATTCGTCCCGGTCGAATTTGAATCAGCAACCAAGGACAAACGGACGCTGATACAGTTAGTCCCGGGTGGCACAAAGCACAAGAAAGCATTCTTGTGGGGCACTCCGAAAGATTGCTGACACGGCATCGCGATGATAACGGACGTGATGACGACGTCTCAGGTTCACCCGGTCGGCAAAAGCCGGTCGGAAACTACGCCTTGAACTCTTTCACGGCATCAACGCAGCGACCGCACAGCGTCGGATGAGATGCGTGTGAACCCACGTCCGTTTCCCAATGCCAGCAGCGCTCACATTTCTGACCATCCGCCCTGGTGACCGTGGCGAAGACGGTTTCGCCGCCACCGTTTGTAAGTTCCACCTGGGAGACGTTCAGCAATTCACGGAGTGAATCGAGATTCAATTTTGCGTCGAGAGCAAGCGGGCCGGAGCCGTTAACGACCACTTTTGCCTCAAGCGATTTGCCGATCTGTTTCGCCTGACGCGCCTTTTCCAATTCGGGCAATGCGAGTTCGCGCAGCAGGAAGAGATTTTTCCACGACTCAACTTCGGTATCGCGCCGTGTGAGGCCGCCGGCTTTCCAGCCGGCAAGATGAACTGAATTCGCCGGCCTGCCGGGAATGAATTCCCAAGCCTCGTCAGCGGTGAACACCAGTATCGGCGACAGCATCTGGCTCAAGCCGGTCACGAGGCGATGCAGCGCAGTTTGCGTGGAGCGACGACGGGGTGAATTGGCCGCGTCGGTGTACATGCGATCCTTGATGACGTCGTGATAGATTGAGGACAACTCCACCGCCACGAACTGGCTGAGCTTCTGGTAAACCACGTGAAACTCGGAATTGTCGTAGGCGGTGATGACATCCGCTTCGATCCTGGAAAATTCGCCGAGAATCCAGCGATCCAGGCTGGTGAGTTGATCCTCGGCCACGGTGTACTTCGCCGGATCGAAGTCGAACAGGTTTGAAAGCTGATAGCGGAGCGCGTTGCGGATTCCGCGATACGTCTCACCCACCTTGTTGATGCGTTCTTCGCTCACGACGATGTCGTTGCGGAAATCCTGCGATGCGACCCAGAGCCGCACTACGTCCGCACCATATTTCTTCACGTAGGCTTCCGCAGTCTGCGGCTTCTCGTAACCACCTTGCTTGCTCTTGGAAATCTTTTCCCGATCAGCGTCCACCATGAAGCCGTGCGTGAGCACGGTCTTGAACGGCGCCGCGCCGTTGCCCGCGAGCGAGAGCAGCAACGACGATTGAAACCAACCGCGATGCTGGTCGCTGCCTTCGAGATACATGTCGGCTTGGAACGGCTTCTCTTTGCCGGAGATTTCCTTGCGGCGCGCAATGACGGCACGCGATGACGAACCAGAATCAATCCACACGTCAAGTGTGTCGTTGGACTTGGCAGCGGCTTCCGCGCCCTTCCAATCCTGTGGCTTCACGAGCGACCAGAGTTCGCTCGCGGATTTCTCGAACCAGACGTTTGAGCCGTGTTCGTCAATCAACTTGGCGGCGTTACGGACAATGTCGGCATCAAGAATCGGCTCGCCCTTTGCATCGTAAAACGCCGGGATCGGCACGCCCCACGTACGCTGGCGGCTGATGCACCAATCAGGGCGGGAATCCACCGCTCCAGCGATACGATTTTTCCCCCAGTCCGGAATCCAATTCACTTCATGCTCGACCGCTGCGAGTGCTCGTGTTCTGAGTGTTCCAGTGCCTCGTCCGGCTTTGAGTTGTGATTCGAAATCAGAGTAAAGGATGCCCGGCGACATCCCTGTCTCATCAGGTTGTAGCCGCCGTTTAGCATGTTCTTTGAATTCATCCATTTCGTGATCCACCTTGATGAACCACTGATCCATCGCACGGAAAATGACGGGCGTCTTGCTGCGCCAGCAGTGCGGGTAGCTGTGGTGATAATTCTCCTGATGCAACAACGCCTTGCGGACACGAAGCTCATGCAACACAGCTTCGTTGGCGTCGCTCTTGCCGTGCTTTTCAAGGATGGATTTGCCGAGCATTTCAGCCGGCAACTGTTGTTCGACGGGCAGCTCGTTTGAATAGGCCAATGCGCCATCGTCGTTGACCGGGGAATAGATGGGCAGCCCGTTTTGACGACCAATGTTGTAGTCGTCCAAACCGTGACCAGGCGCGATGTGGACGAAGCCCGTGCCGGTGTCATTGGTGACGAAGTTGTCACCAGAGAAAAGCTTTCCGGTGCGATTGCAGAACGGGTGCTGGTATTCGAGCGACTTGAGATGTTCGCCATCGAGGCTGCGAACGATTTGATAATCCTGCCAGCCACATTTCCCGGCCACGACGGATAGCAGCATCGCGGAAACGATAAATTGTTCCTCACCAACCTGCACAAGCGAGTAGCTGAACGTGGAGTTGTATGCGACGGCCAGATTCGCGGGCAACGTCCACGGCGTGGTCGTCCAGATGACGATGTTCACGCCGGGCCGCCCGACGACGGGGAATTTCACGAACACGCTCTGACTGACGTGATCGGCGTATTCAACTTCGGCTTCTGCGAGCGCAGTGCGGCATGGGATGCTCCAATACACCGGCTTCTTGCCACGATAGACAAAGCCTTTCTCAACGATGTCAGCGAAGAGGCGCAGTTCATCGGCCTCGTATTCCTTGTTCAGCGTGAGATACGGATTTTCCCAATCGCCGAGCACGCCGAGGCGTTTGAATTGCGTACGTTGTTCTCTGACATACTTCAGCGCGTAAGTTTCGCAGGCTTGGCGAATCTCCGTGGGTGGAAGCATAGACATGATCATCTCTGCACCCCTGTCGCCTTGCACTTCAACGAAGCGTCCTATCATTGCTTCTGCTGCTTCGGGCGATAAGTTTTCGCCTGCCTGACGCACCTCTTGCTCGGTGAGTTCGCGCGCGCTTTTCATCAAGGCTTTACGCATTTCCTGAGTAACCTTGAACTCAATCGGCAGCCCGTGGCAATCCCAGCCGGGAATGTAAGGCGCGCTGAAGCCCCGCAGTGTTTTGTATTTGATGATGATGTCCTTGAGAATCTTGTTCAGCGCGGTGCCGATGTGAACATCGCCGTTGGCGAACGGCGGGCCGTCGTGCAGGACAAATTTTTCGGCGTTGGCTCGCGCGGCTTGAATCTTTGCGTAAAGATTCGCGGCCTCCCACTTCTTGAGTCGTTCAGGTTCGCGCGTGACCAGGTCGGCCTTCATCGCGAAGTCCGTCCGCGGGAGATTGAGTGTGTCTTTGTATTCCATTGCAGTTTCTCAGGAGCGCAGACGGTAGCAATGCGGTGCAGGAGTTCCAAGCCTCAAACTTTGTGAAGCAGCGGGAAACGCGATTGCCTCCACACTGATCCTACTTGCCAAAGTGGATCAACACACTTTCACTGTCTCCAACTCCAGCAACGCACCAAGCTTCTTAATCTTGTTTGCGATATGGCTAACACCAATGGCGCAATGATGTGCCGGACCGGCTTTGGACCATTCATTCATGAACTTCTTCGCACCGATGCTGAATAGATAACGGCTGTTCGTGTTGCCGATCTGCAACACCGGCCCTTCCACGGATTCGCCCTCTGCCACGAGCAATGAGAGTTTTCCACCCGTGCCTTGAACCACGGACAGCAAGGTCACGGGCCCGTGCTTCACGGTCATCTGGATGGAAAGTCCCTTGCCCGGCTTGCCGTGATACACAGGCAGCGGCACAAGCCCGACGCGGCCCTCGGCAATCGCAAAGTGCGCCGGCCCGTCGTGACCGAGATAAACCACGTCGTCGTTGAAGTCCGTCAGGTAAAACTCGGAGAACGAACCTCCCGCGCCGAACAGATCCATGATCTTCATGGCTTGCACGTTCTTGATCTCACACTCGCCTGCGACAGGAATGTTGTGTCCTGTCAGCAACGTATTCCCAGCAATCACCGAGGTCACAATGTCGCGATAGGCATAACCGTCCTCGCTTTCGTAGTAATAGGCGAGTGAGCCGAGACGATGTTGCTTTACGAGTGCATCAAGCGCGCAGGAAGTTCTGGCTGCGCGAACCAGTTCCTTCTCCTGGCATTCCTCCGACACTTCGAACTCGCGATAAAACTGTTTCAGCTTGGAGGCAATTTGCTGTTTGGTGACAGCTTCGCGCTGCTTGTGAAGCGCGCACATCTCAATCAACTCGAAGTGATTTCCAAACGCGACGGATTGCTGCGTCATATCGCTGTAAACATCGAGCATGCCGCAGTAATAATGGCCGAGCACACCGACCCGGTTCTGGCTCATGGCGGTCGCGACCTTCGCAGCGTCCACCCAATCCTGGATTTCTGCCCAGGCTTCCTCGTCTTCGAGGTAGCCGGTGACAAGATGGTACGCAATGCCCGCGCGGTTAAACACGCATGCAATTTCCGGCGCGGAACAGGACTGACAATGCTCAAGCCACACACCGGTCATCAAGCCGCGATCTCCAAGCGCATTGAACTTCTCGTAATCCAGTTGCGGCACGGGCTGAAGATTGAGGACGACAACCGGCACGCCCGCTTCCTGCACGACGGGCAGCACGGTTGAGGACAACGCGTAGGTCGAAACGTAGAGGAAAATCAAATCCACTTCCTCGCGGCGAAACCTGGATGCTGCGGCACGAGCTTTGGCGGGACTGTCAACGAGTCCGGCATCAACCAGTTCGACGTCGTAGTCTTGAATACGCTTGCCGATCTGCTTTTGATAACCAACGAGCCGGTTCTTGAGTCCGGCAAACTGCGGCCAATAGGTGTCGAGGCCGATGCCAAAAAGTCCGATGCGTGTCTTGCTCATAAAATTTAATCCTCGTAGCGCCGACGTAAGGAGGCGGACACACAGTTTGCAGATGAATCCGCCTCCTCACGTCGTCGGCTACAAACAGAAAATCGTCAGCTTCTTCGGTCCGTGCGCACCGAGGACGAGGATGCGTTCGATATCGCCTGTGCGGCTTGGACCGGTGATGAACGAAATCATGCTTGGAAACTTTGCGCCATATTTTTGTTTTACCAGCGCGAAGGCCGCCGGCAAATCCGGCAGAAGTTGCTCGCGCCGCGCGATGACAATGTGGTGCGGAGGCAGACACGACAACGCCCGCCCGCCCGCGCTGCGGCTTGTGACAAGCACCGTGCCCGTTTGAGCGATGAGTGCATCGCATTCCGAGATGCCAACGTCGCATTGTTCGAGAGCGTGCTTGTCGTAACCGCTGTCGGTGAACAACGCCGGCAGACCCAGTGCGCGCACCGCAGATTCAGCCAGTGGTCCATGATGCGCGGCCACGTGCTTCCAACCTTCCACATCACGGGTGCTGCGGAGTTGCGCATCCAGTTCGCCCGTGTCCTTCACGAGCTTGAATGTTGCCTTGAGGTCTCCGGCGTTCTTCGCAAAGAGTTTGATTTGGTCGTCGAACGATTCGCCCACCGCAGGCATTACGGTCCGATGATCCGCGGTGCCGGGAAGCGTGTTCGCGCCAGCCTTGTCGCCGGGATGATGACCGGGCGGATGGGCCTCCACCGTCAACGCCTCGCGGATGCGGGCAAAGATATTCTCGCGTTCAGTCATAGGGCCGACCTTCGTTGCAGGAATGAAATACGTGAATTGACACGCGCCCGCAAGCATGGCGCGTTGGAAATGCTTAGAGCCTGTTTGAAAAGTTTGATCCCGGAGTGCGCCCGTCCCCGGGCGCAGCGGCGTGGGCATGTCTGTGACGCAGGAAAATTCCATACCCGCAACGTTTTCAAGCATGCTGCGCCCGAGGACGGGCGCACTCCGCCAGAATCGTCATCGCAACCAGCGCGATTTTTGAAACAGGCTCTTAAACCAGGCCACGCAACCTTGTTCCCTTGCCGGTGTTTGCCTAACCTCGAAAGGTCATGCCTGACAGCCTCGATCCCGATGCCGCCCTGATGCTCCGCGTCAAACAGGGCGACACCGAGGCTTTCACCGCGCTCGTCGAGAAATACAAACAGCCCGTGATGAACCTCGCGTATCGCACGTTGCGTGATTCGACGGAAGCTGAGGACCTCGCCCAGAATGTTTTCGTGCAGGCTTGGAAATCTGCAAGCCGCTACGAACCCACAGCGAAGTTTTCCACATGGATCTTCACCATCGCGAGGAACCTTTGTCTGAACGAAATCCGACGTCGCACGCGGCATCCTGCCGAATCGCTCGATCAAGCGCGCGACGACAATCCAGAACAGCCTTTGTTTCAGGTCGAAGACCGCAGGCTGGCTTCCACTCCGGATCAAATGCTCCGCGGTGAACTCGAGAACAAGGTGGACGAAGCCATAGCCGCCCTGCCGGAGAACCAGCGCATAGCGCTTGCGCTTTGCCGCGAGGATGAACTCAGCTACGAGCAGATTGCGGAAGTGCTTGACTGTTCGCTTTCCGCCACGAAATCACTGATTCATCGCGCCCGTGAAACCCTGAAACAGAAGCTCAAACCGTATCTCGAAACCGGCGACTGGCCGGTGGAAAAATGATCGCAACTTTATGACAAACCCGGTTTTCAATCCCACAGAGTCGTTATGAACCAGAACCCTCTCGACCAGCGATTGCGTGAAGTGATTTCCCGCCGGCCATTGACCGAAGCAGAACAGGCCGAACTGGACGTATGGCTGTCAGCGCATCCTGAAGCGCGCGCGGATTGGGAACTGGAGCTGGCCTTGAGCAAGACGCTGGCGCGTGATTCCGTTGTAAAAGTATCGAGCAATTTTACGGCCCGTATTTTTCAGGAGATCGAACGCGAGCAAAAGAGTTCGCGGCAAGTACGCACGACAATCTGGGGTGGGTGGTGGCGTGCGCTCGTGCCGCGGTTGGTGGTTGGGTTGGTGGTTGTCGTTGCGCTGGTGGCGTTCATCCACCAGCGCAACGAATCCGCCTTCGAAAGGGACATCGAAGCACTTGCCTCTGTGCAAACATTGCCCAGCGTAGAGACGCTTCAGGATTTCGACACCATCCGCTCGCTTAACATCGTCGCCACGGCGGATGAGGATCTTCTTGCACTCAAGGATGAACTCCAGACGTTGAATCCATGATCAAGAGAACTGGCAACTCGTGTTTGATGCTGGTGAGCGTGTGTGTAACGCTCGCGCTGAATTCCAAGGCTAACACGAACGAGATTTCAGTCCGCTCCCGGCAAATGACACCGCCGATTCCGATTGCTGTTTCGCCTGTGGATCAATTCCGAAGACTCCTGGCGATGACCGAGGAACAGCGGCAGAAAGCAATGGCTCAGAAGAGTCTGGAGGTTCGCGAACGATTGAGAACCAAACTGGCGGAATATATCGCTTTAACCCCGGAGGAACGCGAGGCTCGATTACGAGCGACTGAGCTGCGCTGGTATCTGCCGCCACTTCTGTCCGTGCCACGTAGCAATCGCCCCACGAATCTCGAATACATCCCTGAAATTATCCGCCCCCTGGTGGAGGAACGGCTTCGACGCTGGGACATGCTGCCCAAACCTCTTGGCAAAGAACTGCTCGACAACCGCGAAGCCATCCAATTCCTCACCCAACCCGGCGCGGCAACCAAGGAAGAACAGGAGAGATTGCTGGCTGGACTGCCCCCCGAACGGCGCGCGACGCTGGAAGCTGGCATTAACCGCATCAACGAGCTCCCTGAGGTCAAACGCAAACAACTCTTTGACCGTTTCAACAGCTACCTTGACCTCTCGCCATCTGACCAATCAAGATTGTTGGGCAAGCTCAGTGCAGCCGAGCGCAAACAGATGGAGAAGACACTCGAAGACTTCAACAAACTCACCGGCCCGCAGCGGCGGCAATGTCTCGTCGCATTCGACAAGTTCGCGGGACTGAACATTGCCGAGCGGCATCAGTTTCTGAAGAGCGCCGAGAAGTGGGCCTCCATGAGCGTAACCGAGCGCGAGCAATTGCGTATACTCGTGAAAGTGGTTACAGCCTTGCCGCCATTGCCGCCAACCATGGTTCCGTCGCCCCCATTGCCATTCATGCCCCAAAAGAAAAGCACCGCCTCCGTCGTGACGAACTAGGAAATAAATTTCCATTCGTCTCTGAGCCTTCTACTGTTTCGCTTGTGCAACCCATCGCACTCCAAGTCGGCCCGCTGCCGATATACTGGTACGGAATTCTGCTAGCCGTGGCTGTCGGCCTCGGTTTGTGGAGTGCCGGTCGCCGTGGCGTCCGTGACAATCTTAAACCTGAACTCTTTTATGATCTCGGCCTGTGCCTGATTATCGGCGTGATCGTCGGCGCACGATCACTCTTCGTAGTCTCGTACTGGGAAAGAGACTTTGCAGGTCAGCCATTCTGGACTGTTTTCAACATTCGAAGCGGTGGACTGGTTTTTTACGGCGGCTTGATCGGTGCATCCCTGGCGGTGCTGATTTATTCGCGTTGGAAAAAACTGCAAGTGTGGAAAATTGCCGATGCACTTGCGCCCAGCATCGCCCTCGGTTACGCGATCGGGCGGATTGGATGCCTGATGACAGGTTGCTGCTACGGACGTGAATGTCATCTGCCGTGGGCCATCCGTTTTCCGATTGGCCACGAAACACATCTGGCAGGCCGTGATGCGCTGCCAGTGCACCCAACACAAATCTACGACTCACTCATGAACCTCGTCCTTTATATCGCGCTCGCAGCGCTATATCGGCGCAAAAAGTTTTCCGGCCAGGTGTTCGCGGTTTATCTCATTTGCTACGCCGTGACACGTTCGATTGTCGAATCATTCCGGGGCGATTACCCACCGCAAAACCTTCACGGAGGACTTACCCCGGCGCATCTCGTAAGCATCGGCATATTTGCCGCTGGGATCGTTTTGTTTCTAGTGCTCCGCCGTCGTCCAGCGGCGCAAGGATAGAGGATGGAGAATTGAAGATGGCAAAAGTATCCAACTCCCATCCTCCATCCTCCATCCTCCATTTGCGTCCGATCTTCCTCGCCGGGCCTACAGCAGTCGGAAAATCTGAAATCGCGCTCAACCTCGCCTCGCGCGTCGGTGGCGAAATCATTTCTGTTGATTCGATGCAGGTTTATCGCGGCCTCGATATTGGCACGGCAAAACCCACGTCCGCCGAACGCGCCCGGGTGGCACATCACTTGATTGACGTGGCTGAATTGAGCCAAGGGTTTGATGCAGCGAAATTCGTTTCGCTCGCGAGCAAGGTTATGGCGGAGATTCAATCACGCGGTCGAGTGCCCGTGTTTTGCGGCGGCACAGGGCTGTATTTCAAAGCGTATCTGCAAGGTCTGGGGGAAGCGCCACCTTCGGACGCCGCACTGCGCGCAACATTGGATGCGTCACCGCTTGATGAGCTGCTTCGCGAACTCGAACTTCTTGATCCAGCGACTTTCGCAATCATTGACCGCAACAATCCCCGTCGTGTTGTCCGCGCCGTGGAAGTCATCCGGCTCACTGGAAAACCCTTTTCCGAACAGCGGTCGAAATGGAAGGACTCAACGGCGAACACAGAGATTGCGACACGAATCTTCGCCTTCACCCGGGCCTCTGCCGACCTTCACTCACGCATCAACCGCCGAGTGGACGCCATGTTCTCACTTGGGCTTGTGGATGAAGTTCGACACCTTCTGACACGCGGGTTGGAGAAAAATCCCACGGCCATGCAGGCGATTGGTTACAGGCAGGTGGTGGAGCATTTGCGTGGCGAGCGCGGTCTTGCCGAAACGATTGAACTCGTCAAGGCGCGGACCCGGCAGTTCGCAAAAAGGCAGATGACGTGGTTTCGCTCACAGTTGAATGTTGTGTGGATTGAATTGGAGCCCGTCACCAACACGGATCAAATCCTGGGTCAGATTCTCTCTCGAACAATCAGAGCGGACGAGGTTCAATCGTGACGCGCTCGGTGTCTTTGACAAAAACCTTTTTGCCGCGTTGCACAATTTTATGCCCCTCCGCGCGCAGCAGCTTCCGAAGCGCCGCCACTCCGCCGGGGTATTTGGGATTCAATTCGCCGCCAGATTTCAGCGTCCGCCAGTAGGGCGTTATGCGCCTGCGGCCCTGATCCTCGTCCTCGGCAGCGGCATGTGCGGCGATCCATGAAAAAATCCCGGTCGTGATCGGGCAGGTGAAATCAACCTTGTGTTTGCGGGCGAGCGCGGCACGGAGTTCGTTGATCGTTGTCACCTTGCCTCGGGGCACACAGCGCATGAGGGCATCCACTTCGCGCGGAGCGGGTATCACCATCGTTCCCGTTCCCCAACGCTTCGTCATTTTGCCTTCCACCCTTCCGACCTTTGGCAGTCCCTTGTCGTCGGACAGTTTTTCACGCCAGGATTTTTTGGCTTTCATGAAACTGTTGAACCACAAAAAGGCGGCGCTGACACGCAAAAAGTTTGCCCGAGCGCCCGGTTCAGCTATAACCCCGGTCACATGAAGCAGTTTTTGCAGCCGATCATAGACTGGTATTTCAGCATCCTCAAAATCTGGGGGCCTTGGGCCGTGGCGTTGCTCATGGCGGTGGAAAGCTCAATCGTGCCGCTCCCGAGCGAAGTCGTCATTCCGCCTGCCGCACACCTGGCCTGGACGGGCGAAGGATTGAAGTTTTGCGGGCTTCAACTCACAGGCTGGTCCGCCCAGATTGCAATAGTCATAGCGGGCGCGTTTGGTTCGTGGGTGGGCGCGGCGCTGATGTATTGGGTGTCCCGGGTTGCCGGACGTCCGTTTGTGATGCGCTACGGCAAATACTTTTTCATATCTGCGGAGAAAATTGAAGGCGCGGAGCGCTGGGCTTCCCACTACGGCGCGATGGGAATCTTTGCCGCCCGGTTGCTCCCCGTGGTGCGTCATCTCATCGGCATCCCGGCAGGAATCGTTCGGATGAACTTCTGGAAATACTCGCTCTACACTTTGATCGGATCGGCAATCTGGTCGGCGGTGCTCTGCTATCTTGGCGTCAAGGTCGGCGCTGAAATCAGCAAAGGCGCGATGCATCAGGTTACGTTCTGGCTGGTCGGATTTCTGGGTGTTGTCGGCGTACTTTACTACGTCTTTGTCCACCGGCACATGAAGGCGGGGAAGAACGGCAAAACTGATTAACATTTCGAGTCGAAACGATTTTGATCCGGAAAATAAAACTGGGGGTTGGTGCGAGCCAACCCCCAGAAACCAAACCCAGTAGTGAAGCACGCCTGGTCTCACGACCCGACGCATACCAGCGGATCTAAGGTGAGCCTTTTCGCCAGCGCGCTGAGGCGCTGTCGGTGGGAAATACAATCACCAATTCAGTCGGCAATTGTATTTTCATGTCGTATGAAAAAGCAGCGGCGATGCCAGAGCAGTGCTGCGGCGAGTTCTTGTTGGATCAAATCCGGCGCGTTCATGTCGAAACGCAGGAGAAACGCGGAAGAGCCCGAAACAGAGATGCGGCGTTAAATTCCAACGGAAATGTTTTAACGCGCGAGGCTCCGGAGTTTCCCCGGGATGTTGTGTCTTGAGCGGAGACAGCGGTGTCCCTCGTTCACCGCTTGGGCGGAAACTGCTCCAGCTTCGGCAGTGAACCAAACCGTGGATCAAGTTCGAACCTGACGGAGTGCCGATTGACTCTGAATTGTGTCTTGCCTGCAAGGGCAGCCGCTTCGAGTGTTTCCCAAGGAGTCAGATTCCATCCTGCAAATGTGTGTCGGTAGAAATGCCATGACGCGCGCGTCTTGGTCCAAGGCTCAAGTGAAGTCTTGATTGAAGGCTGGATCACACCAAGCATTTTGTCCCAGTCGGAGTCCAGGAACATCAGATGCGACAGCGGTTTGCCTGCCTTGAGTTTTTCGACTGTGGCTGTGTGTTTGATTTCGATGTTCAACTCCAGCAGGTCCTCCTCCGAATAGATCAGCAGGAAGGGATCGCGAAACGCCACACGTAAGTGAGATTTGTTGGTAAGCGTGCTGATTGCATCAAACAGTGTCGGGCTGGTGTTTGTCAACTCCACGTTCACGCGCCTGAAAAAATACAATTCATCCGTTGCGCCGGGCATGAAGATCAAGGCTTTGACCGTTGCATTGGATTGAAACGCGCTGAGCACGACTTGCGCGCAGTTGGAATGGTTCAAGACGTTGGGGTTTCCGGCCAACGGCATTCCTGTCAGCACTGCGGGCCATGACTCCGCCGCACTCGCAGCGACGCCAGAAACCAATAGCAAAAGCAAATTGAAGATTCTCATTTCAAAAGGTCAGTTGCACCGTGCGCTCGTGTATTTGGGCCAGCCAGCGTTCGTAAAAACTAAGCAGCCTCCAGATCACAAGCAATCGCTCCAGCGGTTTTGGCAGCGTAGAGTCCCACTCGGCATCCACAGATTTCAACTCATCCAGCAGCGCATCGCGCCGGGGCAGTATCCTCGCACGCAGTTCACCGAGTTTATCAACCTTGATCTGCCCGCGTTCGAAAAGTTGAACTTGCAGCAATGGCGATGTGGCTCTGGCCTTCTCTGCAAGAAAAGCATCCACTTCACGAAACTCTTTGCCGATTTCGAAAAATAAATCCATTAAGTCATTCGGAACACTTGTGAGATCGGAAGGTTTATGCCCCAGTTCCAGTTCAAGCAGGTGACGGATGCGGTCGCGCGGTTCGCGCAGGCAATTGTGTGCGGCGTTGAGTGCTGTGTATCGGGCAGTGGCGGCAAGTTTAACGGCATCCGCCGACTCGTGAACCCGATCCGGGTGAACCTCCGCTGCGAGCGACAGGAATTTTGTCTTGAGAGCGTCCGCATCCAGCCACGGACGACGCGGTTCATGGAGAAGGGCAAAGAAGTCCACCAAAGGAAATTATTTCGCCGGTCAGGCGCTGAAACTTTCGCCGCACGAACAACTCGTCGCGGCGTTCGGATTCTTCACCTTGAACCCGCCATCCGTCAGCGCATCGGAAAAATCCAGTTCGCTGCCGGTCACGTAAAGCGCGCTCTTGGGATCCACAACAACCTTCACACCGGCGGACTCGACCAGAAAATCGCGGTTCGCCGGACCATCCTGCAAATCCATCTTGTATTGCAACCCCGAGCAGCCACCGCCCACCACGGCCACGCGCAGCACGCCGTTGGGCCGGCCCTGTTTTGTGAGCAGCGAACCGACTTTTTTTCCGGCGTTGGCGGTGAGCCTGACCAACCGCTCGTCACCAACGCGGAAATTTGGCTGGGCAGATTGAGGCTGAACAGTTCTTGCAATCATTCGACAACAACAGACTAGACGCTCGCAACCTTGCGGTCAACGCAGCGATTCCACAGACATCCTCACTTTCCCCCTTTCTCCACCACCCCATTTCGGCTACTTTTGCTGCCATGAGCGCAGTTGCCGATTTGAATTTACCCGACGCCCAAGGCCACTTCGGCCAGTACGGCGGACGTTACGTGCCCGAGACGTTGATGCATCCCTTGCAAGAACTGGAAGCCGAATACTTCCGCGCGCAGCACGACCCGGAGTTTCAGAAGGAACTGTCCTACTACCTCAAGGAATTCGTCGGTCGCCCCACGCCGCTTTATTTTGCCGAACGCCTGACCAAGGAACTCGGCGGCGCGAAGATTTATCTCAAGCGCGAAGACCTCAACCACACTGGCGCGCACAAGATCAACAACGCGATGGGCCAGATTCTCCTGGCCAAGCGCATGGGCAAGACCCGCATCATCGCCGAGACCGGCGCGGGCCAGCACGGCGTGGCCACCGCGACCGTTGCGGCGATGTTCGGTTTGAAATGCGTCATCTACATGGGCGCGGTGGATTGCGTGCGGCAGGAGTTGAACGTCTATCGCATGAAAATGCTCGGCGCGGAAGTCGTGCCGGTTCACGCAGGCCAGAAGACCTTGAAGGAAGCCGTCAACGAAGCGATGCGCGATTGGGTCACGAACATCCGCAGCACGCATTACATTCTCGGCACGGCGTACGGTGCGCATCCGTATCCGGTGATGGTGCGGAATTTCCAGCGCATCATCGGCGACGAAGCGCGCCGGCAGATTCTGGAAAAGGAAGAGCGCCTGCCCGACCTGCTCATCGCGTGTGTCGGTGGCGGCTCGAACGCCATCGGATTGTTCTATCCGTTCCTCGACGACGCGGGCGTGAAGATGGTCGGCGTTGAAGCGGGCGGACTCGGCATCAAGCCCGAACAACACGCGGCGCGGTTTCATGGCGGGTCGCTCGGCGTGTTGCAGGGCACGCGCAGCTACATTTTGCAGGATGACTTCGGCCAGATTCAACTCACGCACAGCGTCAGCGCCGGGCTGGATTACGCCGCCGTCGGGCCGGAACATGCGTGGTTGCACGATCAGAAACGCGTGGAATACACCTACGCCACCGACGACAAGGCGCTCGAAGCGTTCATGAAACTCGCGCGGCTGGAAGGCATCATCCCCGCGCTCGAAAGCGCGCACGCCGTCGCCGAGTGCATCGTCCGCGCGCCGCAGATGAGCAAGGACGCGCTGATCATCGTGAACCTCTCCGGTCGCGGCGACAAAGACGTGGCGCAGGCGGCGGACAAGATCGGTTTGCAGATGCCGAAGTAAGCCATCCGAAGTCCGTTTTATTTGTGCTGAACGAGTCTTTGGAGGGCAGCGCTAATTTCCTGGATGTTCTGACGATTGCGGAGAGGCAAATAAATCGTTTGCGGCCCAGTGGGTGTTGGGATTGAATCGGAATAGCTGGCGTTCATCGCCATGTAAGTTTGAGCTATCGGCTGATTTTCCAACATGAACAAAAGGTCGCGTTGTGCAATGTTCTTGCGCTCAAGTTCTGCGACTTTCATTGCGTCTTCTCGAAACAAGGTGATTGAAAATCCAGATGCCCATGCTTGGTCAGATGGGATGCCCATCACATGCCAGTTCATGTATAGAAGATCTTTAGAAATGTTGGTGGAGAAAGATTGGATTTGTGTGATAACCAAATCGGGTTGGGGACGAATGTAACCAACTTTTGGAAAATCGGGGGTGTCAATGAATCGCCCACCTTCAACCATTTTATCTCTGATGACGTAATACGTCAGAGAATTGGATGAAACTTCCGCTGTCATACGAAAGAGAGAATCGTCTGACGAAGATTGCCGGATGTAGCCATCCTCCCGATCAAGTTCACAAACAGAATTGGCCCAAGAAGGAAATTTTAGGGTAACAGGGACAAATGGTATTGCCGTAGGGGTAACGGAATCTTGGTTGTCGTGATTGTCTTTGTAGGAAGGTTTATATCCTGGCTTTGAAAATGACACCATTGGATCAAACGAGTAATAGCGCCATTCTCTTGCGACAGCAACCGTCCCCCAAGCGGGAGTTGTGAATACTCCATTCGAGTCCGTTGTTACTGTGGCAGTATGTATGTCCATTGAATCAGAACCATGCCAACCTCTCGGTCGCAAGGCACTCCATCTGACTTGAACTGTTGCCCCTTCAATTGGTTTCCCGGTGAAAGCATCTACGATAACCGCAGAAACCGCTGGACTCCGATAATACACAGACGTTTTTGGAAGAATTATGAACCAAAAAATAATCCAACCACAGAGAGCCGCGAAGGCAAACAACACGATTTTCAAAAATCTGCGCAGGCCGGGTTTCATTTTTTAAGAAACTAAACATTTATTCTTGCCGCGTCGAGGCTGGCTTTGATTACAAGTCCGCGCTTGGAATGCCTAGACTCGGACACCGGCGAAGATTTGGCGGAAGAAGTCCGCAAGTATCACATCCCCGATCTCTCCAACTGGAAGAATCACGACGCCTTTGAACGCGCCTTCGCTCCGCCTACGTTTCACTTCGGCGCGACAGGCCGTCTGGAAAAAGATTTGCGCTCGTCGGTTGGGAAATAAGAGACAGGATTAACAAGATTTTCAGGATTGCCGGTCAGCGGTTTTGAATCCTGTAGTTCCTGCTAATCCTGTCTTTGCTATTTTTAGCCTTTGCAGAAAATGTTCAGACCTTTCCCGGTTTCGAGGAAGGTCTTCAGGCTGGAGAGCACTTTCGGCCAGCCTTGGGATACTTTGCCCGCCATGGTCGAGCCGGTCGTGAACTTGTCGTGTGTCACGGTGAGGCGCACCATGTCTTCGACCTTCTCAAGCTCAAACGTGACGCGGGATTTATCCTTGAGATCGTCCGGGTCGGCCCAAGTCAGCACCAGCCGTTTGGTGGGAATGCTCTCGACCACCTTACCCGTGATCCAGACTTCATGCTCCGGGTTATGGTGTTCCCATTTCGAACCCTTTTTCCAATCGGAGACGTTGGTCATTTCGCCCCAATACTGGCGGGTGAATTCGGGTTTGCAGATGGCGTCCCACGTCTTCCTGGGCGTGGAGCGGATGAACGTAGTGTAAACTAATTTTGGCTTTTCCATGGTGTCATTCTTTCTTGGTTTTGTTTTGTTCGAGACCCTTTTTCAAATCGCTCAACGCCTGAAGACGATGGCGTTCGTATTTGCCGATCCAGCGCTCGTAGATCTCCTGCAACGGCACGGGATTCAGATAATGCAGCTTCTCGCGCCCGCGCCAGACGACGACGACCAGTTTTGCGTCCTCCAGCAACAGGAGATGCTTGGTGACCGCCTGCCGCGTCATGTCGAGGTGCGCGCACAACTCGCCCAGCGTCTGCCCGTTGCTCTTGTGCAACTGATCAAGTAACGCGCGCCGGCTTTCGTCCGCCAAGGCTTTGAACACTGCATCCATCTCGCGCACTATTATGCAACCATTTGGTTGCATGTCAAGCACCCGGTTAAAAATGTTTATCGCAGCTTGTCGGTTTATTTTGTCTCCGATGAATCCGGAGGCGTGTAGGTGATGATGCGGGCGCTACGCTTGTAGGAGAAATACGAGTAGGTCCACTGGAACAGCACGGCGAGGCGGTTGCGGAAGCCGATCAGAAAAATCAGGTGGATGAACAGCCACGCCAGCCACGCGAGGAAACCGGAGAACTTAAATCGGCCAACCCACGCGACGGCTGCCGAGCGGCCAATCGTCGCCATCGTTCCTTTGTCCCAATACTTGAAGGCAGGTCTTGTCGCTGGTTTCGCGCTCGCGTTGATTTCGTGCTCAACAATTTTAGCGACATGTTTTCCCATCTGCATCGCGGCGGGTGAAACGCCGGGGACGGGTTTGCCGTTCTCGCCCAACACAAGCGCCATGTCGCCGATGGCGAAGATTTCCGGATGACCGGGCAGACTGAGATCGGGATTTGCTTTCACGCGGCCAGATTTGTCGAGTTCGACGCCGAGATTCTTCGTCAGCGGGGTGGCTGAAACGCCCGCTGCCCAAAGGATGTTTCCGGCGCGGATGATTTCCCCGTTGGCCAGTTCCACTTCGCCCGCGCGAATGTCTTTTACGTGAATGTTGTTGCGGACCTGCACGCCGAGGGATTCCAGTTGTCGTTGAGCGCTCGCTGACAAGTCCGGCGGCAAATGCGAGAGTACGGTCGGCGAACCTTCGATGAGAATGATGCGCGCCTTGGTGGGATCAATGCGACGGAAGTCTCGATTCAAAACCGTGCGCGTCAACTCGGCAAACGCCCCGGCGAGTTCCACACCGGTCGGCCCTCCACCGACAACAACAATCGTCAGCAACCGGTCGCTCTCTGCCGGGTCGGTTTCGTTCTCAGCCTTTTCGAACGCGAGCAATATCTGGCTGCGGATGCGCAACGCGTCATCGAGCGTTTTCAAGCCAGGCGCAAATTGTTCCCATTCGGGATGACCGAAATAGCCGGTCTGACCACCCATCGCGACCACGAGGTAGTCGTAGTCGAGACTCCCTTTTTCGAGGACGACCCGCTTTTGCGCGAGATCGAAATCCACCACCTTGTTGAACAGCACGGTGATGTCGGGCCGGTTGGAGAGGATGCCGCGTATCGGTTGCGCAATTTCCGGGGCGGAAAGTCCCGCCGCAGCCACCTGATACAGCAGCGGCTGAAACAAATGATGATTGGTGCGGTCAACGACCGTGATGCGCGCGTTCGGATGGCGGAAGTTTTGGCAGAAGGTCAGTCCGCCGAAGCCGACGCCCAGCACAACCACATGATATTGTTTGTTCCCAGACACGCGCCCAATGTGGGCGAACAGACGGGAAATGCAATGGGCCGAAGGGAGAATACTCTATGGTTGTGCGTAATGGCGTTCATGTAACTGCAACGTAACGGTGGTTTGCCTGGCGTGCGTCCGTTCGAAAGGGAATTGTGCATTGACGATTCCTCCTATTCCTTGCGCTGGCAATCTGGTTATCGTCTGCTAACCTTCAACGCAGTCTGGTTTCTCCATCATGAATGCCGACAAATTAAAGTCTTTGCAAATGGATGGTTCGCGCAAGCGCCGTCCTCAGGGGACGCTGTTTGCGATCTTTGTTGTGGTCATCCTTGCCACGCTTGCAGCCATTTACATCGCCAGACCCAAGGCGGGTGATGATGTGCGCAGGATGGAAATGGCAGGCGCGTCCGCCACTAATTTTTCCACCGCGAAACCCAACAACACCAGCACGGTGACTGCTGCTGGTTCCAGTACGACTTCTTCCGACCGTTCGTCTGACTACGTGCTGACCGTGAGCGGTTACATCATCAACCGTGAGCGTATCGAGATCAGCCCGAGGTTCATGGGTGTGGTGAAATGGATCGGTGTGAAGAAAGGCGACGCAGTGACGAACAACCAGGTGGTCGTGTTGCTTGACGACACGGAATACAAGGCGCGGCTTGCGCAGGCGGATGGAGCGGTTGCCACTGCCCGCGCGGGAGTCTCCAAGGCTGAGATCGCTTTCGAGCGCGTCACGCAGCTTGCGAAGACGGACATTGAATCCAAGCAGGCACAAGACGATGCACGGCTCAATCTGGAAGCGGCCAGGGCAGGGTTGAAGGAGTCCGAAGGCGCACGTGAAGTGGCCATGACTTATCTTGATTGGTGCACCATTCGCTCGCCTATCAACGGTGTCGTTCTCGAAAAGCTTGTGGACCCGAACGAACTCGTCGTGCCGCAAAGCTTCGGAGGAACGCGCGGTCCAAGCACGGCATTGATCGCCCTTGCTGACACCAAGGATCTGCAGGTCGAGATTGATTTGAACGAAGCCGATCTTTCAAAGATTTCCTTAAACCAGAAATGCCGCGTCAGTCCCGAAGCGTATCCTGACAAAGCTTACGATGGCTATGTCGCTGAAATTGCACCCGAAGCCAATCGCGCCAAAGGCACTTTGCAGATCAAGGTGCAGATTCGCGAGCCGGACAAGTTTCTTACACCCGAACTGAGCGCTAAAGTGGAGTTTCTCAAACATCCTTGAAGCTTCACCGCCCTTTTGGAGCAATTCCCAAGTTCACGGGACAATCCAGAGCATGACGTGGAGAAGCTTGACTTTGCCGGATCGGCAATCACTGGTAATGCATCTTCAGATATCGGAATATACACGTGGCAATCCGATGCTCCTACGGCAAGCGGCGTCGCTTGGGGAGCACTTGCTGCTCAAATGTTGACTGAGCCATGAGACGCTACATTACGATTATTGTTTTAGTCGTTTGCTTCACAGTAATCGGCTTCTTGGTGTTCCGCGGCTTAGAACGCCGACACCCTGCACCGATTTCCCCCATAAACAGTTCTGGGAGCAACATTGTTCTTGGTGTCGCTTTCACTCTCATGCCTCAACCTAGCGACCATTCACCAGGAAGTTTTCCGTCAAAAGTTGAACGCGCCCAGATGTCGGATGAAGCATTGCTTGCATTGCTGGAACAACTTGGCCATGTGCCGGAAGACGCTCTGCTAGGCACGGATTGGCGCGTATGGAAGTTGGCACAACAAACAAGCTGGTGGGGGAAGCGGCTAGACCCAAGAGAGTTCTGGAAAGAGCGTGTAGTTTGGCTGGATGAATCCGCACAGTCTCAGGCTCGCCGATACGGCAGGGGATATCCTCCTATGCCGTACGAGGGTTCGGGTCTTCCACAATATCCCGACGACGGAGGAAGAGTTTGGAATTATTCCGGCGCAGAGGGACCCAACATTCATTTCGTGTTGTCTTCTAAGGAGAGCGCGTATTGGGACAAGTTTTCAAAGACGCACCCAAAGCCACCCAACACCATCGCGCGGCAACAGCAGAGTTCGTCTGAGAACTTGTTGGAGTTAAGGCACGATTACGAACAGCGTGGGAATCCGAGGGGAACGACGCCGGAAGAACTTGCACAAATCGAAGCAACCTACAAACGGCGAGCCGTCGAGTTAGGGTATCCGCAAGAGGCGTTCGAATATGAAGCATTGTTTTGGTCCTATGTTCAGGCCACACAGCAGGAGTATCGGGAATTGTTGGACACCGGGCAGACGACGAACAGCATCCGTGTCAAAAAACTTCTTGCCCACTTGGCCGTCGATGCCAACTACATCACGGATCCATTGACCGACGCGCAAGTCAAAGCCGCCAACGCTTGGAAAGTTTCCTACCTCCAGCGCCTTCGCCGCGAGCAAGTGGATGAGTCGTATATCAACGCTTATCTCAAGTCATGGAATCTATCGTCCGAAGCGGTTTTCAACGGAACAAACCAACCGTAGCATCCAACAGGCCCAAAGCTTGTTTGGTAGTCGTCGGTTGCAAGTCGAAAGTTCCCACCGAGCAGGATTTGCACTTGTAGCAATTCGAGTGTGAGTATTCATGGTGCATGGTGCTCATTTTGATTTTGAACGATTGCCGATTAACGCTCGTTAAACTCAGGCAAAGAGTCGCCATGTAAGCCAGATAATACTCAGAACGGGATTCCTGCCGGGGGAAAAATGAAATTCCATTCTGACGCGAAGACGCATACGCTCCGCCGAGATCGCTTGAAATAGAAACCTGTATGAAACAACTCTTTTTTCCGCTGGGAGTTTTATTCTTTCTGCTTGGCTGTCAGACCAGGCAGGTCGAGCACGTAGGACCGTCACCAGCCGGTGGGCATATCGTATCAACACACCAACTGCTTCATCCAGCCGGGTTGTCGGTGGAGTTCAATGGCCGCCCTGTGGATCTAGTGCTTTCTCCCGACGGTCGAACGTTGTACGTGAAAGACAATCGCGGCTTGGTGGTCATTGATGCAACGAACTGGGTGATCCGCCAGGAATTGAAGTTTTCTTCCGGTGAAGGATCCACGCATGGCATTGTCGTGACTCGCGACGGTTCGCGCGTGTTTGTCGGTACTTCCCAGGATGCTTTGTGGGAGGCCAAGGTGGATGCTGCGGGCAAGCTGTCGTGGGGGCAAAAGATTGTGTTGCCGGGTCCGGGCGGCAAGGGCGATTCGCACCCTGGAGGCCTCGCGCTCTCGGCGGATGAGAAACAAGCCTATGTCTGTTTGTCGCGGAACAATAGTTTGGGGATCGTAGATATCGAGTCCGGAACTTTGATCAAGGAGATACCAGTTGGCATAGCTCCTTTCGATGTCGTTCTAAAATCAGATGGGAAGACCGCATTCGTTTCCAACTGGGGCGGACGTCATCCGAAAGCAGGCGAGAAGACTGCTGATTCTTCCGGCACAGATACGTTGGTGGATGGGCGTACGGTTGCCGCCAGCGGAACGGTGTCAGTTGTTGATCTTGAGCAAGGACAGGAAACGACCCAAATCATCACGGGCCTCCATCCATCCGATCTGGAACTGAGCGCGGATCAACGAACCCTTTACGTTGCGAATGCAAACTCGGACACAGTGAGTGTTGTTGATGCCACGAGTTTGAAGCTGATTGATTCATTGCTCGTGCGGCCCGATCCTTCGCTGCCATTCGGCAGCGCACCCAATGCACTGACGTTGAGCAAGGATGGCAAAACGCTTTTCGTGGCCAACGGCGGCAACAATGCAGTGGCGGTGATCAAGTTGGACAAGAAGCCAAAGCTCGAAGGATTCATTCCCACAGCCTGGTATCCGGGCGGGCTTGCAACCGACGGCACTTCTCTGTTCGTTGCCAACGTGAAGGGATTTGGATCGCGCGGGACTGCCAAGGATCAGAAGGGCTGGAACAGCCGCAAGCATCTCGGCACGGTGAGCAAGGTCGAGATTCCTGGAGCGGGTGCTTTGCAGGAATACACGCGTCGCGCCAACATGGATGCGCGTGTTCCACAAATTCTTCGTGCATGGGAAAAGGGAGGCTCGCGAAAACGGCCCGTGCCAGTGCCGCGACGCATGGGCGAGCCTTCGGTCTTCGAGCACGTCGTTTACATCATCAAGGAGAACCGGACTTACGACCAGGTCTTCGGCGATATGCCCCAAAGCAACGCCGATCCCTCTCTGTGTGTTTTCGGTCGTGAGGTGTCGCCAAACCACCATGCGCTGGCTGATCAATTTGCGCTGTTGGACAACTATTATTGCAACGGGGTGCTCTCCGCTGATGGCCATGCCTGGGCCACGGAGGGTTACGCCACCGATTATCTCGAAAAATCTTTCGGTGGTTTCAGCCGCAGCTATCCATTTGCCGGCGATGATCCGATCAGTTATGCGGCCACAGGTTTCATCTGGGACAACGTGCTGCTGCACGGACTATCGTTTCGCAATTATGGTGAGATGAGTACCACCGAGCCTGTGCCAAAAAACGCAAGCTGGCTGGCGGTTTACGAGGACAACCGCACCAACGGCAACAGCATTTCCTTCAAGCATGACATGCAAATCGAAACGCTCCGCCGTTACAGTTGTGCGGAATCGCCTGGGTGGAACATGCGCATTCCCGACAGTATCCGCGCGGATGTCTTTCTCAATGAATTTTCCGAGAATGAAAAGAAAGGCGAGTGGCCCAATTTGATCATCATTTATCTGCCAAACGATCATACTTCCGGAACACGGGCGGGCACGCCCACACCTCGGGCTCAGGTGGCCGACAACGATCTGGCATTGGGACGAATCATCGAGCGCATCTCCAAAAGCCGTTTCTGGCCGAAGACGTGCATCTTCGTGAATGAGGATGACCCACAGGCGGGATTTGATCATGTGGATGGGCATCGTTCCATTTGCCTTGTGGTCAGCCCGTACACCAGGCGCGGCGCCGTGGTCAGCAAGTTCTACAACCAGACCTCGGTGCTGCACACCATGGAACGCATGCTGGGTCTGCCTCCGATGAATCAAATGGATTCACTCGCCCCGTTGATGACGGACTGTTTCACCCGGAAACCAGATTTTTCGACTTACACGTGCTTGAAGAACAATATCGCCCTGGATGAAATGAACAAACCGGCTGCGCAGCTTGGTGGGCAGGAACTTTATTGGGCCGAAAAAAGCATGACCGAACCATTGGACGTGCCTGATCGTGCAGACGAGGACACGCTCAACAGGATCATCTGGCACTCGGTCAAGGGCGTGGATGCTCCGTATCCAGCCTATTTTGCCGGAGCCCACGGCAAGGGATTGAAGAAACTCAAACTGAGCCTCACAGGCGAGGTTGATGACGATGATTGATCGAGTGCTGAAGCCAGAGCAAAGTCACGTCTGTCATAAACTATCTCGCCAGGTCAGCGCCTGAGAGTCCGCCTGTGGTCCAATCCAGGTTGTAGATTTTCTGGCTGCCGCTCCCAAATGTGTTGTTCAGATCCTGGTAGCGGGCGAACTGGGAATGACCATCAACGAACAACAGCGACATTCCCTTGGTGCCGTGTCCGCCGGACGGAGTGTCCAGAGTGACGTCGTAAACAAATTCTCGCGTGCTGGCGAAACAGGGCGAGATCGCCTTCTTTGTTGGAAAACGGACTTCTTGAACACGGCGTAGCTTCAGGGCGTTTCCTGCATCATCATAGTAGAATTGAAAGTAGTAATAGTACGAGGACGGGAATAATAACTGGTTTGTTGTGATGCCTGTCCCGCTGTTGCGTAATACCCATTCCACATTGAATCCACGACCGCGGTCGGCAGGACAAAGAAAAAATGAACGGTTGTTGGTGCTGAGATACGGATTGATGAGCTTCAGCAGGTCCACGAACGGCATCTGCGGCCAGCCCCTTCCCGAATAGGGAAACAGTTCGCGATTGTCGCTGGTGTACATCGTCATGGTGAACCCCAACTGTTTGAGGTTGGAGATGCAATTGACCAGTTGCGCCTTCTGCTTCGCCTTGCCCAGCGCGGGCAGCAACATGCTGGCGAGAATTGCAATGATGGCGATCACCACCAGCAGTTCGATCAACGTAAAGCCGCTCGAAGATTTTGTCTGAGGTGGAGGTTGGAACCACGATGGCGGCGGCGCGGGTGGCAAGCCTCGTGGTCGCTTCATGCCGTCGGCGAGTTCGGTTGCCGACAACGCATCAATCCGCCGGATGGTGTTGCTGAAAAAGCGGGTCATGGGAACAAGCTCCGACGCGCGCACCTTGTCAATCGTGTCATGTGGGTCAAACAGGTAGAGAGGCCCGGAGATGTGGCACGCGGAGGGAATGCCCGCCGTAAAAAAAGGCGCGCTGTCACACGGAGGTTCAGGTCCGAACCCATAGGCGTCAGCGCAGATCATGCGGTCAAGCTGGCAGCGCTCCGATTCCTCGCCCAGTATCCGGGCGAACTGATTGCTGCCATCGAAGAATAGCGCCCGCACCTCGGGCCGGCCCGTCAGCCGATAACCACCCTGGCCGTCGCCCTCAGCTTCCTCGGCGATGTGTTCGACTCCGAATGCGGCGACAGTTCGTTTCAACAATCCTTCGGCGTGGCGCTCAACGAAAGCACGATTGCCGATGCCGCCGTGAAAATGTCCGGATGCCGCAACAAAGATGAGGTCGCGGCTCAACTGATTTCCATCTCGTTGTTGAGCCGCGAACGTCTTAGCCAGCGCGAGCAACACCGACAGCCCGGAGGCATCCTCCACCGCCGAGGCAAATGGCGCATCGTGATGGCAGGTGATGATGATGTTTTCGGTATCCGCACCTGGGCTGACTCCGTTTCCCGGGATCACGCCGATGACGTTGTGTGAATTGACAACCCGGTTTTCTCCCGTGCTCAAGAGCCTTGCGGTGTGACCGGCCTTTGCCAGCAATCGGACCTGTGCCGCATTCTCCCGTCC
>JABFSR010000134.1 GCA_013140495.1 Verrucomicrobiota bacterium
TTCTTGTCGGCAAACTCCGCCTGGGAAAAACTCGGCTGATGCGTCATGCCGCCAACTTTAGAAAAACAAACCCGGCCCGTCTCCAATAAACATCAAAACCAAAACAATTAAATCAGTGTTTCCCTAGAGGACTTGGGTTGCTGTCTAATTGTCACTTGTTCAGGGCAAGAATCAGACTATGAAATTCCGCCGGGCCATCCAATTTTTCCTTATTTCCGCTGAGTTTATGTCGAGAAGATTGGGGATATTCTTAATAGTGATATGCGGATTGGTCACTTTTTCATTGATGGTATCTAGGAACAATACATCGCGGCGACAGTCGGTCGCGGCACTCGGTCAAACGCGTTTCAACATCGGTGTATTGCGAACCTGGATTCTCCGTGCAGCAGAACTTTATCCAGTAGAATTCAATAGTGTGATGCAGACCAATGCTGTGCTTGAAGCGACTTCCCTTCCTGACGAAGTCCTTACAACTTTCCCTGAGGGAAACCGGTCAGGATTCCTCACCGATGTATGGGGTCGCTCATTTCATTTAATTGTGACATTGAAGCCTGGGGCGGAACAAACCAACAGGCATCCTTGTGAACTATTCATTTGGAGTGACGGTCCCAATGCTGTGAACGAAAACGGCAAGGGAGATGACATTTCAAACACGACGACAAACAGATCGACAAATTGAAACATCGACGGATTTGGTGGACGGGATCGGGTTTGGGGTGTGAGTCGAAACCAAGAATTCAATTATGAAAACGGAAAAAATTGCAACGGTGGTGCTGACGACATGTGTGATTTGGTTCACGGCGCACGAGGCGCAGGCGTTTTACAATCCGAGCACAGGCCGGTGGTTGAGCAGGGATCCACTGGGTAGCCAGGGCGGTGCTGCGCTATACGTTTGTGCTAAAAATAATCTGGTAGCCAACCTAGATTTGTTAGGTTTGAAGGATTTCTCTTTTCAATTTGGAATCAGTCAGTCCCCGTGGGATAGCGATTCTGCGCAACCTTTACGTGGAGAACTTTTGCTTTCCGATGATAGCTATACAGAGGTTGTGATCAAATTTAGAGTTGATCGGCCGACCACCGATGAGAATCGGGAACTATGGTCCACCTTTACGAACCCTTGGCGGGAAAATGTAGTCGTAGATGGTTGGTTATGGCCTAACCTCGCGGCGCTTCTCACAGCACACGGAGAAACAGGCGTGACCAGGTACGGAGGATTTGATCCTGGCAAACAGGTTGATGACGACTTCTCAGCGGTAGTGGTCAGACGGCAAGGGTCTTTCGGGCTGCCTTTGATATCTGCGGATTGGGTAAACGAAAACGGTGTCACCAGTATTAGGGCCGTCTCACATTCTGCTCGCATCAGGGAAAACTTTCGCGTGAATGTCGGAGGCCCTCCTTGCGAAGTTAGATCTCCAATCAGTGTTTGGATGACCTATGCAGACCTGCTTGATGACGGAAGATCAATGTTTGAGAGGCATGGTTGGCCCCGTGAGTTTAATGGAGCCACCCTAGTGTATATTAAAATTGATTGGGAGATGGATGCAGACGCCAGCTTTAGACCAATATTTAAGACAAGTGGAAGCGCGCCTCCACCTTCAACTGGTCTAGGAGATTTCTGGAGCGGATGGGGGCGCTCAGGAGCGCATTCACGGTACTCCGAATAGTATCTAGGATTTGCTACTTATGGTCACGCAGATCAAAAGATTGACGAAGCTGCTGTTAACCTGTAGTGCCGTCGTCGCCTTAGGTCTTTGCAAAAGCTTATCGAGCGGCACGACCGAGGTTGAAGTCGCAGAAGCGCTGCACAGGATGGGATGTGAGTTGGAATTCAGTTTCCCCAGCGGTGTCCTGTGTGTGAGTCGGGTAAAGGTATTGACACCAACCAAGGAGTGCTTTGAACGCTTGCTGCATCTTTCTCGCCTAGAATGCTTGGAGATTAAATACATGCCGAGTACGATGGATCAAACAAACGCACAGGCCTTGGTTGCTCTCTCAAATCTCCGTGAGTTGGAGCTTAACGGCGAGTTCTTCGATGATGCGGCAACGAGTTGGGTACGCAGCTTGACTAATCTAACATCCCTCAAACTGTTGTACACAAAGCTTGGAGATGAAAGCCTTGAAAGACTGTCAACGTTGGCGAAGCTCGAGCATTTGGAACTGATCAATTACGAGCCATTAACCCGGCGGGGCGGGGAAGCCATAGCCAGATTCAAATCTTTGCGGTCATTTCGATTTTATGGCAGATGGGATAGAACCGCACTCATGGCTCTGAAAGAGCTACCAAAACTGACTTCAGTCACGATTGGTGGCGAAAGTGTGAATGACGAATTGGCAGAATTAAGAAATATAGCTTCGCTAGAAGAGGTCACCATCGCCGATGCAACAATTACTGATGTGACGGTGGCGCATTTGCTCGAAATGAAGAAGATAAGGTCTTTAAGCTTGCAATCCTGTGCAATTCATGACGACGCCCTCGTAAAGGTAAAGCATCTTCGCCTTCGCGCGCTTCACTTCGTAAGATGCAGTGGCCGACTAGGCGAATTAACAAATGCGGGGAGTGTTTACAGGGTGTCGGAACTTCACTTGCGCCATTAAACTCGGCTGAGTTGCCTTGGATGACGCAACTGGTGAACAGTCAAAATAGGCGCTTGATTCACAAAATTCCTATCTTGGTACAGGTGCAAAAAATCATCTATAGACGATGTTTGGGATTATCGCTGCTCGCGATAGCTTTTGTCGCCTGTACCAATAAGAACCCGTCATGTGAGCAAGCCAGATAATTGACGGCTGTTTCAAACCTGGCGGCATTAGTCGCATTGCCTGCCGATTCGCTGAAGCAAATGGACACCGCGCGGATGAACCTACTTTGCGCTGAGGGGTTGCCGGGTGCGGAACGTCTGGACATCACGGATTCGCTCGCACTCATAGACCAGATGGCAGCACAGGTGCGGTCTGAAACCGAGCGCCATGCCTATCGTTTCCAACAACGCCCCACTGAGTTTGAGAATTCAGAAGGATTCTTTCGCATGATGATGTTGATGGTTGTCCTCGCAGAAGATTTCAAGGTGCATTACGCCCCCAACAAAATGGCAAATGCCGCCAACGCCAGCATGGGTGACGGTTTCTTTGCCGATTCCCAAGATGTTTTCCTGACTGGATTGACCGGAGCAAATCATCAAGGCACTTGCAGTTCCTTAAGCAGCGAACACAAAAGCCACAAGCCCCCGGGAGTCATTTGACTCGCCGAGGGCTTGCTGCGTTTTGGGGGGACGCGAAATGGTTTGCTGCTTACTGGTTCTGGAGCAGGCGGAGCACGCTTTGAGGCATGGTGTTGGCCTGTGCCAGCATTGCCGTGCCGGACTGCACGAGGATTTGCGCCTTTGCGTACTCGGTGCTTTCCTCGGCCACGTCCACGTCGCGAATGCGCGAGCTGGCCGCCGACATGTTTTCGGCGCTGACGTTGAGTTGCTCGAGCGTGAAGTTCATGCGCGTCTGGTAGGCACCGATGCTTGAGCGATCCACGGAGAGCTGATTGATTGCAGCTTTCACGTTGGTGAGTGCTGTGACGGCGTTTGCCACGGTGGTGAGGTCGGATCCCATGGCATCGGTGTAGGCTGCGACGCTCAGGTCAACGCCCGTCATTGAAAAGCTTGTGCCTTCCGAGTCAATGGTTACATCGAGCGCTGTGGGGGAGAACAGCGGCACACCGTTGAAATCCTTGCCGGACGCGCTGGTGACGTAGGCGGCAAGCTGGGTGAATTCGTTGCTATAAAGCGCACGGTCGGCGTCGGACTTGGTCACATCCTGCGCCAGGATGGACAGCTCGCTCATGCGGTCGAACGCCTTGGCGATCTTCTTCAGGTAACCGTCCTGTGCCTGGGTGAAGGAGATGGCGTTGCTGACGTTGTTTTTGGCGGCATGAATGCGCCCGATCTGTGCGTCGAGTCGCGAGGCCACCGCCAATCCGGCGGCGTCGTCGGACGGGTTGACGATTTTCGAGCCCGAGCTGAGTCGCGCGAGCGACTTGCTCAACATGTTCTGACTCGTGGTCAGGTTGTTGGCTGAAACCTGCGCTGTGATGTTCGTATTGATGACCATGACTTTGTCCTTTTTCTTTTTTGTTTCGCGTTTGTTGACTGTTCCGTGTCTGTTCCCCCCTCAAACAAGCAGCACTGACGCTTGTTTCCCTTTTAGATTCTTTTTTGGCGCGGACTTGATTTCATTCAGTGTTGGCAGTTCGGGACGTCCCTGCGTGAGAGCCTCGCGGTTGTTCCGCTGGATTTCATCGTACACTTCCTGCCTGTGAACCGGCACGTCAGACGGCGCTTCGACTCCGACCTTCACCACCTCGCCCTCCACACGGACAATCTTCACCACGATCCGCCCGTCAATGACGATGCTTTCGTTTGTTTTGCGTGAGAGAATGAGCATGGCGTTGCGCGGAGGTCAGATGGTTTTGGTCAACGGATGCTGAACCGAGTATTCCGCCGCATTGGCCAGAACGACCTGTTTCGCTTTCAGCGTAAAACGGTTGATGACAACCGGCCCTTTGAGATTCACGGTGCTGACTCCTCCGGGGCGGAGAGTGACGATGTTGAACAACAACGCGTCTTCAGGTTGAGAGATTCCAAGAAACTTTACGTCATCCGCCGGCACGTCCGGCTGATAACTTGGAAGAAACTGGGTCGCGGGCAGGACGAGGAATGCGAGGTTTGGCTGGTCAATTACCTGCAGCCAGCGGAACGGTAGTTCCTGCGGGCTTTCGAGCAGTGCGAACCGCTTGATCTTTTCAAACCCGAGAATCCCCAGCGGGAACTGGATGACGTTCTCGCTTTGCACCGGGAGAGGTTCGAGATCGCTCACGTCGGTTGCTTCCACTGCTTCAATTGTTGCGCATGTGTTCATGATATTTCTTGTCGTTGCGACGTTTAGCACCGGCGATGCCACGACGGAAAACGACAGAAAACACGGCAGAAAACGCCTTTTGTGGAGGGTGAACGATGGTTTCGAGCGTCACGTGGGTAAAAATTTCCGGGTGAGGAGGAACCTTTTTGCCGGGTTGCGGCTTCTTGACGCTTGCCATCTATAAACGATTTAAGAACATGAAGGCGTCATCCAAATTCAAACCAATATCACACCATGAACAAAACATTGCTGAACCTTGCGGCACTGGGCTTGATCTCGGGCGCGCTTGTTTTCACCACCACAACCAACGCCGCCGAAGAGAAGAAACCCGAAAAGCCTGCCGCAGAAAAAGCCGGTGATACCAAGCCTGAAAAGAAGCCCCGTGCGATACCTTTCCGTGGCAAGGTGACCGCCGCAGACAAGGCCGCTGGCACACTCACGGTGGGCGAACGCGTGTTCCACGTCACCGCTGAGACAAAGATATCAAAGCGGGGCAGGACCGCCACGCTGGCTGAAGCGGTGAACGGAGAAAATGTCACCGGCAGCTACCTTAAGGGCGACGACGGTAAGCTCAACGCCGTCGGCATCCGGCTCTCCCCCAATTCAGAAGGCGGTGAATCCGGCAACCACAACAAGAAAAAGCAGCCTCAATCCGAGGACTCGAAGGAGAAGCGCCCGAAGAATAGTTAATTGGCAATCGCGGAACAAAGGCGGGCTTAAGCCTGCCTGTGTTATTTCTCCGGGGCGTCACCGCTGGGAATCAGTGGCGCAACCGTGAAGAACTCTCCCGGTCTGATGCCTCGGGCCTTGGCGTAGCGCAGTACGAAAAGTCGTCGTAGCGCAACAGTGTAGCCGGGCAGTCCCTCCGCTGCCCGCGCCAGCCTGGTGAGATCCGCAAGCGCGCGTTCGCGAGTCACGACGCCGGTGTATTCCAATCCGTCGAGATCAATCACGAACAATTTCCCTGCGCTGTCGAAGACAAGATTGGTTTCCTTGAGATCGCGATGGCTGAAACCTTCGTTGTGCAATTTCGCGAGCAGTCGGGCTAGTTGGAGCGTTGCGTGTGTTGCGTTCCCCCGCCACTGACCGAGGTGTTGCGCACCGGGAATTTCCTCCATGAGAAAATAACTTCGTAGCAACAGACCGAACACACGG
>JABFSR010000074.1 GCA_013140495.1 Verrucomicrobiota bacterium
GTTTTGATCTCGCCCCTCCAAGGGCAATTTGGTATCACAGCGCCTCGTTGTCCTTTACGAGCGTAATTGTTTTGATCTCGACCCTCCAAGGGCAATTTGGTATCAAGTTTCGCGGTGCAATCCTCGCAGGCGGAATGTTTTGATCTCGCCCCTCCAAGGGCAATTTGGTATCTTGGGGCGTGGCCAGTTTGAGAAGGTAAACCCGTTTTGATCTCGCCCCTCCAAGGGCAATTTGGTATCTTACAGACCGCAACGCGTGTCAAGCGTATCGTGTTTTGATCTCGCCCCTCCAAGGGCAATTTGGTATCGCGCTGGGGGTGACGATCATGGACAGGCCAGCGTTTTGATCTCGCCCCTCCAAGGGCAATTTGGTATCCGCCAATCGTGAAGTCCCCGTCAATCACCCGCGTTTTGATCTCGCCCCTCCAAGGGCAATTTGGTATCGCCACGCGCAGTCAGGCCCAGCGCGTAACGCTGTTTTGATCTCGCCCCTCCAAGGGCAATTTGGTATCAGCCGCAAGGTGAATCCGCTGCCTCAAATCCTGTTTTGATCTCGCCCCTCCAAGGGCAATTTGGTATCGTTGCGAGAGCCGCGCCAGTGACATTGATTCCGTTTTGATCTCGCCCCTCCAAGGGCAATTTGGTATCGGGATTGTCCATGTGTTCGTTGTTCCGATTTGTTTTGATCTCGCCCCTCCAAGGGCAATTTGGTATCCAACCGCCTTGCACGCCAACGCGCACTTGCAAGTTTTGATCTCGCCCCTCCAAGGGCAATTTGGTATCCGATGAACACAAAGAAACGATCTCTCCTCGCCGTTTTGATCTCGCCCCTCCAAGGGCAATTTGGTATCGTCATATCGAAACGTGGAGCGTCCGTTTCACTGTTTTGATCTCGCCCCTCCAAGGGCAATTTGGTATCCTCTGGTCGCAGAAGGGTCAGGGCACCAAGATGTTTTGATCTCGCCCCTCCAAGGGCAATTTGGTATCACGGAAGTAAAACCGTATCCCATTTCCACTGCGTTTTGATCTCGCCCCTCCAAGGGCAATTTGGTATCTTCGGAACTCAGATGCGCGTCAAGGCTCAAGAGTTTTGATCTCGCCCCTCCAAGGGCAATTTGGTATCAGGTGGAACAAACCGAGCGCGGCATCGCCTTCGTTTTGATCTCGCCCCTCCAAGGGCAATTTGGTATCCGACGACGACAAATCTTTCAATGTTCTACAAGGTTTTGATCTCGCCCCTCCAAGGGCAATTTGGTATCCAGCCACAAGAAACGGTTGCATGTCGTCTCCCGTTTTGATCTCGCCCCTCCAAGGGCAATTTGGTATCGGGATTGTCCAAGTGTTCGTTGTGCCGATTTTGTTTTGATCTCGCCCCTCCAAGGGCAATTTGGTATCCGTTGAATCCCAACTTGTCCGCGAACTCCAGCGTTTTGATCTCGCCCCTCCAAGGGCAATTTGGTATCGGAAATCAGTTTCTTCATGTGAACGAAATGAAGTTTTGATCTCGCCCCTCCAAGGGCAATTTGGTATCCTTTCTGCACACGCAGACCTGACCGCCATCGTGTTTTGATCTCGCCCCTCCAAGGGCAATTTGGTATCCGCTTCAAAGTGCCCAAGACGTCTGGATTCATGTTTTGATCTCGCCCCTCCAAGGGCAATTTGGTATCGCATCCCAGGTGCGAACTGGTGCAGATCACCGGTTTTGATCTCGCCCCTCCAAGGGCAATTTGGTATCACTGAGGTTGCGTGCGCGCCCGCCCCGCCAGAGTTTTGATCTCGCCCCTCCAAGGGCAATTTGGTATCTTACGTCATGGGGATATTGGAATCTTTACTACGTTTTGATCTCGCCCCTCCAAGGGCAATTTGGTATCTCGCGGATCTCGAAGAACGCCTCCAGGGCCTCGTTTTGATCTCGCCCCTCCAAGGGCAATTTGGTATCTCCGTGAGAACGTAGCGCGCTCCAATGCCGTCGTTTTGATCTCGCCCCTCCAAGGGCAATTTGGTATCGAACCATTGCCCATTGGTTTCAATCAGACTCCGTTTTGATCTCGCCCCTCCAAGGGCAATTTGGTATCGGCATGGGCACGCCGGCTGCGCTGGCCTTGCTGTTTTGATCTCGCCCCTCCAAGGGCAATTTGGTATCGAGTTCATCGGCAATGTTGCAATCGCTGTCCGGTTTTGATCTCGCCCCTCCAAGGGCAATTTGGTATCAGTGGTGCAGAACCCGCTTAAATCAGGCGGGTTCTGCTCACCACACCTTCACGAATTCCTTCAATTCAGCCACTCGTTGGGTATTTTCAGCGCACTCGGTTATGATGATTTGAGCAGCCCAAGTGGAGTCTTCCATCGGTAATAATCGTATATCTCCCGGAATCCCTTTGGCTACCCGCTGCATGTAACGGATGACGCGCTCACATTCATGCGGTTCACCGGAGTAGAGATAAATACTGTATTGCACCCGCACGCCGCCCATGCGCTCGAACTCCTTTCGCAGGAAGTTCTGGTTCTTCTGCTCCGGCGTGTCATAGGCAAGCATCACGAGCATGGAGGACGAAGGGTTGAAAGGGTTCTTTGCCATCAAGACTGCGCACGAAAGATTCAATCATCAACCGGATGATGGAGCGCAGTTTGAATTTGCCGCCGCGATAGTTGAACTGAGTTTCAAACAGTTCGGCAAAATGTCCGGCCAACCGTTTGGGTTCTTTTACGTCATCCAAATGCCGCACCACGGTTAACTCGACAGTGCAGCGAAGCGGTTCAATTAAATCACAGGCCAGACTCGGACGACTGCGGCGCAGTTTGTGGATGATACCGACGGTGGGATCAAGTCCGCTGGCGAGACATTGCCATTCAATCGCGTGATAAAGAAATCCGTAACCGTAATTGAGTGCGGCATTGATGGGATGTGAGGCTTTGCGTTTTTCCCGTTCAAACAAGTCGGTGGAGATGGCGGCAAAGTATCGCGGCCAGAAGAAGCGGGCGTAACTGGCTTCCAATCGCAGAATCCGATTGAAGGAGTTTTCACGGAGTTGAGGTTTGTCGGCAAGCCGGGGATCAAAGCTCCGCAACATTTCATGCTGGTTGCAAACTTTGGTCCAAAGCAGACCGCTGGCAATTTGCGTCGCGCGTTGCGGAGACAACCGACAGAGCTTCCACATCGCGGTGGGATTCACATAGCGGGCCCGTGGGGCGAGGCTGAAAGATTTCCATTTCTTCTGTTGCTTATCCCAGCGCGACATGACCACCGGGCATTGATCCACCAGACATTCCAACGCCGTTTGCGACCAGTGACACGAAGATGAGAAACACTGGATACTGCCCAACGTATCAATGGCAATCTTCCGGTGGCCGGAAATCAACTTGCCATCGGCTATGCGGAGGTCTTGCTCTTCGGTCAGCAGAATCAAATGGTTGATCATAATCTTTGTCCATTGTTCCGCTTCTCATCCCAACTCGCGTCAGATCAATTTGTCATCCTCTGTGTTTGTAGATTTGGGCGGGGTATGTGGTATCCGCAGCTTTAGTTTAGCGGCTTGCTGCGCTGCTGGAAATTGGCCGGTCAGAAATGCCATCAATTCTGCGCTGCCTGCTTTGCGGGTTAGCATGGTTTCTTTCAAACCCGACGGCATGGCAAATTCACCGCCGGGTTTGATGACGGCACTTTTCATCTCGACAACTTCGCCGGTTGCCGTTGCTCGATACCAATTTGTCCAATATGGGGCTGAACCGTCCGTGATGATTTCTCCATCCTTGTTTAGGCATAATTGAAACAAATCCCCCTTACGGATGGTCTTTGGCATCCGAACTGAGAAGGGCAATAGTTTCCCGCCTAAGATGATTTCACGAAGGGTTTTCTTTTGCCCCGGCTTGTCCTGCATGAAATCGGGTGCGGCTTTGCGGCTGTCTCGCCCAAATGAAAAGCCGAGTTGCTTCAAATGTTTCAACGCGCGAGCATCGGGAATTTGCCGCTTTTGATAAGTCCAACCTGCCTGTTCCCAATTTGGATTCTTCTTTTTGCGTGCCCGTTCGGCTGCGAGGTGATCGTATCCAAGCCAGATTTCTATCCGGTCATATCGCAGGCTCAAACTGCGGAGCGATTGCAGTTTGCCTTGTTCATTCCGGCGTCCCGTCCAGCCGAGGGGAGAGGCTAGGCTGCCTTTACTATCAAATTTCCAGATGCTTTTGACGGGTGTTCCATCGGTCAACTTTAACGGGCCGGGGTCAAGTTTGCTGCGGCCTTCTGCAAAATCTGTTTTTGCGTCTAACCAACGCGCCAGTTGATCACGGGATGGAAGTTTGTTTTCAGATTTCTTGAAGCGCTGATTGTAGTCCACCCCCATGCGCTGAAGGATGGACAGCAATTCCTCAGGGCTGCCAATTTTAGTTACATCCAATTCTGTGCGCTGGGCAAGTGTTGGTTCGTCCGGATTCACTTGCCGCCAGAATGTATCGTCGCCAAGAGATTTTGCTTTGCTGCGGCTGCGGAGTTTTAAGACGGGGCAAACGGCATATTCAGCCCGCTCGGAAAACCAATGCCGCAATCGTGTCGCAGGCGAAAGCCCCGGCAGGGCTTTAGTCAGCAAACGGAAGGTGGTGGATTTGCTGGTTTCGCTTTTGACGGCTTCCCATTCGGTGAAAAATATTCCACCACACGCCACATGGTTCATTCCCTCGCGTGGTGGGATGTGAGCAAGGATTGCGGCGTCAATCAGATGATGGACAAGGTTGCTGCGGATTTTCAAATAGGATTCTGACGTCAGCCATGTCTTTCGGGCTTGGGCGGCCAGCCAGCCGGACGGCGTACCAATCCGCCAGGCGGCTTCGTCGGGATTCTTTTCCACGTTCATCCAACGAGCGACTTCAGCACGAAGTTGCCGGGCAAGTTGGGCGACGCGGGTTGTATTGCCAAAATCCGGCACTTTCAGATTTCCTGCGGCATCAAAGTGTTCTTCCTTGTTTGTTCCCCACGCAAACACATCGCGCTTCTTTCCGCCCCATTTCATATCGCCGATGTTCTTGAGCATCGCGTCCCAAGAAAGAAAGCGCAGGTCTTGCTTCCCTGCTTTAACCACAAGGCCAGCTTGCGATGCTTGAAGCGGAGTGCGTTTGCCTTTCACGCCATTGACCGAGCGCCAAGTCAGAACCAGATTTTCATCCACGCTCAAGCCGCCCATTTCTTCGGGAAACAAATGTTCCAGTTCCAAATCGGGATCGAGTGGATTGCTCGGCAAGGTTTCACCAGTGAAGGGACATCGTCCGTGTTGCTGGTAGTGCAACTGAATCCTGCGCCGCTTGGAAGCAATGCCGTGGTCGGTGAGGTCATGTCCTTCAAATAGCTCCTGCCGTTTCTTCCGGCGCGCGGTCATTTCCTTTTGTTGTTCCCGCTTCTGCTCCGTATTGCGGGGCGGATTGCCGATGACTTCCACAACGCAATAGTTTGGGGCTTCTGCGCCATCCAGTTCATCTTTGAATTGCTGGAAGACCCGTCGCAACAAGCCTTGATGAGTTGGCGAAAGTTCGCCGGATTGTTTGCCCCGCTTGATGCGTTTTCCCAAAAGACATTCCACCTGAGGATACGGATTGAAATCCGCTCCGGGGTCGCGCCGCCAATCGTAGAAGCCGATTGATTTGAGGCGGACGGAAATCTTTTCCGGGGTGAAGTCCGTTCCGTTTGCAGTGGCTACGTCAAAGAGCTTGACGGCTGATTCGGCACAAAGAGAAGCGCGCTTTTTCCGGTTGGCTGCTGTGGGCAGGAGCAAATCCCAAAGTTGCGTGTAAAAACTTTTATTCCATTCCGATTTGGTTTGGGGCGACGGTTTGATTTTGTCGCCATGCACCGCTGCAATGTCAGCAGCGATCAAGTCGTTGGCATCATCACGTTTTGGTTCGGCGGCTTTGTTCTTTTTCTCCAGCGCAGCGTGATGTTGCTCAACAAGGGCAACCAGTGCTTTCACTGTGCCCGAATTTAACCGATGGAGAACATTGCGCTTTGTCTTGGTCTTTCCTTTGCCTTCAAAAATGTCTAACTCAACACGGCGGGTAGTTGCGAATTCCAAAATGCTCCACCGCCGCACGGCGAGAACCTCCTTCAAATCGCAGCGGGCTTCGATGTCATCCAATTCCAGTCGGCCAGCAAACGGGCAAACATTCACCTTCGTTGCCCAATGCCGCTCCATATCAAAGCGAGTCTTACGATTGTAGAAGAAGATCGCGCGCTTGCGGGCGCGATCCGCAGTTTTCTCTGTCGGCTGCTTGTTTGGATTGATGCCAAGCGCGGCGATGAATCCTTCCAAGTTAGAGATAAACCCGGCGTGACGGGGGTGGCGAATTATCGCTTCCAGATGTTGCCAGACAGTTTGGCGTTGGAAGTTAAAGCCACGCGCACGAAAGCGGAGATTGTCATGTCCACCTTTGGAGTGTTCGGCTAGAACTTCGGCGATGTCGTGCGAATTTTTTAGCCGGTCCAAAATCAATTCGTTGAATTTGTTTTCCTGCTCCACCTGATTTTTCTTGGCGACCAATTCGGGGGCGAGTGTCTTGAGGTGATCCGCCATTTCGGAATTGATAGAGGCGGTCGCTAACCATGTGTTCGCAGCGGAATACAGGCTGGATTCACCCCACGGAAAGCGTCCTTCTTCCGTGCCGCCATAGTCGAATCCTCGGTGCATCACGCAATGCCGGATGCAAATGCTCAACGCCTCCGGTGAAGCAACGCCGTTTGAAATCGCCCGATGTCTTTCGTGAAACGGGCGGGCGCGGCTCATGCGTTCTTCAGACAACCAAGGCAGGCCGTGTTTCTCAAAAAGAAGTTTCAATCTGTGAAGGCGCGTTGCGCGGTTTTTGCGGCAATGACGCCATGCACGTTTTTGTCGTCGCGCAGCCAACGCTTCCGCTGCTGGTAGGACGCCTTCAATGTCGAGTGTTCGGGCAAAGATTTCTTTCAAGCCGCGCCGCAAATAAATGCCGATGCCATCCAAGCCGATGTCCAAACCGAGAACGACAGCCGAGCGATAGAATTCATGTTCCTGCCATTGGCTAGTGCGTTCTTTGAAAATTGTAGGTGCGAGCGAAGTGTGTTTCATGGAAGGCATACGATATTTTTCAGATGGTTGACTTATTGGAGCGCATTGCTAGTTTTCTGGCGGATCAAAACCAGTCGGGCGGTGTCAATGGTTGGGAAGAGCCAAGCCGCTTTTGCCGCAAGGTGAGAACGATGACTTCCATACGGGGCTTCGCGCAAGCGATCAGCCCCTTTTTCTTTCCTGGATGCAGCGGTGAGGGCTGGCGTCGAAATTGGCAGTTGCGATGAGGCGTCCAAACATTCCCGGTGTTTGTCATAGAGTGGTTTCCCTTTCCGGTGTCCGGATTCTGATGCCGAGTTCGGTGGCTGGTGACGAAACAATTTGAAGTGGCGAGCAAATTGAAGCGCAGAGCCGGACAATCGAATTTGAGCGCGCAGGTCATGGCACGTTTCTACGCCTCTACAGCATTTGTGTCAATGCTCTGTAACCAACTGCTTTGCGATTGGGAGCAGGATCAAGAGTGGAAGCCGTTGTTGAGGCCGTAATTTTGTTTGGCTATCGGGACGGAAACGGGTTAAGCACTTTTGCTGATGCGATTGAAATGTTATGGAACGTTGTCCTTGCTCGTCCTGATGTTGAGCACGGCAGGCTGCGGCAATTTTGTGGCGCGCAGGATGGCGCAGTCTCCAAATACTTATCCCGACTGGTTCGGCAGCATGGCGCGAACGCAACTGGCGTTTGACCGGAAAGTGCTCACGAATTTTCCACCACACACTCTGACGGTCGGTCCGCCAGAGGCGCGGTTGAGGTATCGCATCGTTGAGCCGATGGATTTTCAAATGGAGGTAGCTTCAACCAACTGGATGAAGCACGGGCGACAGCACTCCAGCTTTTCGTTTCGCACCCATTTGCCGGGCGTGACGAATGACTGGACGGCGTTGCCACGCGGCACAGTGTTGCTGCTGCACGGTTACGGGTTGGCTGAGTTCGCGATGGTCCCGTGGGCGTTGCGTCTGGCGGAGGAGGGCTGGCGCTGTGTTCTGGTGGATCTGCGCGGTCACGGCAAATCCACCGGGCGAAAGATTTACTACGGCACGGTGGAGGCGCATGACTTGAGTCAACTGTTGGATGAGCTGGCGCGTGACCAGCATGTCTCAGGGCCTGTCTCGGTGATCGGCGAATCCTACGGCGCGGCACTGGCCCTGCGGCTGAAAGCTGTTGATCCGCGAATCGGCAGCGTGGTGGCAATCGCTCCCTATGGAGAATTGTCCGAGGTGGTTTTGAACATCTGTCACGAATATGCCGGGTGGCTGCCAACCAGTCTGGTCAAGGCAGGTTTGAAGAAGCTGCCGGCACTGCTGAAGGTGGATGCGGCGGAACTCGACACGACGACGGTGTTGGATCGCACGCCGGTTGCCGCGCTGTTCGTGGCCGGGGCAGGGGACAAGATCGCGCCAGTGGCTGATGTGCGGAAATTGTCCGGCAAGGCTGCGCCCGAAAGCGAGATCGTCGTCGTGCCCAACGCCAGCCATGAAGCGGTGGTTTACCATTTCGACGAACTTCTCGCACCGGTGCTGGCCTGGCTGAATGGAAAGCACTGAAGGTTGAATGCAGAGGTTGAAAGTCAGGGAGCGGACTGAGAATAAATCTAATCAACCAACCTGTTGAGGCATCTCCGCTGCTCAACGGCAAACAGGTCGCAATGGTGGCTGTTCATCCCGTGTCAGTCCCAACTTGTTTCTGCGGATTGATTGACCCAATCTCTGCGGCAAACCTTTAGGCGCATGTCCAATCAACCGACGGAATATCGCAGGCTGGCGGCGATCATGTTCACAGACATGGTGGGCTACAGCGCGTTGTCGCAGCGGAACGAGGCGCTGGCGCTGGAGCTTCTGGAAGAACACCGGCAATTGCTCCGCGCAGTTTTTCCGAAGCATCAGGGACACGAGATCAAATCCACGGGCGACGGGTTTCTCGTCGAGTTCGCGAGCGCACTGGCCGCAGTGCAGTGCGCGGTGGAAATTCAGAAAATGATGCGCGACCGGAACGTTTCCCGGTCTGCTGAACGGCGGGTCCTGATACGAATCGGTATTCATCTGGGGGATGTGGTGCGCCGCGAGAACGATGTGTTTGGCGACGGGGTGAACATCGCGGCGCGCATCGAACCGCTGGCGGAGCCGGGTGGCATCTGCGTGTCGCGGGCGGTGTATGAACAGATTGAGAACAAGGTCGAGCACGCGCTGGTGCAGTTGAGCCGGCCCGCATTGAAAAACATCCAGGCGACGGTGGAGGTTTATCGGTTGCTGCTGGACGAGGTGCGCACGACGCGGCCGGTTGCAAACCAATCACTGAGGCGACTCGTCATCGTGATTGCCATTGTCGCGCTGATCATATTGGCGGTTCCGGTGTTTTTTACTTTCCAACGACATCCTGCCTCCGAGCAGCAGGCCAAGTCGTCATCACAAACGAATACCCCAGCCGGTGTGTCGGCGACTGTTCGAGATCAGTCATCGTTGAAAACGGAGATCCGCATTTTGCACTCGTTCGGACCCACGAACGTGGAGGGCGTCAACACCTGGGGACCAGTGACGCTGGCGAGCGATGGTTTTCTCTACGGTTGCACCTTCAATCTTGGGCCGGGTGGTGGCGGCTCTCTTTACCGCGTTGGCACCAACGGCTCTGACTACGCGGTGATCCACTCGTTTGTGCCGGCAACGGACGGTTCAGACCCGATCGGCGGCGTCATTGAGGCGCGCGATGGGTTTCTTTACGGGACGACGTTCAAAGGCGGATCGAACGGTGCCGGCTCCATTTTCCGGGTGGCGAAGAACGGCGAGGAGTTCCGGGTGCTGCACCACTTTGCAGCGACGAATGATTGTCGCAATCCGCTGGCTGAATTGCTGGAGGCGAAGGACGGTCTGATTTACGGCACGGCTCGGAGCGGCGGTGGTTACGGGCTCGGAGGAGTATTCAAAATCGCCAGAGACGGGACGGGCTATTCGATTCTGACGGGCTTTAACAAAGGCCAATCCGACGATCCACGCCAGCCGGCCGGAGGACTGGTGCAACTGCCCGACGGTAATTTTTACGGCACGACCAAACTTGGTGGGTCGAAAAACAACGGCACGATCTACCGTCTTAATGCGGCAGGAAATGTCACCGTTCTAAAAAGTCTTGGGCTGGTGGGCGGCGGAATCATGCAGCCTGAAGGAAGTTTGTTATGGGCTAGTGATGGTTTGCTGTACGGAACCTGCTCGCTCGGAGGAACAGCAGGTTACGGTGCGGCATTCAGATTGTCGCCGGACGGCAGCGGGTTCTTGATCCTGCGCCACTTTGGGATGACGGTCGGAGAGGCGCGTGAACCGCGCGCTGCCCTGATCGAGGCGAAGGATGGATCGCTGTTGGGCACATCGCGGATCGGAGGTGCGTCTGACTTGGGAACGATCTTCAAGCTCGGCAAGGACGGGCGCGGATACCAGACGCTGCACAGTTTCAACGGGAGTTACACCGATGGCGCGCTTTCACGTTCGCCGTTGACCGCTGGTGGTGCCGGTGTTTTCTTCAGTTCAACAATGACCGGGGGCAGTCGCGGCTTCGGGGTGGTTTACCAATTCCTCATCACGGATATTCGCTGATGCAGGGGTGATTTGGGAATCCAGCAGGACGCGGTCAGGGTTGTTTCTCGTTGCGGATGCGGACCAGGACATTGGTTGTACCGCAAATGGGTTCCAACCTCGGGAATGTGGTGGTGTTCGTTCCTGTGACGAGGTTGTTGGTGAAACCCGTTACCGCTGTCCAGTTCGTGCCGTCCGCCCCGCACATGAATTCCGGAAAAGCGGTCCAGCCGTTGGTGCCGGTGGACCTGATCGTGATGAAATCAGCCACGTTGATGAAAACAATTTTTACTGTGGGTGCAGGTGTGGGAGGATCAATGATGTCGAGTGTGCCGTGCATTCCGTCGTGAATTCCGCACTGGTAAAACAGTGTGTTAGGCGCGCTCTGAGGCACGGTAAAAATCACACTGCCGGAAGTGGCACCGTTGTTGATGACGCCGGTATCGAATGCTCCTGCACCGCCTGAGAAAAACCCTCCCAAAGTTGATTTGATCCAGAACGGGTGAAAAGAGACGGTGCCGCTCAATAGAAAGACGTACGTTACACCGCGCTGGAAGGTGAACGGAGGATTGGCGTTGCCGTTGATGGTGTAGGAAATGCCGTTGCCAGCGGTCACGCTGTTGGTCTGCTGCGCATGCATTGATAGAATGCCGGTTACAAGCATCGTTATGAGTAAATATTTTGAAATCGTTTTCATGCTGATTGGTGTCTGCCTGCCAGAAATCATGACTTAAGAGTGACAAGCATACGCAAATGTTCCCGAGAATATTTGATGAAACTGTTTTGCTGGGTTTTAGCGGAGAGGTATTTGTTCAAAGTGCGCGATGTTGCCGACCTGGTCTCGATGGATAAACATTTGCCGTCGAGTGTCGCGGTCACTACATTTGTCAGCATGAACTGGCTTACATTTGCATTGATGACCGTGCTGTCGTGGGGCGTTTACGGTGTGTTGCTTCACAAAGGTCGCGGCGAGATGCCGATGGGAGCCGAAACGCCGCACGCCGGATTGAAGGCGTTTCTCTTCGTTTGTATTGCCTACGCCTTGATCGCAATCGCAACGGCTGCGGTTTTGAAATTGCGTGGTTCAAACTGGAGTTTCACTGCGGGCGGCATCAAGTGGAGTCTTGTGGCGGGTGGTGCTGGTGCCATCGGGGCGTTCACGCTGGTGCTTGCGCTGGGAGCCGCGGCTCAAACATACAAAGGCGCCGCGGCCGCTGCGGTGATGCCAATCGTCTTTGGTGGTGCGCCAATCGTGAACACGATTGTTGCGATGTTACTCCATCCTCCCGAAGGCGGGTTGAAGGCGTTGCCCGTGCCGTTCATCCTTGGCTGCCTGCTTGCGGCTGGCGGCGCTTTCCTTGTAGCCAGGTATGCGCCGTCCAATACGGTGGCGACTGTGAAACCGTCTGCACCGCAGATCGCACCGATGGATTCCAAAGCCAACTGAAAGTGGCAATGGCCGATGAAAAGCATCCCAGCCGCCGCGAGATCGAGTCCGCGCAACTCGAACAACTTCGCTCGCTCCTCGCGGAACTGATTCCTGCGAACAAGTTTTACACGCGCAAACTTCAGGATGCAGGAGTCGGTTTCGACATCGCTTCGTTGGAAGATTTCTCTGCACGGTTCCCGTTCACCACCAAACAAGAACTCGCGGCTGACCAACTTACGTCACCGCCTTTCGGCACGAACCTGACCTATCCACTCGATCGCTATCCGCGCTTTCACCAGACCAGCGGCACGAGCGGTGCGCCGTTACGCTGGCTGGACACGCAGGAAAGCTGGGACGCCATGTTGGACAGTTGGGCGGAGGTATTTCGCGCGGCGGAAGTGGGCGCGGGTGATCGTGTGTTCTTTGCTTTTTCCTTTGGGCCGTTCATCGGATTCTGGCTGGCGTTTGAATCGGCGCAGCGGCTCGGTTGTCTTTGCATTCCCGGTGGCAGCATGAGCAGCGAGGTTCGTGTGCGCGCCATTCTCGACACCGGCGCGACGGTTCTTTGCTGTACTCCGACGTACGCGATCCGGTTGGGCGAGGTTGCCGCGCGCGAAAAGGTTGATATGACCCGCTCGCATGTGAAACGCATCATCGTCGCAGGCGAACCCGGAGGTAGTTTGCCCACCACACGCAAATATATTGAAACCCTTTGGCCCGGCGCTCGCGTGTTCGATCATCATGGCATGACAGAAACGGGGCCGGTGACTTTTGAATGTCCGGCTCGTGTCGGCGTGTTGCACGTCATGGAGTCCGCTTTCTTTGCTGAAGTGATTGATCCGGCCTCGGGCAAACCTGCGGAGAGTGGCGAACTGTTGTTGACCACGCTCACTCGAACCGGATCGCCGGTGTTGCGTTATAGGACGGGTGACCTGGTGAAACTCAGACCTCGGACCTCGGAACTCGGGACATGCCCTTGCGGAAGGCATGAACTCGCTTTGGAGGGCGGCATTCTCGGTCGGGTTGACGACATGATCATCGTTCGCGGGGTGAATGTTTATCCAAGCGCAGTGGAGGGGATACTTCGTGGCATTGCCGATGTCGGGGAATATCGCGTCAATGTCAGCACTCGAAATGCACTGGCTGAAATGAGTGTGGAAATTGAACCTGCGGGCAGTTGTCAGGATGCCAAGAATCTTACCGCCGTCGTGAGCCGCGCTTTTGAGAATGCGCTGGCTTTGCGTGTGCCTGTGACCTTGGTTGAGCCCGGCGGTTTGCCGCGTTTCGAAATGAAATCACGCCGTTGGATCAAGGAGTAAAACGGATCGGATGTTGGTGCTTTCACTCTGAGTCCGCCTTTGTTTATCTTTTGGCATGCGACTCCGACAGGCAACGATCAAGCGGCATACCAAAGAAACGCGCATCAGTGTCAAGCTTGTGCTTGATGGCAAGGGCCGTGCAAAGGTTCATACCGGCATACCATTCTTCGATCACATGCTAACGCTCCTCGCCAAACATTCCGTGACGGATATCACCCTCCGATGCGATGGCGATCTCGAAGTGGACGCGCATCACACGGTCGAGGATTGCGGGATTGCGCTTGGCCAGGCGTTTTTGCAGGCGTTGGGGGACAAGCGCGGCATCAGGCGTTACGGAGCAGGCTTTGATCCCAGGAATCCGTTCACAGGCGAGGCCTATGTGCCGATGGACGAATGCCTCGCTCGTTGCGTCATTGATTTCAGTGGTCGTTCCTACATGGTCTGGCGTGGGTTGAATGACTTTAGCTATAAAAAGCTCAACCGCGACGAACGAAAACAGGACGATTCCACAGCATTTCGGTTTGGCCTTGCCAGGGAATTTTTTCAAGGCTTTGCGAATGAGGCCCGGTGCAACCTTCACCTGGAACTGCTTTATGGGGATGAGCCGCACCACATCGTGGAAGCTTTGTTCAAGGCTTTCGCCCGCGCAGTGGACGCCGCTTGCAGTCATGACCCGCGTATTTCTGGACAGTTGCCTTCCACAAAAGGCAAACTTTGATCGCTTGAATAAAGCCAAACCCTGATCCGTCCCATCCATGGCCGATAAAGATTATTCCTCAACCAGCGACGAAGAGCTGGTGGCGATGGCCCGACAGGGAGACATGGTCGCATTCGAGGAATTGGTGGCTCGGCATCGCGACAAGATTTTTGCGCGTGCCTTCACCATGATGAGGAATGAGGAAGAGGCAATTGATCTTTCACAGGAAGCCTGGATCAAAGGCTGGCAACGGTTGGAGCAGTTTCACGGCGATTCCAGTTTCACGACCTGGATGACCCGGATTGTAATCAACCTCTGCCTCGATCAACTTCGCCGCAGAAAGAAGCGGCAGACGGAGTCAATCGAGGAGATGAACGAGGAATCCGGCGGGGTGGAACGTCAGATGCCTGTGGTTACAGTCAACCCGACTGAACGGTTGGAGAGGGCGGATCTTAGGGCGCGGATTGACCGGGCATTAAACCAGCTTTCTGATGTGCATCGGACCGTGCTGGTTCTTCACGAGTTTGAAGAGATGGAGTACAAGAACATCGCCAGGACGATGAACTGCTCCATCGGCACGGTGATGTCGCGTTTGTTTTACGCGCGCCGGAAGATGGCCAGTTTGCTTGCGGATTTGAACAAGCAGGAATGAGAGGTTGTATGAACGACGAGACACAATTAAAACTTCAGGCGTATCTCGATGGGGAACTTCCCAGCGCGGAACGAAACGAAGTCGAGGCATTGCTCGCGCAGGATGCGGACGCAAAGGCGCTGTTTGCCGAGCTTGGCAATACGACGAAGGCCTTGGCGGGCTTTGAGGCTGGAATCAAGCTGCCCGAAAGCCGCGAATTTTACTGGTCAAAGATCCAACGCGAGATTGGCCGCCAGCCAGCGCAAACACAGCGCCCAGCTCCGTTGTTCGCGGAGCGGTTGCGACGGTTGCTCGTTCCTGCGAGCGTATGTGCTGCGGCTGTCATTGCCGTTGCCATCATTCTGCCGCAACTTCGGCAACAAGGCGTGGTGCTTACGGATTCCGACGATGCAGGCATATTCACCTACCACAACTACGAAGCCGGTGCGACCCTGGTCTGGCTGGATTATCCGGCAGAAAACAACTTTGCCGACATCGAGGTGGACGATATATTTGATCTGTAAATGAACTTAAACCCGGGATACATCTGGAAACGTGGTTGGGCTGTTCTCGTACTTTGTATGCTTGCCTTGGGCTCTGCGTCCGCACGGGCAGGCGATTTCAAATTTGAAGCGCAACTGGTCTGGGCCACCGACGATGAAAAATCGCCTGATAACAAGCACAAGCCTGTGGATGAAGAAACGCGCAAGGTTTTTGAAAATCTTCCCCTCAAGTGGAAGCACTTTTTCGAAGTCAAGCGGGAGACGTCCACCGTTTCAAAAGGCGGCTCGAAAAAGATGGCCATGAGCGAGAGATGTTCAATTGAAATCAGACACATCGAGGGCCAGAAGTTTGAAGTTACCCTCTTCGGGAGCAAGGATAAGGTTTGCAGCAAACAGACTCAGACGCTCGAAAAAGGAAAGTCACTCGTCGTCGGTGGGAATGCACCCAACAAGACCGCATGGCTCGTGGTGCTCAAACGAATTGAGTAATTGATTTTTCAGAAAAAGAAGAACGCCCGGCAGAATTCTGCCGGGCGTTGTGATTTTTGCGCGGTATGTTATGAACCCACGCTTGCCAGTTCTTCGTTCGTCGTCACGTTTTGAATCTTGAACTGTTCCGCGTGCATCCCGGTGTCAGCGCGGAAGGAGAGTTTTCCGAAATAGCGCTTCTCGAGTTCGATCAACAATTTTTCGTCCTCCATGCGCAGACGATCCATCACAGTAGGATGAACCACGATGCGCAACTGGAAGTCCGACTCGTCGCGTGTGCGTTTCTTGAGGATTTCCTGGAGCTTGCGCTGGATTTCCACGCTCATGGTGATTGAACTCTTCACCTTGCCGCGACCTTTGCAGTAAGGGCAGTCATCGTACACCGCAGACCGGACGCTCTCGCTGTGGCGCTGGCGTGTCATTTCCATCAAGCCGAGCTGTGAGATCGGCAGGATGTGTGTCTTGGCCTTGTCCCGGCGCAGGCCATCCTTCATTCGCTGGTAAACATTTTGCTGGTCGCGGCGCGATTTCATGTCAATGAAGTCGAGCACGATCAACCCGCCCATGTTGCGCAGCCGCAACTGCCGGCTGATTTCGTCCGCGGCCTCCTGGTTCACTTTGAGGATCGTGGATTCCTGATCCTTGCTGCCCTTGTGACGTCCCGTATTCACGTCAATCGCCACCAGCGCCTCGGTTTCGTCCACAACGATGTAGCCACCGCTCTTCAAATGCACCTGGCGCGAGAACGCGTTCTCGAGCTGCTTGCTGATGTTGAAACGATCGAAGATCGGCTGGGCTTCGTTGTAAAGCTTCACCTTGTCAGCGGAACGTTTTGAGATTTTTGAAACCATCTCCCGCATCCGGTCATAAGCCTTCGGGCTGTCCACCACGATGCGTTCAACGTCTTCGGTCAGGAAATCGCGTACTGTGCGCTCAATCAAATCCGGCTCCTGGAACACGCATGTGGCCGGCGGCTGCTTCTTCATCTTTTCCTGAACGCCGTTCCATTCTTCGAGCAACAAAGCCAGGTCGCGCACGAAGTAACGCATCTGCTGGCCCTCGCCGGCAGTGCGCATGATCACGCCCATGCTGTCCGGGATGGCGAGTTCGCGTAGAATCTTTTTAAGACGCTGGCGTTCCTGCTGGTTTTCGATCTTGCGCGAAATGCCGCTTTGATCTGAGTTGGGGAGTAACACCAGATAACGTCCAGGCAACACAAGATTCGTTGTGATGCGCGGGCCTTTGGTGCCGATGGGGCCTTTCGTGACCTGCACGATGATTTCCGATCCGGGCGGATACAGGCGCGGAATGTCCTTCTGCGTGATCTTGGGTCTGTCCCGTTTTTTGGTGGGGCGCTCGACGATTTCCACGCCGCTGTCGAACTGGTTCGGCACAATATCCCAGTAGTGAAGAAACGCGTTCTTCTCGAAACCGATGTCCACGAATGCGGCCTTGAGACCGTCTTCAAGATTCCGCACGCGTCCTTTGAAGATGCTGCCGACCAGCCGTTCCTCGGTCGTGCGCTCGATGTTGAATTCCTCCAGCTTGCCGTCTTCGCTCACCGCGACGCGCGTTTCAAGCGTCTCGGCGTTGATGAGAACCTCCTTGTGGATTTTTTTCACAGGCCGGATGAATCGTTGTACACGCTTGACCAGATTCGCGGCGGCGCTGGTGATGGTCTCAACAATTCCCTTGGGCTGTTCCTTCACGTTTACCGGTGCGAACGGCTTTTCCTCCTCCACCACTTCAGGTTTCTGCAAATCCGGCTCGCGATACGCACCTTTTTTGTCGGCGGCTTCCGGGGCTTGAGGCGCACCGTCGGGAGGCAGTCCGGCGGCGATGTTTTCCGCCCGTTCAATTTCATGCTGGTGGCGGCGTTCAAACAGCCGGTCCTGTCCGCCGGTTTCGGCGACGACATCCTGCCGCGCCTGCGTGGCCTCCTTGTCTGTTTTCTGCGGATTGTGGCCGAGGCCTCCGCTGGGTTTGAATCTCATGCCGCGTCGTCTGCGGCCAAATTTATTGTCGCTCATAATGTGTTAGTACCCTTTTCGATAAATGTGAACGTTCTGAAGCATGCCCATGGCGATCAACGAGCAAATCACTGAAGTCCCGCCGTAAGACAGCAGCGGCAGTGGAATGCCCGTCACAGGCATGAGACGAATGTTCATGCCGATGTTGATGAAGACGTGACTGAACAGGAGTGTGACAACTCCCACAGCCAGCAGTTTGCCCAGGCGGTCGCGCGCCTGGCCGGCGATTCTCAATCCAGTAAAGAGAACCACCCCGTAAAGCGTGATGACAATCACGCTGCCCACGAATCCCTCTTCCTCGGCAATGACCGAGAAGATGAAATCGTTATGTGCCGCGTCACGCGGCAGAAATCCCAATGCAGTCTGGTTGCCCTCGTTCCAGCCCTTGCCCCACATGCCACCAGACCCGACCGAAATCATTGCCTGCTTCACCTGATAGGACTTCGCCTCCTGCACACGGTGCAATCGTTCTTTCTCCTGTGGCGTGGCATTGGCTGGCGCGAAGTTCACTCCAAAGAAGACGAGCAGCCGTTGCCGCTGATATTCCTCCAGCTTGATCTGCCACGATGGCGGCGCAAATAAAACGTCCACCAGTACCAGCGCCGCGAGTGTTCCTACAATTCCAATCAACCGGAACAAATACCTTCGCGGCACTCCTGCCACGAGCATCATTGCAAATCCGGTTGGCACGAGAACCAGTGCCGAACCGAGGTCGGGTTCTTTGAAAATGAGTGCAAAGGGCAGGGCCATCATGCCCATCGCCTTCCAGAAGTTCACAGGCATCCGCAGTTCCTCGGGCGGACGGCTGAGAAATCTGGCAAGAGCGACGATGAAGGTCAGTTTGGCCAGTTCCGACGGTTGGAATTGAAACGGCCCGAGATCAATCCAGCGCGTTGCACCCCAGCCATGCGCCGTTCCAATTCCAGGAATCAAAACCGCCACGAGCGTTCCAATCGAGCCCCAGTAACCGATCATCGCCCAGCTCGCGAGTGTGTGATAACTCACGAAGCAAATCGCCGTCGCCGCTCCGATGCCGATGCCATACCAGATGATTTGCTTCATCCAAGCCTGACTCATCAAAGGCGCAAGCCGCGCGGAATCATTTACCATGGTGGCGCTGTAAACGAACGCCGCCCCGAGGAGCATCAGCCCGAGCAAGCCGAGTAATTGCAGCTTGTCCAGCCGGCCCTGACGTTCGTTTAGCGTTTCGTCAAACATTTCAATTAGTCCGTGGTTCGTGGTTTGTAGTCCGTGGCAAGGTATTCCCACGCGCGTCTGCAATCCGACTCGGGACTGTGGGCCGTGGACTCTGGACGATTGTTTTTGGACCGAGGAAATCCTTTTGAAGTGCGAGATAGACGTCGTGCGCAACGGGCGCACATGTGCCGCCGCCGGATTGCCCGTCCTCAACCATCACCACCACCGCATATCTGGGTTGCTCGTACGGCGCGTAAGAAATAAACCACGTCGTGTTGTGAATCTCGCCGCGTTCTTTGCGCTCGGCAGTGCCCGTCTTGCCGCAGATTCTCAAACCGGGTACGCGCACCCGGAGTCCCGTGGCGCGGTCTTCGTCGTCCTCGGTTTCCGCCAGCATCGCTTCGCGAACGATCCTGATGTTTCGATCACTCACGCCAAGGTGGTCGCGGACGCGCTTGTTCGGAAACTCAATGGATGGTTCCAGCGCGTTCATGTCCTGAGTTTGCGTCCGCGCCACAAGCCTCGGCCACAATACATTTCCTCCGTTTGCCAGCGCGCTGGTCAGCACCGCCATCTGCAACGGCGTCACATCCATCTTGCCTTGACCGATGCTGACGTGCGCCGTGTCGCCAGGCATCCATTGTGAACTGATCATCTTCTCGGTCGGAAAATGTCCGGCAGATTCTTGCATCAACGGCAGCACATCGGAGCCGAACCTTTCACCGAGGTGCAACCGATGCGCGAGTTCGGAGACACGGTTGAAAACGCCAGGGCGAAGACCCATCGTCACGAAGTAGAAGTTGCTCGATTTCACCAATGCGCGACGCAGATTGTATGGGCCGGGCGTTGCAGTGTCGTTGATGGATTCACGATTTCTTCCAACGTAGATGACGCCCCTGTTTGGGTTCTTTGGATTGGGTTCAACATGGATTGTTTCCGACGGGTCGAGTCCTTTTTCCAGCGCCGCCAGCGCGACAATGGGCTTGAAGGTTGAACCTGGCTGATACAGTTCGTGTGTTGCACGGTTTTTTTGCACGCCGATGGTGTTGTCACCCCAGCGCTGCCATTCGGCGGGTGGAAACTTATTTATGAAATAGTTCGGGTTGGATGACGGTGACGAAGCCAACGCGAGAATATCACCGGTGTTCACATTCATCACCACCACGGCTCCGCGCGCTTCCGCGCCGGCGTGAGTGCGGAGGGATTGTTCGCACGTGGCCTGCAATTTCAGATCAATCGTCAGTCCCACGTTGCGTCCGTTTTCGGCGGCGGCCCAGACATTTTCGGACTGGCGGTAGCCGAGGTAGTTGACCGTCACGGTTTTCGTTCCGGCCTTGCCGCGCAAGGTCATGTCCATTCCGCCTTCGATGCCGACGACGCCACGAAAGTCCGGCAGGCGATATGAGAAGAACGCCTCCTCGCCTTCCACCGAATCGTTGTTGCTGACCATGTAGCCGAGCAGATGCGCCGCCGTGGTGTTGCGCGGATAATGACGCACGGATTGCGTCACGAGTTCGGCGGGAAGAATGTCCGCGCAACTTTCCTCGAAGCGCGCGATCTGTTCCGGCGTGAGATTGTCCAAGACCGTCAATGGCATTGCGCGCATCTTGGTGTAATGATTGTGAAGATTCGTCGGATTGAGCGTTACGGCGAGACCCATGCGCGAGCCGATTTGAGCTACGATGTTGCTGACTACGTGAAACCGAGACGCCTGTTCCAACGAGGCGATTTGTTCGGGTTTGAGTCGCACGCGTTGTGTCACGACGGAGTCAAATCCCAGCCAGTCTTTCCAGAACGGGAGATTGTTGGTGACAACCTTTACCGGTTGCATCTTCCGGTAGGTCGTGCGGAATTGTTTGCTCAGGTCTTCGAGGTAAAGGCACACGCTGTATCTTGGGCGGTTCTCGGCGAGCGATTCGCCATTGCGATCCAGGATTTTTCCACGCAGGGACGGAATACGAACGGTGCGATAGGACTGCGTTTCGAGCGTGGATTGATATTCGCGTCCGTTGACGACCTGCACCCACCAAAGCCCCGCCGCGAGCGTCACCAACCCGACGCAGACAATCAACGTCAGCAACTGGAGTTGCGGATCATTCTTTCGCAATTGGTCGAATACTAACATTTCAATTTCTTCCCCGCCTGATTTCACGGTCATCGCGGAAACTTGTCTCGATGACGGGCCGGTAGCCGAACGTGCGGTTGAACCAGCCAAACAGAAAAAACAGAACCGGCGTCGCCACAGCGCCGCCGACAGCCATCACAATCCATTGCCAGAGCGAACCCCAGCCGATCAACGGCTCGTGTCTTCCGCTCAACAGCATCAACACACTCAGCACCGGTGCGATCGCGCTGGCGAGCAGGCCGATCAACACCTGGGCGAAAATCTGATCGCGCAGAATCAAATCGCGCCGGAACTGGATCATCACGCCGATGATCAGGAGGGGCATTACGGTGGTGCCGAGCGGGTTTGCGGACAGGGAATCGAATAACAATCCGGCGAACAGTGCGAAGGACATCACCGTGACGAGTCCCGCATTCAGCGCTGCGTAAACCATCAATGCGGGCAGGAGATCAATCTGCGCGCCGAGCAGATGCCGTAACCCCCCGAACGCGGACTGACAAAACACAGCCAGAAACGCGGCAGCGAAGATCAATGTGTGATGGAGCGCACTCATTGTTTTATCAGCACCCAGACTTCCTCAAGCGCGTCGAGCCGCGCGTTTAGCTTTATCTGGGCGTCCGTGGTAAGACTGGATTCCGAAGGATGCACGTCGGCAATTTTCCCGATTGCAATGCCTTTGGGAAAAACTCCGCCGAGTCCGCTGGTGACAACATTCTGGCCGGGCTTCAAGTTTGCGTTGCGTGAGAGATGCTTCATGGTGGCGAACGAACCATCAAAGGGACCGCCAGGCCCAACCACTCCGCCATCTCGGACATCATTTTCCACGAGGGCGGCAACTTTACAGCTTGGGTCGCCGACCAGCACAACTTGCGAGCGCGTCAGGCTTACCGAGTAAATTTTGCCGACAAGCCCTTCTGGTGTAAGGACAGCGCAGTCTTCCTTGATTCCGTCTTTGGTGCCGCGGTCAATCTGAACGGTGCGCCACCAGTTGGCGGGGTCGCGGGAAACGACCTTGGCGAGTTTGAGCCTGCCTTTCCATGGAGATTGGGCCTCCCACCCGAGCGCCTGGCGGAGGCGGTTGTTTTCTCGCAGCAGTTCGTCGGATTGGATGGCTTGGACGCGGAGCTGCTGGTTTTCACGGCGGAGAACTTCGTTTTGGCGGGCGAGTTCCCCTCGTGGAACGAGTGTGTCAGTTGCCTTGGTGGAGGCCTGTTGCGCTCCGCTGGTCAGGCCGAACAGGGGGAGGAACAAACTGCCGATGGCAAGTTTGAGGCGCGCGGTGATGGACGCCGGAAGGCTCAGGACCAGCAAGGTCAACAGAACCACCAGCGCCACCGCAAAGTAATGTGGCCGTCGTAACATTTGTTCGCTGCGGCTGCTTGCGGCAGCGCGCGGGGCGAACGCGGGCGTCTTCACTCCGAACCGGAGCTTCAACGATTCATGGCGGGAATTAACTCAGTACTTCGAGTTGGAAGTGACGCGTTTGAGAAACTGAAGTTCCTGCAAGACCCGGCCTGTGCCTTCGGCCACGGCGCTTAATGGGTCGTCGGCAATGTGAACCGGCAGGCCGGTTTCCTCGGCTACCAGCCGGTCAATGCCGCGCAACAATGCGCCGCCGCCAGCCATCACTATGCCGCGATCCACAAGATCAGCGGCCAGTTCTGGCGGACAACGTTCCAGGGTCAGACGAATGCTCTCCAATATGCTCGAAAGCGGCTCCTGCAGGGCTTCACGAACTTCCTCCGAACGAATGGTCAGCGTCTTAGGCAGACCGGAGCTGAGGTCGCGTCCCTTTACTTCCTGTGTTAATTCCTGCTCCAGCGGAAATGCAGAGCCAATTCTTAGTTTAATCTCTTCCGCCGTGCGTTCACCGATCATCAAGTTATAGGCACGCTTCATGTGAGCGACGATCGTTTCGTCAAATTCGTCTCCGCCCACCCGCAGGCTGCGGCTGAAGACGATACCGGCCAGGGAGATGATTGCGATTTCGCAAGTTCCGCCGCCGATGTCCACGATCATGTTACCCGCCGGTTCATGCACCGGCAGACCGACGCCGATGGCCGAGGCCATTGGCTGTTCGATCAAATATACCTCGCGCGCCCCGGCGTGTGTGGCGGAATCTTTCACCGCCCGCTTCTCCACCTCGGTAATTCCAGAAGGCACCGCCACCACTACACGTGGAGCAATGAGTTTTCGATGATGAACCTTTTGGATGAAGTGGCGCAACATGGCTTCGGTGATCTCGAAGTCGGCGATCACGCCGTCCTTCATGGGCCTGATGGCCACGATGTTGCCGGGCGTTCTGCCGAGCATTCGCTTTGCTTCCTCACCTACCGCCAGCACGTTGGTTGTGCCTGCCTGAATCGCCACGACAGAGGGCTCCCTGAGAACAATGCCCCGGTCTCGCACATAGACGAGAGAATTGGCAGTGCCCAGGTCTATCCCAATGTCGTTGGAAAACAGGCTTTTGATTTGCGCTAACATGAATTGCCTAACGCGATTCAGTAAAGAGGCGGCACGGGGCGAGGTCAAGATTATTAACCGCCAGCGCATTGCTCTCGTGCAGGGCTTTGGCATAATCCGCGCGATGAAATATCGTCGCTTTGGCCGCACGGAGTTGAAGATGCCCGTCATTTCGTGCGGGGGGATGCGTTATCAGCACAAGTGGCAGGATGTTCCTCCCAACGAAATCCCTCCGGATAACCAGGCCAATTTGGAGGCGTGCATCCATCGCGCGCTTGATCTCGGCATCAATCATATCGAAACCGCCCGCAGTTATGGCACGTCCGAGATGCAACTGGGCAACGTGCTGCCCAAGATCCCGCGCAGCAAACTGATCGTCCAGACCAAGGTCAGCCCTTTTGCCACGGCCAGGGAGTTTCTCGAGAAGTTCGAGACTTCAATGAAATACCTGAAGCTTGATCATGTGGACTTGCTGTCGCTTCACGGCGTCAACAACCGCGAGCTGCTGGACTGGTCGCTCAAGAAAAACGGATGCCTGTCCGCCGCGCGCAAATTACAGAAGGAAGGCCGCTGTCGCTTCGTGGGTTTCTCCACGCACGCGACAACCGATTTGATCAACGAAGCCATCGAGCAGGGAGATTTTGATTACGTGAACATTCATTGGTATTTCGTCAACGACTTGAACTGGTCCTGTGTGAAGGCCGCTGCCGCACGCGACATGGGTGTGTTCATCATCAGTCCGAACGACAAAGGCGGAAAACTTTACGAGCCGCCAAAGAAACTGGTGAAACTCTGTGCGCCACTTTCGCCGATGATTTTTAATGATCTTTACTGCCTCGCGCGACCGGAGGTTCACACTCTGAGTTGCGGCGTCGCGAAGCCAGCGGATTTCGACGAGCACATCGCCTCGTTGAAGTTTTACGACAAGGCCGCGGAAACGATCGCGCCCATTGAGAGGAAATTGCGTGCTGAGATGGATCGAGCCTTGGGCGCGGACTGGTGTGCGCGGTGGTTTGAGGGTGTGCCGAATTACGTGGACGTGCCCGGCCAGATCAACATCACGGAAATTCTCCGCTTGTGGACTTATGCAAAGTCACTTGATCTCGTTGGTTGGGGCAAGATGCGTTACAACCTGCTTGGCCAGGCAGAGCACTGGTTCCCGGGACAGAACGCGGCAAAGGCACGAAAGACGAAGCTGCTTTCAGTCTTGAAGCAAAGTCCCTTTGCAGACCGCATCCCTGAAATCCTTGCCGAGGCACATCAGATGTTGTTTGAGAAGCCGGTGAAGCGGTTGAGTCAGAGTTGACGCAGTCGAGCACGAGGGAAAAGCAGTTTTACTCCTGAGATTGTCATCTATCTTGATGCCGTGCAGTCGTTCGAATCACAATTCGCGGAGTTGCCCGGCATCAACACGGTCACCGTGCCCGACATCTGGCAGCAACAGGCCGTTGCCGCGTTGCGAGAGGGCAAGGACGTTGTCGTTCAAGCTCCGACCGGTTCGGGCAAGACGCTGATCTTTGAGTTGTGGTCGAACTCCGGCAAGCCGCGCGGGCAGGCGATTTACACCGTACCGACCCGCGCTCTCGCCAACGACAAGCTTGCCGAGTGGCGTGCGCGTGGCTGGGATGTAGGCATTGCCACTGGCGATCTTGCCGAAAATCTGGGCGCGCCCATTTTGGTGGCCACGTTGGAGACTCAGAAAAACCGCCTGATCGCAGGCGATGGCCCGGCGTTACTCGTCGTGGATGAGTACCAAATGTTGAGCGATCCGGATCGGGGATTGAACTACGAACTTGCCCTCGCGCTGGCGCCATCGCACACGCAATTTCTTCTCCTGAGCGGCAGCGTTTCCAATCCACATCATGTCGTCCAATGGCTCACGCGCCTGGGTCGCAAAGCTGTCCTCGTGCGACACGAACTTCGTCCCGTGCCGCAGGAGGAGGTTCACGCAAACAATCTCAACTACCATGTGCCATCGGAAATCAAAGGCTATTGGCCGCGTCTCGTCGCCAAGTCTCTTGCGGAAGACCTCGGACCGATCCTGATCTTTGCGCCACGCCGTCAGGGTGCGGAACAACTCGCTGCTGATCTTGCGCGACAACTACCAACGCCAAATCCACTCCAACTCAGCACCGAACAAAAGCAGATTGTCGGCGAACATCTTGCCAAGCTTCTCAAAAGCCGGATTGCGTATCATCACAGTGGACTCAGTTACGCGGCACGCGCTGGCGTTATCGAACCGCTCGCCAAGGCTGGCCAGCTTCGCGTTGTCGTCGCCACCATGGGGCTCGCAGCGGGAATCAATTTCTCGCTTCGTAGCGTCGCTCTGGCCGGCGAATCGTATCGGCGCGATGCGGTGGAACAGCCTCTCCGCTCGGATGAAATTCTCCAGATGTTCGGTCGTGCAGGCCGTCGCGGATTGGACGAGTGCGGCTACGTGCTCATCACGGCAAATGAGATTCGATTGCTCGATGCGCGTTCGTGTCATCTCTCTCGCAATGGCGCAGTGGATTGGAGCGCATTGCTTGGACTGATGCAAACAGCGGCGGAAAATGGGCTCGATCCATTCACCGAAGCCGTCCGTGCGCAGGAACGATTGTTCACGACGAAACCGATTCTGCTCGGCGTGGAAGAATCCATGAAGCACCCGCAAACACCCTGTGGACTGAAGACCGATGCCGAGCGGGCACGCCACGTCCGCAGGCGGCAGCGCGAGATGCTCAACAGCCGGGGCGAGTGGGAGACGTTTCCGCCGCTGGTCGAGAAGCCGGTGAGAGAGATATGTGTTGTTGACCACCCCGGCCCTCTCCCCCAGGGGAGGGAGAATCATTTGCCGCCACACCCGACAGCGGAAACCGGAGATGGCAGCAAGATTTCTGTACAATTCAAAACGGTCCAATCGCTGTCCCCTCTCCCCGGGGGAG
>JABFSR010000207.1 GCA_013140495.1 Verrucomicrobiota bacterium
CGGTGCAATACGCCAGTCTGAATGTGAGTGGCGGGAGTGTGCTGAGCCTGCCGGCATTGCGGAGCTACCTGAAGGACGGTTGCGCCGGTACCACTTTGCAGGCCAGCGGGGCCGGAAGCGTGCTGGCGCTGCCGGCGCTGACCAATTTGGTGGCCGCGACCCCGTCCGTTTACGGGTGTGCCGGGCTGAGTGTGCAGGCGCTGGCGGGCGGGCAGGTGTTGTTGACGAGCCTGATGAATCTGGACGGGACGGTGTACGTGCTGGCCGACGGAACCAACAGCGTGGTGGACCTGAGCGCGTTTACGAACCTCCACCAAGGGCCGGTGGTGCTAGAGGTCCAGAATGGAGGCAAGATACTTTTTGCTAACCAGATCTTTTTCATGACTGGCCCAACTATCAGAATTCCACCGCTCGCGCCGATCTTGCCGCCGACGCTGATCTTCCACGGCCAGGCGTGGCACAGCTATCGGATTGAACAACGAAACACGAGCCAGCCGGACAATCCGTGGGTATTCGCCGCACGGGTGGCGCTGACTAATGAGTTCCAAGCGTTCGCGCCCTCGTTGCCGCCAGACACCGAGTTTCGCGCGTTCGATTTCGTGGCAGATCCGGCCATTCTCGATCTCTGGCGATTGTCCGGGACGAACGTCCAACTTGTGCTTTACGGTGCAACGAATAAATCCTACGTGGTTCAATCCACCAACAGGCTGACCGGAGCGCTTGGAGGCTGGCCCACCCTCACGACGGTAAGCATGACGAATGCGTTCCGCATTCTTCCACCAACGCCAGCTACCGAACCGCAATTATTTTTCAGGGCCAAGGAATAATCCGTGAAAGGACACTACCATGAACAAAATCAGCATCGGTATCAATCTTGAGTTCGTCCGCCACGAGGACAAGTCGTTCGAGTGGGGCGTCGCCAAAGCGGCGGAGCTGGGTTACGAGTACGTCGAGCCCATGGTTCATCTGGGCCGCGAACTGCTCAGCGAGGCGGGCTATTTCCACAGCGTTTCCATGTTCGACGACCCGCTTCGCCTCAAACGCGCATGTGCGAAGGCAGGCGTGAAGTTGTCCGGTCTCTCGGCGCACACCCCGATCACCAAACCGGAAATCGGCGTCGAGTATCTCAAGCAAGCCATCCGCTTTGCCGCAGAGTGTGGAGCGCCGGTGGTGAACACCGATGAAGGTCCGAAACAACCATGGACAACCGAGGCTGAGGATCACGTCTTGATGCGTTACACGTTGATGGAGGCGGCGAAAGTTGCAGAGCCGCGCGGCATTGCCATCGGGATTGAATGCCACCAGCAATACAGCAAAACCCCGGCAGGTCTCGACCGAATCTACAAACTCGTCAAGAGTCCCTCCATCGGCATCAACTTCGATACTGGTAACAGTTATCTCGGCGGCGAAAATCCTTACAAGTGGCTTGAACGTGTCGTCGGCCGGTTGGTTCACCTGCACGCGAAGGATATTTCCATCCAGCAATCCACGTCCGAGCGCGGCAAGGTCACCGGAACACCGGTCGGCTGCGCGTGCGGCGATGGCGTGATTGATTGGGCGCGTGTGATCAAGATTTGTCGCAAGGCAAAACGTAACATTGTGCTCTCGGTTGAATGCGGCACCGTCCCACAAGCCGGTCGGTCCATTGAACATCTCCGAAAGCTCCTTTAGCAACGTCATGCATTGAAAGGATCCGAATGAAAGCGCTGTTTTCCAAAACTGAACTCAGTCCGACTCCATCCAACCAGCCGTCCCGCCGCGAATTCCTTGTCACAGGTGGAAAGATCGTCGCAGCTTCAGCCTTGGCGGGCGTTGCGATTCCCCATGTACACGCAGCTGAGGACAACACGCTGCGTCTCGCGCTGATCGGTTGCGGTGGTCGTGGCACTGGCGCGGTCGCCAACGCGTTTGAAGCCACGGGCGGGCCGGTCAAACTTGTGGCAATGGCTGATGTCTTTGAGGCCAAGCTCAACACGGCCCTCAACTCACTTGCGACAAAGTATTCCGCGCAGGTGGACGTGCCTCCGGAACGGCGCTTTATTGGATTTGATGCTTATCGCAGGGCGATTGATTGCCTGCGGCCCGGTGACATTGCGCTGCTGACCACACACGCGGGATTTCGCGCAACCCATCTTGCGTATGCCGTTGAGAAGGGCGTGAACGTCTTCATGGAAAAATCCTTCGCCGTGGATCCGGGCGGAATCCAGCGCATCCTCCAGCTTGGCGAGGCGGCGGAAAAGAAGAACCTCAAGATTGCCACCGGCCTGATGTGCCGACATTCCTCTGCGCGGCAGGAGTTGATCCAAAAAATCCGGGACGGCGCGATGGGCAACATCCAACTCATCCGCGCATACCGCATGGACCAGGGTTACAACCTGGGACCGTGGAAGGGCGGCTCGAGCGAACTGCTGTGGCAGATCAGTCGCCCGTATTATTTTCTGTGGACTTCGTCCGGCATTTTCATCGAGCTGATGATCCACCAGATAGATGAGTGTTGCTGGATCAAAGACAGCTGGCCGGTGAGCGCGCACGGATTGGGTGGTCGCGCTCCCAACAGCACCGACTGCAGCGAGAACCTCGATACGTATTCAATAGAATATACGTTTGCCGACGGCGGAAAGGCTGTTGTGAATGGTCGATACATTCCCAAAACCCAGGAGGATTTCTCCACTTACGTGCATGGCACCAAATGCGCCGCGCAGTTCTCCGGTAACGTCCACGCGCCCACGGTGCGGATGTTCAAGGATCAACGGATTGACAACCAGAACATCAGCTGGCGACCAGATAAGGAGCGCGTGAGCCCCTATCTCGCAGAGTGGAACGAGTTGTTGACAGCCATCCGCAAGAATCTGCCGCACAACGAAGTGAAACGGTCGGCTTACTCGAATCTTGCAGCGATCATGGGCCGGGCGGCGGTTCACTCCGGCATCACAATTACGTGGCAGGAGGCGATGGCTTCGAAGTTCCAGTTCTGTTCGAGCGTGGATTTTACGGCCGACAGTCCCGCACCGGTGCGGGCTGACGCGCAAGGACGTTACGTGGCACCTGTTCCGGGTGTGTGCTCGGAGATTTGACCAACACGGCGTTGGCCACAAAGCAAAGCGGGTGGGATTCTTTGAACTGCAACAAAACATAATGAAACCCCCAAGGATTCTGTTTTCACTTGCCGCGCTGCTGCTGGTTTGCCTCGTCGGTTGTGTGCCGCGACCGTCACCACGCACCGGTTTCAGCGTGCTGGTTTTCTCGAAGACGCTCATGTACAGACATGCTTCAATTACCAATGGCATTGCGGCCATCCAGAGACTCGGCGTTGCAAATCATTTTCACGTGGACGCGACCGAGGATGCGAGCTGGTTTACTTCTGCGAATCTGGCCCGCTACAAGGTGGTCATCTTTCTCAGCACCTCGGGCGACATTCTGAACGACGAACAACAAGCTGCATTCCGTGAGTTCATCGAGCGTGGAAGTGGGTGGGTTGGTGTTCACGCTGCAGTGGCGGGCGACGTGGCGACCGAAGGTGGCTGGCCCTGGTATGGCGAGACGCTGTGCGCGCGTTTTACCAATCACTCCTCAATCGTCGAGGCAACAGTTAAAGTCGAAGATTCTCGAAATCCCTCCACAGCCGGCCTGCCGCAGCGTTGGGTGCGCAAGGATGAGTGGTACAACTTCATTGAAAGTCCGCGCGCCCGGGTGCGCGTGCTTGCCTCGCTAGACGAGACCACCTACAAGGGCGGCACGATGGGCGGTGATCATCCGGTTGCCTGGTGCAAAAAGGTTGGCCGGGGCCGCATGTGGTACACTGCGCTGGGTCACACGGAGGTGAGTTTTACTGAATCGCTGTTCCTGCACCACCTGCTGGGCGGAATCCAGATTGCAGCCGGGGACAAGCCGGCGGATTTCAAGCGTCGGGCAAACACCCATTAAATCCAAACGTGAAACCATCTCAACTCGCACGACCAATTTCTCTCTCGCTTGCCTTGGCGGTTTCGCTTGTTGCATTGATTCCGATTGGTACGTGGGCAGCCGCTGAGCGATTTGAAGGTGAACACTATCGTGGCGTGGGTGACGCGGAGTATCTCCGACTGCTGGAAACCGCCGGGCGCATGTTCGAGCCCGATGCCCGGTTGCAAAACCTGCCCATGCTTTACATGCCCGCGTGGAATGGTTTGGTGGAAGGCCCGACTTGGGATGCCTGGTGGATTCAGAACAGCTACGGCACCACCTACTCTATTTTACCGCTCCTGCGTGAACCATTCCTCACCTTTCTGCAAAACTCGCAGGACCTTTGGTTCGACCAGATGGGCGATGGAAAACGGGTTGGTGCCTCATCGCCGTTCAACTGGGTCGCGCCTGACGGTTGCCTCTGCGACGCCGCGCGGCCCGGGTGGATCGTTTACAAGCAGGGCGATGGCCGGACCAAGATTCACGACTGGGGGATGGAATTCACCGCCGCCGGTCTCGTGCTGCAAAGCGAACTGCTCCTCATCAGCCGCGACACGAAAGCCATCGCACGCTATCTGCCAAAACTGGAGAGATGCGCCGCATTCATTGAAACGCGCCGCGATCCGACCAATAATCTGTTCCTTGCAGGCCCGGCGGGAAATCTCCTCGCGCCGAGCTTTGCCGGTTGGAAACGATCCGATGGGACGTACGACAAGGCTTATCTCACCGGTCTTTCCATCACCTACCTCGCCGCGCTGGATCGGTTGGTGGAATTGGAAAAGCTCGCCGGTCGGTCTGATCAGGCTCAACGATTTGTCGGATTGCGTGCGTCGGCACTGAAAGGGCTTCAGCAACTGACCACCGATGAAGGCTATTTCATCCGATCACTCGATCCAGACGGGACGCGTCATGGTGTTTACGGAGCGGCAACGCACGGTTACTTCGAGGCCTCGCCAAATCACGACGCCATTGCGTTTCGGATCACGGATGAAGCGCAATCCGAGAGGATTTTTCAGAAGATTGCGTCGTTGCCCGGACTACGTCCTTACGATTTCGTCCTCCCGAATTATCCCAGCTACGACGACATGTATGAGAAGCCCGAAGGCTTGTGGGGCTACGGCACATGGGTCAATGGCGGCCACTGGTCCACCTGCGAAGCCAGGATGATTCTGGCCTATTACCGGCTGGGAAAATTCGATGACGCCCGCCGTTCAATGCTCAAGTTGCTGACCTTTGCGGAGAAGTTCCGAATGGACAACCCGCTGGTGAAGTTTGGCAGTGATGTCTATCAACCCAAACAGCCCGTGAACCTCACTTACGATGCTTTTGGTCCGCCAGCCGCGTTCATGCGCGGACTTTTCGAGTACCTGTACCGCGCCGACGGCCTCACGCTTGTCCCCCACATTCCTCCGGGTGTGACGGAGCTGGAGCAACGTGATCCAGTGCGCTTCGGCAAAAAGAAAATCTATCTCTCAGTGATTGGCCGCGGTGGAGTTACTGCTGTGAAGGTCAATGGGCGAAAGTGGAACAGCTTCGACGGCAAGTCGGTGTTTCTCGCCTATGACAAAACTCCGGATTCTGCTCGCGTCGAAATCTTTCTCGGCGGCGCGAAATCGTCGGCCCGTCAACTCCCCAAAGTCACCCCAGGTCTGAAGGCGAACAATTCGAAGCCGACGACAGTAACGAGCGATGACCAGTTCGATAAGCGCGTAGATCACGTACGCGAATTTGACCGGCAACTTCGAGCAGCGCGCTTGGGTGATACGTACGAGGCCGCCCACGCGAAGTTGATCTTGGAGTTTGCCGAAGTCACAGCCGTGCGACGTGAGTTGTTGAAAATGGAAAAAATCAACCGTCTGCCAGAGCCGACCCAGACTGCCGCTGACAAATCCTACGACGAAACCCTCGTGAAACTTTGCAATGGCTTGGAATCGGTCTTGAAATCGTATGAACGCTCACCCGACACGACGCGCAACAAAATGTTCCAACTCTGGAGTCATGACTAAATGAACAATAAAATATCCCGCCGTAATTTTCTTCGCACGAACATTACCATCGCGCTGGCTGCTGGCGCGTTCCCGACAATCATCCCAGCGTCTGCTTTGGGCAGGGAAGGCAAGGTGTCGCCCGGCAGCAGGATTGTAGTTGGCTGCATCGGCAATGGCCCGCAGGGAAGGGGAGTGATGAACGGATTCCTGGCACAGGCCGATGCGCAGGTCGTTGCCGTGTGCGATGTGAAGAAGGATCAGTTGGAGCTGGCCCGCACCGCAGTCAATGAGCGTTACTCAAACTCCGACTGCAAGACCTACGATGATTTCCACGAACTTCTCGCACGTCCGGACATTGACGCCGTGTTGATCGCCACCCCGGATCATTGGCACGTGCCCGTAGCCGTCACCGCAGCGCACGCAGGGAAGGACATGTATCTGGAGAAGCCGATGGGTTTGTCGTTGGCTGAAGATCAGATGTTGCGTCAGGCGGTGCAAAAGAATAAACGCGTGTTCCAGTTTGGAACGCAGCAGCGCTCTGCGCGTGAGTTCTGGCGCGCCTGTCAGTTGGTTCGTAACGGCCGCATCGGAAAACTGAAGCATATCAACGTGTGGTCTCCGGCCAGCGCACCGGGTGGTTCGACGACGCCGGCGACTGTACCTGAAACCATCAATTACGACCGCTGGCTCGGCCCGGCGCGGTTCACACCTTACACTGCCGACAAGTGTCTGGCGGAGGGAAAGACTTGGTGGTTTAACTCTGATTACGCTCTGGGTTTTGTTGCCGGCTGGGGCGTGCATCCATTGGACATAGCGTTATGGGGTCACCCAAACATGTTTCATGGACGGATGAGCATCGAAGGCAGGGGCATCTTCCCGAGCGAAGGAGCGTGCAATACATCGGTGGCGTGGAAGGTGGATTTCAAGTTTGCCGATGGCGTGACGATGGATTTTCGCGGGGCGGCGAACGGTTTCAAGGAACTTAACGACATGAATGACTTCGCCGAGTGGCGGGAGAAATATCAGGAGGTGATGGATCACGGAACGGCATTCGAGGGCACGGAGGGTTGGGTCGTGGTCAAGCGCAACAGCCTACGCACCTATCCGGAGAGTCTGGCAGAGGAGCCGATGGAGTCGTTCAAACTCCAATTGCCGCGCAGTTCGCATCATCAAAAAAACTTCCTCGACTGCGTTCGCAGCCGCGCACGGACGGTCTGCCCGATTGAGGAATCCGTGCAGGCGGACACTCTCTGCCAGTTAAGCGATATCGCCGCGCGCTTGGAGCGGAATCTTACCTTCGATCCGCGTAGAGAAAGGTTTGTCCGGGACGACGAAGCCAATGGCCGATTGAAGTTGAGGCCAATGCGCGATCCTTACACCAAGTGGTTGAAGCCGCGGCAGCATTCCTGATATCCCAGCGTCTGTTGGTCGCAGATTACCGCGTGGTTGGTCCGGCGGACTTTCTATGAAATCCTATTACTTTGTGATTTGGGTTTGTTTGGTGGCGGGTATGAACCCGGTCATCGCAGGTAACGGCATCCGCACGAACGGTTTCATTGCAGTGGACAATGCTCAGGCTGAGATTTGGCAGAACCAGGCCCGTCAGCGGCTTTTCAAGTTGATGATGGGTGGTGACAAGCCTCAGCGCCTTCCGCTTGAGACCAAAATCCTTCAACATGCTGAATCGCCGAATGGTGGATACGGCCTGGAAGAGGTTTCGTTTCAAAGTCTCCCGGATCGTCGCGTTCATGCGTGGATTGCCTTGCCCAAGCACTTTGCGGGCAAGGTCGGTGCAGTGCTTGCATTGCATGGTCACGGCGGCACGGGCAGTCAGGTGGTGCGAGGTGAAGGACTGTATGCCTACGGCAGGGCGCTGGCGGAAATGGGGTACGTGGTCATATCGCCTGACATCGGTCAGCACGAGTTGCAGCACACGAACTGGACTTTGATGGGCGAACGGACTTGGGACGCGCTGCGGTGTCTCGACTATCTCGAAACGCGGCCCGAAGTGGACTCGTCGCGCCTCGCAGTGGCGGGTCTTTCGCTCGGCGGTGAAACGACGATGTACGTGGCGGCGATGGACGAGCGCATCAAAGCGGCGTGCAGTAGCGGCTGGCTCACGACGGTGGCGAACATGAAGAACGGCCATTGCTCGTGTTGGAACTCGCCCGGGCTGGAGGAGAACTTCGATTTCGCTGATATCTTCGCCTGCGTCGCGCCGCGTCCGCTCGTGCTGGAGATTGGGGAAAAGGAACGCGCGCCGGGTGGTTTCCCGGTCGCGATCGCCCGCCCTGCGTTTTCGAAAATCCGCGCGGCGTATGGAGCCTTCGGCGCAGAGACAAATGCGGTTCTGGACGTGCATCCGGGCGGGCATGTGTTTCACGGCGAGGAATTCTGGCCGCGATTGGATCACGCGCTCGGAATCACGCCGGAGGCGCGGCGGTTTCAACAAGCGGAACGCAACAGCCACGCCGCGAGCGAAGCGTTCGAGCGTTGCCATCGCTACGTCGAAGCCTGGCTGGCGCACTCGGATCCAACCACCGGTTTGATTCCGCGCAATCTCCGCGAGGGCCGCGATTTCTGGAACGGGCGCGATTCGGCGGCGGACAATTATCCCTTCATGGTGCTCACGGCCGCGCTGACGGACCGCCCGTTGATGAACGGTCGGTTGCGTGACATTCTGCGCACGGAGCAAAAGCTCACGGCGCGCGTGGACAGGCTGGCGGATGATTACTCGTTCTCCAAGCACGGCTGGCGACGCCAGAAGTTCGATCTCGATGCGACCATCTTCGACAGCGCGGAGTATGTGAAGGACGGTTTGATTCCGCTGACCGAATGGCTCGGGCCGAGTCCATGGTCGAAGCGCATGATCGGTTTGGTGGACGACATCTGGAAGAATGCCACGGTCGAGACGTCGTTTGGCCGGATTCCAACGCTGAACATCGAAGTCAACGGCGACCTGCTGCAGGCAGGCGCGCGGTTGTATTGGTTTACTGGGCAGAAGAAGTATCTCGATTGGACCTTGCGGCTCAGCGATTACTTTCTGCTCGGCACGAATCACCCCACGCGCGACTTTGAACGGTTGCGCCTGCGCGATCATGGCTGCGAAGTCATCAACGGACTGGCGGAGCTTTATGTGGCGGCAAAATTCGCCCGGCCTGAAAAGGCTGCGGCGTACCAGCAGCCAATTCACGAAATGTTCGATCGCATACTCGCCGTCGGCCGCAACGAACATGGGATGCTTTACGATTGGGTGAACCCGAAAACCGGCGAGCACAGCACGAGCATTTGCGACACGTGGGGCTACGATTATGATGGGTTCTACTCGATCTACCTGCTCGACGGCACGACCGCATACCGCGACGCTGCGCACAAGCCGTTGGAGAATCTGGAGGCGCACTACTCGAGTTATCCGTGGGAAGGCACGAGCGCGGACGGCTACGCGGATTCCATCGAGGGCGCGATCAATCTCTACAATCGAGAACCTGTAACATCCACCGCGAGGTGGATAGACAGGGAGATGCGTGTGATGTGGGCGAAACAACAGCCCGACGGCATCATCGAAGGCTGGCATGGCGACGGAAATTTCGCGCGCACTTCGATCATGTACGCATTGTGGAAGACGCAGGGGCTGCACGTCGAACCGTGGCGTGCCGATGTGTGTGTCGGCGCAGTGCGGGAGGGCGAGACGCTTTACGTGTCGCTCACCGCCGACAAACCGTGGAGTGGGAAGCTTTTGTTCGATCATGCGCGCCATCGGGACAATCTTAAATTGCCGCTTGATTACCCGCGCATCAACCAGTTCCCGGAATGGTTCACCGTGGAACGCGGCGGGCGGTATCGCATACAAGCCGGCAAACAGTCGCAGAAATCCGCCAGTGGAAGAAATTTGATTGAAGGTTTGCCGGTAAAACTCGCGACGGCGGGTGAGACAAGGATTGAAGTTGAATTGGCAAAACCAGATCAACGGTAAGCAGGCGGCCACAGCTTCGAATTAGCGCCAATCCCGTGCAAGGTGAGAATGGTCACTCGAGTTCGAGTGCTCGCCAAAGATACCATGAAGCAACTGTGCGGTGTGGTCGCCAGCGTTCGCCGTGTTCGAGGATGAGGCGCGGATGAGGCAGTTCACTGTGACCATAGACTTTCGCAAACCCACTGCGCACGCCGTAATCCGTCGCGGGTAGAACGTCCGGCCGGCCCAGCGTAAACATGAGGAGCATCTCCACCGTCCACGGTCCGACACCCCGCACTACTGTGAGCCGCTCGATGATTTCGGCGTCGGTAAGATTCGCCAGTGAGCGTCGCGGCGGGACGATGCCTTCAATGGTTTTGGCGGCGATGTCCTTGATGGCGGCCGTTTTTGCGCGTGAGAGCCCGGCGCTGCGCAGTGATTGTTCAGATGCGGCGATGACGGAAGCCGGTTTTGGAAAGCGTTCGCCCTGAAAGAGTGCGATGACCCGGCGCAAAATGGTTTCCGCCGCCGTACCGTTGAGTTGCTGGTAGGCGACGGAACGGACGAGGGCTTCGTAGGGGCTGACGCGCAGCCGCGGCTGAAGCGGGCAGTCGCCGACTTTTTTTATGATGCGGGCGAGGCGTTTGTCCGCGCGGAGCAGGTGCTGGACTGCTGCTTCGTTCACAGGCTGGCGAGGGTTTTCAAAGTTTCAACGCGCTGGATCAGCCAATCGCGTCCGACCTTGATGAAAATGATTTTGATTTCCTGCACGATGAAATTCTTGTCTGCGGGAATCGTCGCGCGCAACGTGGCTTCGACTGTGGATATTTTTTTGTCCTCGCTGAATGCGATGGTGGGGTCAAGGAATTCGATTCTAGACGAGCGTCCAGCGCCGAAGCGCAGGCCGTTAATGTATCGGATGAGTTCGTTGCGGTCGAGTGTTTCTTCCATGCGTCCTTCGGGCCACTCAATCTTGAATTCTGCGTTGGTGGTGAAACAATTCGCAAGCCGCCATGCGTGGGCAGTGCCTGTGATGTTGCCTTCGCCGGGTGCCGTGGAGGCATTGCGGGCAATTTCCGTCAGCCGTTTGCGAATGGCGCTTTCAGGGTTTGGAAAGAACGTGGCGCGAATCCACAAGCCTGCCACAATGAGGATGACAATCAGGAAGACTCGGCGAAAAAGTTTCATAGGAGGACTCTACCGACAATCTTTGCACGGCGCGCAACGCCCTTGGTGTGATTTTCCTCGGGCATGATCCGGTTGTCACCGACCACGTAGTATTCATCCGGGCCAAGCTGGGAGTTGTCCGGGACGAAATTCCACGTGTAGGGACGTTTGATGTAAGGTTCGATTCTGGGCTGGCCGTTGATGTGCAGTCTACCTTCGACAAACTCAACCTTTTCGCCGGGCATTCCAACGATGCGTTTCATGAGCAAAATGCTTTCACCCGTGAAGCGAATCGCCACCACGTCGCCACGCCGGGGTTCGTGGAAGAGATAGGCCAGGCGGTACAGGAACTTGACCTGGGATTCCTTTGCTGTCGGCAACATGCTCGGACCTTCCACGCGGATCGGACGGATCACGTATCTCCACGACACCGCCACGACGACGATGAGCACGACGATGCGCATGGCTGTGCGTCTCGGGCTGCGGCCAATCACAATGGTCCGTAGCCACCACCTCCAGTCTCTATGCTCCGCTTGGTTTGGCATCGTGCGACCACACCGGCAATTCGTGGCGCGCGGCAAATCTTGTCCGAGCCGGCCCCGCGCGCAAGTGCAGAGTCATTCAACGGGACGTTGAATCGAACTCGGAACTCCGGGCGAAACCGTGTAACATTGCGGGCCGATGAAGTTGAACTTCCACGTCACGGGCAAGGGCCAGCCGTTGATCTTGCTGCATGGATTGCTCGGGTCGAGCCACAATCTCCTGCCACATGCGGAACGGTTGGCCGCGCGTTTTCGTGTCTTCACTCCCGATCATCGCAACCACGGAGGATCGCCGCACAGCAATGAGATGAATTACGACGTGCTCGCCGCAGACGTGCTCGGTTTTATGTCAGAGCACGGCATTATGCGTGCCTCCGTGCTGGGACATTCCATGGGCGGCAAGACGGCGATGCACCTGGCGCAACAACATCCCGACCGGGTGAACAAGCTTGTGGTGGTGGATATTTCGCCAAGGGAATATCCACCGCGGTTTGCTCCGGTGCTGGATGCGATGCTTTCCATTGATCTGAAGAAATGCCAGCGCCGCAGCGATGTGGATGCGGCGTTGGCGGGCGTGGTTGAGAGCAAGACCATGCGACAATTCCTGCTCAAAAACGTGGCGAGCGATATTTCAGGAGCGCTGAGTTGGAAAGTAAATCTTCACGCCCTGCGCGCAAATTACGACCAGTTGCGCAGCGCGCTGCCAGCGCGAGGATGTTTCAACGGGCCGTCGTTGTTCGTGAGCGGCGGAAGATCGGATTACCTCTCGGAGGCAGACATGGAACTGATCCGGCGCATGTTCCCGCGTGCGGAGTTGAAAACGATTGCCGATGCCGGCCATTGGGTTCACGCAGAAGCGCCGGAAGAATTCATCCAGGTGGTGGAGAACTTTCTGGTTGGAACGAACTGAGATGAGTGTGTTCGGAGATATGTTGCCATCACATTTTTTCTCGCAATGGAAACCGCACATGATTACTCCTGTGTTGCCATGATCGCGCCGGTTCAAACCCAACAAACCCAGAACTACGAATTGCTGCCCAAGCCTGACGCTGCCGACGGCGATGGTGAACTGCTCGAAGTCGCCATGGGTCCGCATCATCCGTCCACGCACGGCGTGTTCCGAATGGACGTGGTGCTGGATGGAGAACGAGTGGTGAAGTTGAAGCCCGTGTTTGGCTACCTGCATCGCAACCACGAGAAAATTGCCGAAGGCACGTCGTATCTCGGCTCGATGCCTTACACCGACCGGCTGGATTATTTTTGTTCGCTCACGAACAACTGGGCCTACGCGCTCGCTGTCGAAAAGCTCGCCGGGCTGCAGGTGCCCGAGCGGGCGGAGTACATCCGCGTCATCACGGCTGAATTCACGCGCCTGCAAAATCACGCCTGCCTGGCTGGATTTCTCGCTCAGGACATGGGGGCGAGCGGCACGCCGTTGATGTATGCCTTCCGCGAACGCGAAAAGATTCTGGATTTGTTCGAGTCGTTGACCGGCGCGCGGATGATGTGCAATTACATGCGCTTTGGAGGCTGTCGTTGCGATCTGCCGGTCGGCTGGCTTGATCAGGCCAGAAAAGTTGCCGACGACGCGCCTCGATTCATTGACGAGTTTGAAAACCTGCTCGCGGGAAATGAAATCCTCATGGCGCGAACCCAGGGCATCGGCAGGTTGCCGCGCGATCTTGCCATCAATGCCGGCATCACCGGCCCCATGCTTCGTGCCGCCGGGGTGAATTACGATCTTCGCAAGGTGGACAAATACGGCATCTACGACCGGTTCGATTTCAAAGTCCCGCTCGGCGATCACAGCGACACTTACGACCGTTACTACGTTCGTGTCCTCGAAATGCGCGAGTCCGTGAAAATTCTCAAACAGGCACTGGCGAACATTCCCGACGGCCCGGTCATGGATCCGAAGGCAAAGCTGCGCGGCTTTCGCCCGAAAGCTGGCGAGGCATACGGTCGCATTGAAGCGCCAAAGGGCGAACTGGGGTTCTATCTCATCAGCGACGGCGGGCCAAATCCTTATCGGTACCGCGTGCGCCCACCGAGTTTGATCAACCTCACCATCCTCGAAGACATGTGTCTCGGTCAGACAATCGCCGACGTGGTCGTCATTCTGGGCAGCGTGGACATAGTGCTGGGCGAAGTGGATCGGTGAATTGCCCGCGAACTCAGCCAAGAGTGATTTGTTGTAGTTGCAGGACGGAAAATTACTTGGAGTCTTTCTCCCCAAAGACTACGGCACGATCAAGCTTCCATGTTTCGACATATGCATTGATGTAGGAGTCGTCCGTTTTCTCCGAGCGAAGACGTTTAAGGTACGCATATTTCCACCGGGTAGCAGTCTCGATTTGTTCCACTGTTAATGGTTCGGTGACGAGCTTCGTATTCACCGCTAGTTTTTCCAGGAAACGCTTCACGAAGGCATCGGCGATCTGGTTGTTTTGAGATCTCCACCGATCAGCTTGGGCCTGTTCCTTTTTGTAGGCTTCACGTTGCTTCATAACGTAAGCCCAGAATAGTGCATCCTCAGTCAGCGCTTCCGCAGGCACGCCGATTTCTCTGGCGCGTCCCTTATGGAATGATTCGGATTTGGCTTGGTCTTTAGCGCGCGTGTGAGCATTCACATCCTCTCCACTTTCTAGCGTGCGCTTTCTTATCCTCAAAATCATTTCAGCCGCCTGGAACTGTTCTCTTTCCAAGGTCTCAGGTGGCTTGGGTTTCTTCATCCAAAACCAAGTCCAGTAAATACCCTCGGCTTCTGTGGAGTCAAAAGGCGTGCCCCGACCGCTGTCAGGTCCTCCGCTAACCAATCTGTTTGGAATGTCCGCATGAGAATATGAGCCAAGAGGGAATCCTGTGATCAGGTTTGGCACATGCATAGGAATTGGAGGGTAGCCGCGCCCGTATCTGTTTGCTGCCGACAGAGCCGACCTGTCATTCCACATCACTCGTCCCTTCCAAAATGTTTCCGGATCAAGTGGCTTTCCCCACCAAGTCGTCCATTCAGCGACTCGCCACAAATCGTAGTCCTCTCTTGTTGTGCCTCGGCTCACTCCCTCTGGGACGTGACCAAGTCTTTGTAGCTCCCACCACTGCTTGATCGGCAAGCAGGCGAGAAGAAATAGGAGGAATGCTCCGATTACAACGAGCACTGCTTTGATTGTCTTGCGCGGCTTCATTTGCGGCATCCTTAGCTATGACCTTGGTGGTAGCTATAATTGCTCAAACATGACCGGAACGAATGGGTTGATTGTATTGGCAAGAGTTTTCATTTCGCCGCACCCGACCCCACCTCGCGACTTTAGGACTGCACCTCGGGAGCGTCAACCGTCAAAACAATTTTCGCTCATAGATTGGCAAGGGACGGTTCTCCAAAGGCTCGCGGGTTGCGGATACTCATCATTGGATGAAGACGCCGCATTTCAAAACGCTCGATGCCAACGAAGCCGTAGCCGACATTGCCTACGCACTCAGCGAGGTCATCGCCATCTATCCCATCACGCCCTCCTCGCCGATGGGGGAGTGGGCGGATCAATGGGCCGCCGCCGGTGTGAAAAATCTCTGGGACACCGTGCCCTCCGTGGTGGAATTGCAAAGTGAAGGCGGCGCGGCGGGCACCATCCACGGCGCGCTGCAAACCGGTTCCCTCGCCACCACGTTCACCGCGTCGCAAGGTCTGCTGTTGATGATTCCCAACATGTATAAAATCGCGGGCGAATTGACGCCGGTGGTTTTTCACATCGCGGCACGGTCGCTCGCGGCGCAGGGGCTTTCCATCTTTGGCGATCATCAAGATGTGATGGCGGCACGGCAGACGGGTTGGGCGATGCTTTGCTCAAACTCGGTTCAGGAGGCGCACGATCTCGCGCTCATCGCGCACGCGGCCACGCTCGAATCGCGCATTCCGTTCCTCCATTTTTTCGACGGCTTCCGCACGTCGCACGAGGTCGGCAAGATTGACATGATCGGGAAAGACGTGGTGCGCGCGATGATCAACGACGAGCGCGTGTACGAACATCACGCGCGCGGGTTGACGCCAGATCGCCCGGTGTTGCGCGGCACGGCTCAGAATCCGGATGTTTATTTCCAGGCGCGCGAGACGGTGAATCCGTTCTACGGCAAATGCCCCGACATCGTGGAGCAGGCGATGGCGAAGTTCGCTGAACTCACGGGTCGCCGCTATCATCTCTATGAGTATCACGGCGCGGCGGACGCGGAGTTCGTGACGATCATCATGGGTTCCGGTTGCGAGGCGGTGCATGAGACGGTGGATTATCTCAACGCGCGCGGCGCGAAGGTCGGTGTGTTGAAAGTGCGGCTCTATCGTCCGTTGGATGCGAAGCGACTCATCGCCGCGCTTCCGGCTTCGATCAAAGCCGTCGCAGTTTTGGATCGCACGAAAGAGCCGGGCGCGGGCGGTGAGCCGCTCTATCTCGACGTATTGAACGCCTTTGCCGAAGCAGCCTCCGTAACCGGACAATCGAAATTTTCCCGCCCGCCACGCATCGTCGGCGGGCGTTTTGGTTTGTCGTCCAAGGAATTCACGCCCGCGATGGTCAAGGCGGTGTTCGACAATCTCGCGATTGCCAAGCCGAAGAATCATTTCACTGTCGGCATCAACGACGACGTCGGCCACACGAGCCTGCCGGTGGACGAAAGTTTTTCTGTCGAACCGCCGGACGTGGTGCGCGCGTTGTTCTACGGTCTCGGTGCGGACGGCACGGTGGGCGCAAACAAGGAATCCATCAAGATCATCGGCGAGAACACGGCCAACTACGCGCAGGGCTACTTTGTTTATGACTCGAAGAAGTCCGGCGCGATCACGATCTCGCATTTGCGCTTTGGGCCGAAGCCGATTCGCTCCACGTATCTGATCACGCAGGCGAACTTTGTGGCGTGTCATCAACCGGGATTCCTCGAACGCATGAACGTGGCCGAGTGTCTGGTGCCAGGCGGGACGTTGCTGCTGAATTCGCCGCACAAACCCGAAGATGTTTGGAGATCACTTCCCGTCGAAACGCAACGCGATGTCATCACAAAGAAGGCAAAGCTTTACACGATTGACGCCATGCGCGTCGCCCGTGCCGCAGGTATGGGGCCACGCATCAACACCGTGATGCAAACTTGTTTCTTCTCCGTGTCCGGCGTGCTGCCGCGCGAAGAGGCGATTCAAGCGATCAAAGATTCGATCAAAAAATCCTACGGCAAGAAGGGCGAAGAGATCGTCAAGATGAACATCGCCGCCGTGGACACCACGCTGGCGAATCTGGTCGAAGTCGCGGTGCCTGCTTCGACGGAAAACGGCATCGCGATCCGTCCGCCGATGCTGCCGCAAGCACCCGCCTTCGTGCGCAACGTGCTCGGGCCGATTGCGGCGGGCTGCGGGGATCGCTTGCCCGTCAGCGCGATGCCGTGCGACGGAACGTTTCCAACCGCGACGGCGAAATGGGAGAAGCGGAATCTCGCCACCGAAGTTCCCGTCTGGGATCCGGCGGTTTGCATCCAATGCGGCAAGTGTGTGTTCGTCTGTCCGCACGCGACGATTCGCAGCAAGGTGTTTGACGCGGTGCACAATCACGCGCCCGAGACATTCAAGACTGCCGACGCGCGGTTGCCAGAATGGAAGGGGAAGAAGTTTTCAATCCAGGTCGCGGTCGAGGATTGCACGGGTTGCGGCGTGTGTGTGGATGTTTGTCCCGCGCGCAACAAATCCGAAGCGAAGCTCAAGGCCATCAACATGCGTCCGCAAGCGCCGTTGCGCGACGCAGAGGTGAAGAACTGGGATTACTTCCTCAATATTCCCGAGCTGGATCGTCGCACGGTTTCCACCGACAACGTCCGTGGCATGCAGGCGCTTGAACCGCTGTTCGAGTTCTCTGGCGCGTGCGCGGGTTGCGGCGAGACGCCGTACATCAAACTGCTTACTCAATTATTCGGCGACCGCATGGTTGTGGCGAACGCCACGGGTTGCTCCTCGATTTACGGGGGCAACCTGCCGACAACGCCTTACGCGCAGAACAAAGACGGGCGCGGCCCGGCTTGGTGCAACTCGCTCTTCGAGGACAACGCGGAGTTCGGTCTCGGTTTCCGCGTGAGCATTGACAAGCAACGCGAGTTCGCCGGGGAACTCCTGCGCAAACTCGCGTCTAGCATCGGCAGTGAGCTGGTCGAAGATATTTTGATCGCCGATCAAAAAGATGAGGCGGGCATCTACGATCAACGCGAACGCATCGTCGAGTTGAAAAAACGCATCGCGAAGATCGAATCGCCGGAAGCCAAGCGCCTGCTCACGCTCGCCGACATGCTCGTGCGCAAGAGCGTCTGGATCATCGGCGGCGACGGCTGGGGTTACGACATCGGCTATGGCGGATTGGATCATGTGCTGGCGAGCGGTCGCAACGTAAAGGTGCTGTTGCTCGACACGGAAGTTTATTCCAACACCGGCGGGCAGGCGTCGAAGTCCACGCCGCGCGGCGCGGTGGCGAAATATGCATCCGGAGGCAAGCCCGCAGCCAAGAAAGACCTCGGCCTCATCGCGATGACCTACGGCAACATCTACGTCGGTTGCGTAGCGATGGGCGCGAAGGACGAGCATACGTTGAAAACTTTCCTTGAAGCTGAGGCTTATGATGGCCCGGCTCTGATCATCGCGTATTCGCACTGCATCGCCCACGGCATCAACATGACCACGGGCTTGCAGAACCAGAAAGCCGCGGTGAACTCCGGGCATTGGCTGCTGTATCGCTTCAATCCTGACCGTGCGGCCAAGGGCGAGAATCCGTTGCAACTGGATTCGCCCGCGCCGCGCATCAAGCTCGGCGAATACCGCGCACTGGAGAACCGCTTCAAGATGCTGGAGAAAAGTCATCCCGAGCAGTCGAAGGTGTTGCTGGGACAGGCTCAGGAGGATGTGAACTTCCGGTGGAAATTGTATCAGCACATGGCCGCGCGCGATCTCAAGGCCACAAACGCGCCAGCAACCACGCCAAAAACTGCGGCCACCGTGGAGAATTGAACATGAATCTGAACGCGTCTTGGACTGCGGCGGGAAGCGAAGCGCCACGCCGCTTTAGAATGGAGAGCGACTCACGAGTTTTGCTTGCTGCATGGTTGGCGAAAGCGGTGTCGCCGCTGCGCTCTGCCACCGCAGTCCAAGACACCAACTAAAAAAGTTTATGGACCTCAGCACAACCTATCTCGGAATGAAACTCCGCACGCCGCTCGTGCCGTCGGCGGCGCAGCCGCTCACGGAGAACGTGGACAACATCAAACGCATGGAGGACGCGGGCGCGGCGGCGGTGGTGATGCACTCGCTGTTTGAGGAACAGCTTTCGCTCGAACGGCGCGAAATTTTCGAGAGCATGACGCAGGGGACGGAAAGCTTTGCCGAGGCACTGACGTATTTCCCCGAGCCGTCGGAGTTTCACATTGGGCCGGAAGTGTATTTGCAGAACATCACCAAGGCGAAAGCGGCGGTGAAGATTCCCATCATCGCCAGCCTGAACGGCTCGACACCGGGCGGTTGGGTGGAATACGCGCAGAAGATCGAACAGGCTGGCGCGGATGCAATCGAGCTGAACATCTATTGGATTCCCACCGACCCGTCGCTGACTTCGATTCGCATCGAAGACACTTATGTGGAAATCCTGAAGTCGGTGAAACAACAAGTTTCGATTCCCGTTGCGGTCAAGTTAAGTCCGTTCTTCACAAACTTCGCCAACATGGCGCGGCGACTCGAAGCCGTGGGCGCGGACGGACTCACGTTATTCAACCGGTTCTATCAGCCGGACATGGATCTCGAATCGCTCGAAGTCACGCCGAACATTTTGCTCAGCACGCCGATGGCGATGCGCGTGCCGCTGCGGTGGATTGCAATCTTGCGCGATCAACTCGGCTTGAGCCTCGCTGCGACAAGCGGAATTCATCGAGCGTCCGACGCGATCAAGATGCTCATGGCGGGCGCGGACGTGACGATGATGTGTTCGGCGCTGTTGCGACACGGCGTAAAACATATCACGACGGTGGAGAACGAAATTCGCGCGTGGATGGAGGAGCACGACTACGAATCCATCGAACAACTCCAGGGCAGCATGAGCCAGAAGAACTGCCCTGATCCGGCGGCATTCGAGCGCGCCCAGTACATGAGAGCTGTTTCTAGTTATCATCCGTGATCACTCTGTTCGCATGCTCCGTTCACCGGCGACTTGCTTCTGACGCGCGGCAACTTTACTCTGCGCGCGTTCGTTGGCGTGGTGAAAACAGTCCTGGACCCGAACACTAAACTCAATACGCCCGGTGTACCGGCCCCGGACTTTCGACATCAGACCTTGAAATAATTTTATGCTCGGCGAAGGCATCATCAAAGGCATGGCGGAGACAGCCAGGAATTTTCTTGGCAGTTATGTCAGTGCCGAGCGTTTGACCACGGTGCAATATCCTGAAGAGCGTTCTGTTCAGATCGAGAACGCCCGCCAGTTTCCCTTTCTCGTGTTTGACGGCGACGATCCGATGAAGGGACTGCGTTGCGTCGCGTGTCAGATTTGCGAGAAGGAATGCCCGCCGAAGTGCATTTATATCGTCAAGAGCAAGGACAAGCGTGCGGACTACAAGGGGCAGATGCAGCTTTACCCCACGACGTTTAACATTGATCTCTCGGTCTGCATGAGTTGTGGCATCTGCGTGGAGGTTTGTCCGTTCGAATCCATCAAGATGAACACGGAGTTCGAGTTGAGCACCACGGATCGTTTCGGCGGACTGCTGGTGAACAAGCATCAACTTGCGAAATCCAACGATCATTACCGGAAGATTCATCCCACTGATGCCTCCTCCTCCGACGCTGCGCTCGCCGTGGAAGTCGCCAAAGCGCAGGCCAAGGCCAAGGCTGATGTAGAAGCCAAAGCCAAGGCTGCCGCTGAAGCGAAGGCGAAGGCCGTCGCTGCAACTCCTGTCGCACCTCAACCAGTTGCTGCGACATGACAGACTCTCTCGATCAAATCTTCGTCTTCGTCAAACACTGGTTGCTCGACCAGTTGGCAAATGTTTTGCCCCCTGCGATTATGCCGCTGGTCTCGTCAGTGATGTCCCTTTTGCCCGTGCTGGTGGTTTTCCCCAGCCTGTTCGCATTGACGACTGTCTTTGAACGGAAAGGTCTTGGTCGCATACAAAATCGCTACGGCCCGAATCGCGTTGGGCCGTTTGGCTTTCTGCAGTTTGCCGCTGACGGCATAAAGGCCATCATCAAGGAGGACGTTGTCCCGCGCGCGGCGGACAAGGTGGTGCATTTTATCGCTCCCGTGATACTGGTCATCACGGCGCTGACTGTTTATGCCGTGCTCCCGTTTGGCCGCAACATGGTTGCTGCAGACTTTGATGCTGGCCTGCTGTTCTTCTTTGCAGTCGGCGCCGCGTCCGAGCTGGCGGTTTTCATGGCTGGTTGGTCGAGCCGCAACAAATACGCGCTCCTCGGCGCGATGCGCGCCGTCGCGCAAATGGTCAGCTACGAAATCCCTCTCATCCTTTCCAGTGTCGCCGTTGTGATGATCACGGGTACGCTCTCGCTGCCCAAGATTGTCGCGGCCCAGAGCACGCACGCCGGTTTGCTGCCGGATTGGTTTGTGTTCACGCCATGGGGCTTCGCGGGCTTCATCCTTTTCCTTATCGCCGCCAATGCCGAATTGAATCGCTCTCCCTTCGACCTGCCTGAAGGCGAGTCGGAAATCATCGCCGGCTACTTCATCGAGTATTCTGGATTCAAGTTCGCGCTCTTTTTCCTCGCGGAATACCTGAGCATGTTTGCCCTGAGCGGGCTCGGCATCACGCTGTTTCTCGGCGGATGGAATGCACCGTTCGCAGCCTTGGAATTCATTCCATCGTGGGCTTGGTTTTTCATCAAGCTGCTTACGATGATCTTCATGTTCATCTGGACGCGTGGCACGTTGCCGCGACTGCGGCAGGATCAGCTCATGAATCTCGCCTGGAAATTCATGATCCCGATGGTGCTCGTCAACCTGGTTGCCGCTGCTGTCTGGCATTTCACCGGGCCGGGGATCACGCGCTGGTTCACGAGCGGCGCTCTCGTGCTTGGCGCGTATATGCTTTTGGGTAAACCCCAGTTTGAATCGAAAGACATCGGCAAACGAACCTATCGCTTTGCGGACTGAAATGACGCTGCCATTTGCCATCATCGCCATTCTGATCATCGCCGCAGCCACGGCTGCGATGACGCTGCGCAATCTTATCCACTCCGCGCTCGCGGTGGCCGTTTCGTTCGGTGGACTCGCTTTGGCCTACCTGTATCTCGACGCTCAATTCGTCGGTCTCACGCAGATTCTTGTCTATGTAGGTGCGGTGGCGATCCTGATCGTTTTTGCGGTCTTGCTTACGCGCGGAGGCGAAGCGCCTGAAAAATCAGTGTTCTCCGCCTCGTGGATTTGGGGATTGCTCATCACAATGTCAGTATTTGCCACGCTTGCCTGGTCGGTGCTGCACAGTTTTGCCAGCCAGCGCGAACCGGCGGAGAAAGTCGGGGCCACCGTCAAGCAAATCGGCGACGCATTGATGACCAAATTTGTTTTGCCACTCGAAGTGATCGGGCTGTTGCTGACGGCTGCGCTGATTGGTGCCGTGATTATTGCGATGCGCGATGAGTCGCCGAAGACGAAGATGGAAGATGGACGATCGAAGATGGATAAGTCGTCCGTACCATCCTCCATCCTCCATCCTCCATCCTCAACCGGAGGTCGCCAATGACACCTTTGGTCGGTTACCTTCTCCTCAGCGCATTCCTGTTCGCCATTGGTCTGGCCGGGGCATTGACGCGACGCAATGCCATCATCGTGCTCATCGGCATCGAACTCATGCTGAACGCCGCGAACCTGAACTTCATTGCCTTCTGGCGCTATGGCGAGAACCCAGAGGTGTTGACCGGCATCATGTTCGTCATTTTCGCGATTGCCGTTGCCGCTGCGGAGGCTGCTGTGGGTCTTGCGCTCATCATCGCGATTTACCGGCACTACAAGACCACGAACTTGGACGAAGTGAATACATTGAAGGGCTAAGGGATGTTCAAATCCACAAAAAGCGTAGAAAGCACAAAGACCTGCATGGTGTTAGCTGGTCACTTTCATGGCATTGCTTTGGCGGAATTGGTGACTTCAAGTCGGACATTTCCCGTTACTTCTCGCGTTGATTTGCAAACGGCATTGAATCGGCTTTTCGAGAAGCGGTATCAAGGAAAACTGGTTGGCTTTCATGCCCAATACAGCCATGAGACGGTCACGTTTTCTCATCTGATCCGTGATGGGGACCACGCGGTAGTTGTCGCTCCGTTGCAACACGACGAAATCGATTACGGTGAAGTTGCTCCAGCGAGGTGTTTGAAGCAAGGGCTTTGGCTGTCAAAGTCGGACGGGACGCCATTCGCCATCTTGGTGACTCATGCCGAGCGATTTGGTTGCGACGAAGGAATGTACGTCGAAGTAATTGTTCCCGCTGGTGAAAAGGGGGCGAATCATTCCCGTTCCTTCATGGACGAATTGGAGAGGACGGTGAGCCAGATTGGATCGTATCGCGGTAAAGTGATTTCTCTGGAAGCCATCCGCAGCTTCTCGGGGAAAGCAGGAACGATTCGGGTGCAAAAATTGCGAAGCGTCGCTCGTGACGAAGTGATCCTGCCTGAGAAGACGCTACGACTCCTCGAAAGAAATGTCACCGAGTTCATTGCTCAACGTGAAAGCCTGAAGCGACTCGGAATGTCGGTAAAGAAAGGCCTGCTGTTCTATGGTCCGCCCGGAACCGGCAAGACGCACACGATCCAGTATTTGGCGAGCCAGCTTCGTGATCACACAACGCTCTTAATTACAGCGGAACAGGTCGGGTTGCTGGAACAATACTTCCAGCTCGCGCGCTTTCTCCAGCCAGCCATGGTGGTTATTGAGGATGTTGACCTGATTGCACGTGCGCGGGAGGAGATGCGGAGCGCGTGCGAAGAGAGTTTGCTGAACAAGTTGCTCAACGAGATGGATGGTTTGCGGGAAGATGCGTCCGTGCTTTTCATCCTGACGACGAATCGGCCTGAACAATTGGAAACAGCACTCGCTTCCCGTCCGGGGCGCGTGGATCAGGCAATCGAGTTTCCACTGCCTGACGACGAGGGGCGGCGAAAGCTTGTCCGCTTGTATTCGCGTGGATTGGAGGTTGACGATGTGGTGGCATCAGCCGTCGTGCAGAAGACCAAGAAGGCGAGTGCCGCGTTCATCAAGGAACTCATGCGCCGGTCAGCGCAATATCAAATCCATGCTGGAGCTTCCGGGGCTCTGGCTATTGAACATGTGGAATCTGCGTTGGAGGAAATGCTTTTCGGCGGAGGCAATCTGAACGTCAAACTATTGGGAGGCGCGGCGGAATGACTCCCTGGATCGTCAAAACCCTCTGGTTGATTCCCGCGCTGCCGATGCTTGCGGCGGGATTGAGCGCGCTCGCGCCGCAGCGTTGCCGTAAATTCTCCGCGTCGCTCGCCATTGGTTCGATGGTGATTGCGTTTGCACTTTCAGTTTGCGCGCTTCGGCAATCCATCCTGTGTGGCGAAGGTGCGCGAGATGTTTTCAATTTTGAATGGCTGCGTTTCGCGGCGGGTGATCCCGGCATTCTCAAACTCGGCTGGGTGCTCGATCCGCTCACGGCGGTGATGCTGGTAATGGTCACATTTGTCGGCCTGCTGATTTTCATCTACAGCGTCGGTTACATGGCGCACGACGAGAACTTCACGCGCTTCTTCACGTTCCTGTCATTGTTCGCGGCGGCGATGCTCGGCATCATTATCGCCAATAGTCTGCTGCTGCTGTTCATGAGTTGGGAACTTGTGGGGCTGTCGTCCTATCTGTTGATCGGTTTCTGGTATCACAAACCCAGCGCGGCGGCGGCGGCGAAAAAGGCTTTCATTACAACGCGCATCGGCGACGTGTTTTTCTTCCTCGGCATCATGTGGCTGTATCACGAGACCGGCACGCTGCTGTTCTACGACGACGGCGCGGGTTGCATGGAACAATCCTCGCTCGCCAAAATGGTCGCGCAAACCACCGGCATCGGCATGGCGGTTTCAACCGCTATCGGTCTGCTGATTTTCGCGGGCGCAGCCGGCAAATCCGGTCAAGTCCCGCTGCACGTCTGGTTGCCGGACGCGATGGAAGGTCCGACCCCAGTCAGCGCATTGATCCACGCCGCAACGATGGTGGCTGCTGGTGTGTTTCTCGTGGCGCGGGTTTATCCATTGATGGGAGCGCACGCAGATGGGGGCGCGACGGAAACAGTCGCGCTTCAAGTCGTGACGTGGATCGGTGCAATCACCGCCGTCTTCGCCGCGTCAATCGCCGTCGCACAGAACGACATCAAGCGCATCCTTGCTTACTCCACGGTTTCGCAACTCGGCTACATGATGATGGGCCTTGGAGTCGGCGGCGTGGCGGTGGGCATGTTCCACCTCATCACACACGCGTTCTTCAAGGCGCTGTTGTTCATGGGTGCAGGCTCGGTGATTCACGGCTGTCACGAGGAACAGGACATTCGTTACATGGGCGGCATCCGTAAATTCATGCCTGTTACGTTCCTGACTTATGCGGTGGGCATGGCGGCGTTGGCAGGCGTAATTCCGCTGGCTGGCTTCTGGAGCAAAGACGCAATTCTCCACTCGGCGAATGGCTGGTCCATTTCCCAGGTTCCGTTTTATCTCGGCGTTACCGGCGCATTTCTCACGGCGTTTTACATGACCCGGCAGGTGGCGTTTGTTTTCTTTGGTGATTATCGCAAAGGACAGCGCGCGGATGTTCATTCTTCGGACGCTCATGACAAGAAGACGAAAACTCCTCACATCGTCGCATACAAGGAAGGCCATCCGCATGAAAGCCCCGCCGTGATGACGGTGCCGCTTGTAATTCTCGCGGTTTGCACGATCGCTCTTGGTTTTGTTGGTACACCAGCCTGGCCGTGGTTTCAATCATTCCTTGGTGAGCATCATGGTGCAGGGTTCTCTCGCGACGTCATCGAGCTCATGGTTATTTCATCGGTGATTGTGTTTGGGGGACTTGTGCTTGGCCGTCGGCTTTACGGTCGGAAGTCTGTTCAGCGGGCCGATGAACCCGATGTGCTCGAAAAACTGCCTCTGGGCATGCACACGTGGTTCGCGCGAAAGTATGGCATTGATGAACTTTACGAAATGACGGTCATCCGTTTCAACGCCTGGTTCGCGCGGGCCTGTGCGTTTCTGGACGAATGGGTGTGGGGCAGTGCGGTGCTGCTGGTTTCTTACCTCACGTCTGGGCTTGGGTGGGTGAGCGATGCGTTTGACAAATTTGTAATCAACCTCGGATTTGACCAGGGCTGCCATGGCGTGACGCGCGGCGGCAAACTCATGTCGCGGTTGCAGGACGGACGCGTGCAAAACTATCTCCGCGTCATCGGAGTCGCACTCGTGGTTCTCGTGCTGTTTCTGATTTGGGGAGGCGGGAAATGAGCATCCTGACGCACATCACTTTCTGGCCGTTAATCGCCGGGATTCTTGTGGTGGGACTGCAAGACGCAAAACGAGCGCGCTGTCTCACGCTTGCCTCCAATCTGCTGACGCTCGCGCTCGGTCTGGTTTTGTGGCGACGATTCGATGTCTCCAATGGCGGGCTGCAATTCGTTGAGAAGCATGAGTGGATTCCGTCGCTTGGGGTAAATTATTTTGTCGGCGCGGATGGTCTGGGCCTGTTGATGGTGATGTTGACGAGCAT
>JABFSR010000241.1 GCA_013140495.1 Verrucomicrobiota bacterium
GCATTGCGAAGTCGTCCGGTCATTCGATGCGCGTCTGTGCGAACACGAACGAGACGGCGATTGCAATTCAGATGATCAAATTTCCGAGCCACGCCGAAACGCCCTCCCTCTCCCCGGGGGAGAGGGCCGGGGTGAGGGCGAGCGTAAACACATCCTCGCAGTTTTTCCGAGGATCGTTGCTGCCATGAAATCTGAATCCACGATTTCCACCGCCGCGCCGCTCGGCCTCGCTGGCAAGGTCGCCCGCACCTTCATCAATTCCAAACTAACCCCGCTCATCGTCATCGCATCCATCCTCCTTGGCGCGTTTGCCGTCGTCATGTTGCCCCGCGAGGAAGAGCCGCAGATCAAAGTCCCGATGGTGGACGTGATGGTCGCCATGCCCGGCTTCAGCGCCAAGGAAGTCGAAGAACGCGCCACGCGCCCGATGGAAAAGCTGCTTTGGGAAATTCCCGGCGTTGAATACATCTACTCCACCTCGCGGCCCGGCGAGAGCCTCGTGATCGTGCGCTTCAAGGTGGGCGAAGACATGGAACGCAGCATCGTGAAGTTGAACCAGAAGCTGCAACAGAACTTCGACCGCATCCCGCACGGAGTTTCCGCTCCGCTCGTCAAAGCCAAGTCCATTGACGACGTGCCCATCCTCGCGCTGACGTTTCACAGCGCGCGTTACGATCACCTCACGCTCCGCCGCCTCGTCGCGCAAGTGGACGACGCAGTGAAGCAAGTTTCGCTCGTGGCCGAAACCACCATCATCGGCGGCGCGCATCGCCAGGTGCGCGTGCTGCTTGATCCCGCCAAACTCGCCTCGCGCAATCTCTCACCCGCCGGTTTGATCCCTATGTTGCAGCAGGCCAACAAACAATTCGCCGCCGGCGGGCTGACCAGCGAGAACAAAGAAGTCGTCATCGAGACCGGCGCGTTCCTGCAAAGCGCCGAAGATGTTGGCAACGTCGTCGTGGGCGTGTTTGGCGGCAAGCCAGTTTACCTGCGCGAAGTCGCCGAGATTGAGGACGGGGCGGAGGAACCAAACCAGTATGTTCTTTTTGGATCCGGTGCTGCTGGCCTTTCGTCCGTTTCCCCCTCACCCCGGCCCTCTCCCTCAGGGAGAGGGGGAATCGCATCCAGTCAATCCGCAAAACCGAACGCCCCAGATTTTTCGAGCGACGGTGAACCTGTCTCCCTCTCCCCGGGGGAGAGGGCCGGGGTGAGGGCGAGCGTTGGCGCGGAAGAACCCGCCGTCACGCTCTCCATCGCAAAACGCCCGGGCGCAAATGCCATCGCCGTCGCGCATGAAGTCTTGCGCAAAGTGGAATCGCTCAAAGGCCGCGAGATTCCGTCCGACGTGTCCGTCTCGATCACCCGCCACTACGGCGAAACTGCCGCTGAGAAATCCAACGAACTTTTACTACACATGGGTATCGCCGTCATTGGCGTGATGGTGCTGATCTGGCTGACGCTCGGTTGGCGCGAGTCTGGCATCGTCGGGGTCGCCATTCCCGCGACGCTCGCGCTGACGCTGCTCGTGTTTTATCTCTACGGCTTCACCTTGAACCGCATCACGCTCTTCGCGCTGATTTTCAGCATCGGCATCCTTGTGGATGACGCCATCGTCGTGGTGGAGAACATCGTTCGCCACTTTCATCTGCCCCAAAACAAAGGCCGAAACTGGTCCACCATCGCCGTCGAGGCCGTGGGCGAAGTTGGCAATCCCACCATCCTTGCCACGTTCGCCGTGATCGCAGCCGTTCTGCCGATGGCCTTCGTGGGCGGGCTCATGGGGCCATACATGCGCCCCATTCCGATCGGCTCCAGCGCCGCGATGTTTTGGTCCATGCTAATCGCATTCATCGTCACACCGTGGGCGAGCATCCGGATTCTGCGCTGGGGCAAAAAATATACCCGGCTTACGGAAGGCACGCCGAGTGCCGCCGCCGGGCACGTCCATCTGCATTCCGAGCATCCTGAAGATTTTTTTACCAAGCTCTATCGCCGTTTCATGGGACCGATGATTGCCCAGGCGAAGTGGCGCTGGATTTTTCTCGCGAGCATCGTGGGAATGCTGCTCGCCGCCATGGCGCTCGTCGGCATCGGCTGGGTGAAGGTGAAGATGCTGCCGTTCGACAACAAGAGCGAGTTCCAGATCATCCTCAACATGCCCGAGGGCAGCGCGCTCGAACGCACCGCGCAGGCCGCGCGGGAAATCGCCGCCGCCGTTCGCACCGAACCCGAGGTGACGGACTACCAGATTTACGCGGGCGTGTCGTCGCCGTTCAACTTCAACGGCCTCGTGCGCCACTACTTCATGCGGCGGGGTGCGAACGTCGCCGACATTCAGGTCAACCTCGTGCCGAAAGGCGAACGCAAGGCGCAGAGTCACGACATCGCCAAGCGCGTCCGCCCGCGCGTGGCTGAAATTGCGAAGAAGTTCGGCGCACGGGTCGCAGTGGCCGAAGTGCCGCCCGGCCCGCCCGTGCTCCAAACGCTCGTTGCCGAAATTTACGGGCCGACGGAGGAAGCGCGCCACGCCCTCGCGCGGAAGACGATTGAGATTTTCAAGAGCACGCCTGGAGTGGTGGACACGGATTGGTATATCGAGGACGACCAGCCGAAGACACGCTTCGTGATTGACAAGGGGAAGGCCGCGCTGCACGGCATCAGTGCCGAGACGATTTCGCAAACACTCGCCATCGCCGTGGGCGGGCAATCGGTGGACCTGCTCCACGTCCCGCGCGAAAAGGAGGACGTGAACATCGTGTTGGAACTGCCCCGCTCGTCGCGCACGACACCGGAGGAATTGCTCGCGCTGCGGGTGCGTTCCGGCGATGCCAACGCCCTGCCTGAACCTGGGTCGACTACTGGCACATCGCCGCTGATTCCGCTGCGCGAGTTGGTGACGGTTGAGCGCACCGTCGCCGACAAGAGCATCTACCACAAGAATCTGATGCCCGTGACCTATGTCATCGGCGATGTGGCCGGCGAGATCGAGAGTCCGGTGTATGCGATCCAGAAGATGAACAAGGCGCTGAAGAAGCTCGATGCGGGCGAGTTTGGCGGAGCGCCGGCCTCCGGCACGGCTCGAAACGCGAACGAATCGAAACACGCCGTGCCGGAGGCCGGCGCTCCGGCGGAAATCAAAATCTACAACGCCACCCAGCCCTTCACCGATCACGTGCCCGCCATCAAGTGGGACGGTGAATGGCACATCACCATCGAAGTCTTCCGCGATCTCGGCACGACCTTCGCCGCGTGTCTCGTATTGATCTATGTGCTGATGGTCGGTTGGTTTCGATCCTTCCTCACGCCGATGATCGTGATGATGGCGATTCCTTTTTCGCTCGTGGGCATCATGCCGGCACACGGCGCGATGGGCGCGTTCTTCACCGCGACCTCGATGATCGGCTTTATGGCCGGCGCAGGCATCGTGGTGCGCAATTCCATCATCCTCGTGGATTTCATCGAGCAACGTCTGCGCGAAGGCATGCCGCTGGCCGAAGCCGTGGTGGACGCCGGCGCCGTCCGTTTTCGTCCGATGTTGCTCACCGCGATGGCGGTGGTGGTCGGTGCGAGCGTGATTCTGGCCGACCCGATCTTCCAAGGACTCGCCATCTCGCTCATGGCCGGCGAAGTCGCGTCGCTGCTCATCAGCCGCATGGCTGTTCCGGTGCTTTACTTCATGGCCTACAGCCGCAGTGCGAAGAAGTAAATGGGGCTGCTCCGAGAAGCAGTCGTCTCTGTTTGTCGAATCTCCAACTCAGGCGCTTGTGCCGATGCAGCGCTCCCGTCATACTCATTTGACGATCACAGTTTGAAAATGTCATAGAGATTACACGCACCAACCGAATGAAAACCAACCGTCCCGCCGCTGAGAGTTCATCAGCCAAGCCCGTCAGCATCCTGTTCCGGAAACCGTTCCTGGTTTTTATGATGGTCTTGCTGGTCGTACTCGGATGGTTGTTTCGGAGGGCGTTTCACCCGGACTACATGATGTTCTCCAACGACGGTCCGCTCGGACTCAACAGTGCAGCCTGCAATGCCGCACCCGCGTTCTTTTCCGGCATCTGGGGAGATTTGAACTGGCTTGGTCTTTTCAATGGCAGCGCAGCACCTGGGATTTCCGGCGGATTAAACTGGCTGCTCGGCCCATTTTATCTCGGCAAGTTCTACGCGTTTATTTCGCTCGTGATCCTCGGCGGCTGCGCATGGTTCTTCTTCCGGCAACTCGGCATGGGAGCGGTCGCTGCGTTGCTCGGCGGACTGGCGGTTGCCATCACGCCGGATTATTTCTGTGATGCCTGCTGGGGCACGGCGTCGCATCCGCTTTGTTACGCGATGAACTTTCTCGCCTTGGGACTGGTGGTAAGCAAGCAACAACTGCCCGCGTGGGTGCGCTACCCGCTGACAGGCATGGCGGTGGGGATTGGCGTGGTGGAAGCCCTCGACATCGGTGCCATCTTCAGCGTGTTCAGCGCGGCCTTCGTTGTATTTCACACATTCGTGACAAGCAAGCGACCAGTAAAGGGTCTTTTTCAAGGTGGTCTGCGCGTAGGCACGATAGCAGTGTTTGCCGCTCTTATAGCGGCTTCGACCTTGTTCACGATGATTGGTACACAGATCCAAGGCGTCGTCGGCACGCAACAGGATGAGGCCACGAAGGCAGTGCAGTGGGACAAAGCCACGTGGGGAAGCGTGCCACCAACAGAGCTGCCGGGATTGATTGTGCCGGGTGTGTTTGGCTATCGCATGATGGGATTTGATGAAGGCCAGCCTCCACAGGAAGCCTATTGGGGCACGGCGGGGCGCGACAGCGCTTGGGATCGTTATTTCGACTCCGGCAAACAGGGCAAGCCACCTGGCGGCGGAATGATTCGCTGGGGCAGCGGCGGTGGCTATGTCGGCGTGCTCGTTTTCATTGGCGCGTTGTGGGCACTGTTGCAATCTTTCCGGAAAGAAAACTCGGCATTCAATCCAACCGAACGAAAGCTGATCTGGTTCTGGGCTGCAATAGGATTGGTCGGTTTGCTTTTGAGCTTTGGAAAATACGCGCCTTTCTATCGTCTGCTGTATTCACTTCCGTACGTTTCGACTGTTCGCATCCCAGCAAAATATCTCCACATTCTCAACTGGTCGCTGTTGGTCATGTTCGCGTATGGCCTCTACGGACTAAGCCGCCGTTGCATGGATTCGGCGGCCTCGCCGCGCGATTTGGTTTCACAACTTCAAACTTGGTGGTCCAAAGCGTCCATCTTCGACAAACGCTGGGTCAAAATCTCCTGGCTCGTGCTGGCCGCGTGTGCTGTCGGTTGGATGTTCTACTCCTCAAAGCGCGCCTGGTTGGTGGGACATCTTCAAGAGGTTTTGTTTGACGCCGCTCACGCTGATCTGATTGCAACTTTCAGCATCAGTCAGGCGGGAATCTTTGTGGCTTTTTTCGCCGTGGCACTTGGGTTGTTTACGGTGGCGTTGAGCGGTTATTTCAGCGGACGGCGCGTGCTGATTGGCGTTTGTCTCATCGCCGCGTTCCTGGTTGTGGACCTGACGCGCGTTGGATCGAGATGGGTTGCCACCTACGACTGGAAAGGCAGGTATCTTGAAGGCGCAGACAACGACGTCATCAGGTTCCTGAAAGACAAACCCTACAAAGGCCGCGTAGCGATCTGGCCGTTTGGCCTGCCTGCACAGTATCAATTCGTCCAACAAGTTTATCATGACACATGGAAGCAAAACATTTTCCAGTACTATAACATCCAGTCGCTCGACATCATCCAGATGTCACGCGTGCCACGGGAAGTGGCAGCGTTCGAGGGAGCCATGAGTTCCGATGGCAGCAAAGACACCCTCTTTCGTATCGCACGGCGCTGGCAACTCACCAACATGCGCTACCTCATAGCGCCTGCTGCCGCCCAATCCATGCTTAACACGGAACTGGATCCCGAGCGGCGCTTCCAACCGCGGATGATCTTTGAGTTTTATCAGAGCCGCGAGGGTGGATCCATTCTGGCCCGCACAAATGCATTTGACCAAAACCGTCTTCAGTTCGCGCTCTTTGAATTCACAGGCGCATTGCCGCGCGTGAGACTTTACTCGAACTGGCAGGTCAGCACGAACGATCAAGCCACACTGACTCAAATCGCCAGCAAGGATTTCAATCCGGAGCAAACTGTGCTCGTTGCAGAAGCGATTTCGCAATCGCAAGGGAGTTCCACCAACGCAAGACCGGGCACTGTCGAGCACACCAGCTACACTCCCCGCCGGATCGAACTCAAGACGAAGGCGGAATCGCCGTGCATTCTCCTGTTGAATGACAAACATGATCCGACCTGGAAGGTCTTCGTTGACGGCAAACCCGCGCCGATGTTGCGCTGCAATTACATCATGCGGGGAGTGCAACTCGACAAGGGAGATCACACAGTTGAATTCCGCTTTGAGCCGTCCATTCGCGGACTTGGCCTGAGCGTTGCAATGGATGCGCTTGGCGTGATGCTGATCGTTTTTGTCGTGCAGCGATGGAGGCGAGGCGAGGGCGAGGGTGTGAAGGAAGTGGCGGCGTAATCACTGAATCGCCGTGCAAGGTAGGGCGCGTCACTCTGTGCGCGCCAGAGAATGTTGCGGAGAGCGCCCGTCCTCGGGCGCAGCAGTGTGAGCATTTGAGTGGCGCATGAACTATCCACGCCTGTCGTCCTTTCAGAGTTGCTGCGCCCGAGGACGGGCGCTCTCCGGACGACTGCGCTTGCTTCCGTTTCGCGTTTCTGAATTCTTCCCGCGTGCCGAAGTGGTTCAAAATGATCATCGCTCTGCTGTTGCTACCGGTTTGCGCCGGCGCTGGCTGGACGCTCTGGCGCGTGGTCCGCGCATGCGGGACGGCGGACGTAACTCTTGTTCCTGTGGGCGCAGGCGCTGCGTGCTGGCTCGTTATCTTTGCGCTGATGCCCAAGCCCATGTGGATTTATGTATTCGGCCATGAACTCACACATGCCGTGTGGGTGTGGCTCTTCGGTGGCAGCGTCAAACGATTCAAAGCCACCTCCAGCGGCGGACACGTGGTCGTGGACAAGACAAACTTTCTGATTTCGCTCGCGCCTTATTTTTTCCCGCTGTACGCGGCGCTGATCGTTGCAGTGTTTGTGACAGGGCATCTTATCTGGAATTGGAGTGGTTATCTGGCCTGGTTTCATCTTCTGATCGGCGTGGCTTATGCGTTTCATGTTACGCTCACGGCGCATGTGCTCCGCACCGAGCAATCCGACATCACGAGCCAGGGTTATCTGTTTTCTGCGGTGGTAATTTTCCTTGGCAATGTTTCAGTGCTGTTGATCGGCCTCCCGCTGCTCACTTCTCGACTCTCGCTTCCAACAATGTTTCAGTGGTGGTTTGAATCCACGACCGAAATCATCCGTCGGATGGCGGCAATGTTTCATTGAAATGGAACAAGTCGGCAGGAGTGCGCCCGTCCTCGGGCGCAGCAATGCTGGAAGGACGACAGGCGTGGATTGTTCAAATACTTTTGAAATGCCCACACTGGTGCGCCCGGGACGGGCGCACTCCGATCTTATTGGCAATTGCCGCACGGAACTGTTTCGATAAACTGCCTGGAACAACGACGAACCAAAACACGCGCCTCATTTGACCATGTCAACCACAGCACCCAAACTTACCCTCACCCAATGGCTCGTTTGCGCCATCGCGAGCATCGGCTTTTTGTTCGACACCTACGAACTGCTGATGACACCGCTCGTGGGCGTCCCTGCAATCGCCGAACTGCTCCAGGTGCCGGCCAACAACCCGCTCGTGACGCAATGGATGGGCAACATGTTGTGGCTTTCCGCACTTTGCGGCGGCGTGTTCGGTTTGCTCGGTGGCTGGCTCATTGACCGCTTTGGGCGCAAGCGCATCATGGCCGCGAGCATTTTTGTTTACTCACTGTCTCCAGTAGCGGCGGCGTTCAGCACGAGCCTGGGCTGGTTCATATTCTTCCGCTGCACAACATTCATCGGCGTCTGTGTCGAGTTCGTGGCGGCGATCACCTGGTTGGCGGAATTGTTTCCTGAGAAACGACGTAAAGAACTGGTCTTGGGCGGCACGCAGGCATTCGCATCGGTTGGCGGGCTGCTCGTCACCGGGGTAAATGTCTGGGTCGTGGCACATGCGAATACCCTGCCAGCGTTGCCGCTACCGGAAATCTTCAACACACACGCCGCGTGGCGCTACACACTGTTCACCGGGCTTGTGCCAGCGATCCTTATCGCGTTTCTGCTGCCGTTTGTGCCCGAATCGCAAGTCTGGCGCGAACGCCGACAGGCCGGCACGCTCAAGCGCCCGAGCTTCGGACAACTCTTCGCGCCTGATCTGCGACGTGTGACACTGGTAACTGCCCTGTTGTCGGCATGCGCCTATGCTGCTGCTTTCGGGGCACTACAACTCACGCCCCTGCGCGTCGCGCCTGGATTACCGGAACTCGCCGAGCAACGCACGGCTCTCAAGCCGCTGCAAATGGAAGCGGGCTTGTTAAACTCAAACCTTCTGGCTGTCATGCCTGCATTTCGACAGGCCGTTGCGGACGTGCCCGGTCTTGGTGATCTTGCGGCGCAACGCGCGAAGATTCGTATTGCGCAACGCGCAGCCAGGAAGGCCGACAACAAGGAACAGCTCGCGACGCTTGCCGGTCGTTTCAGCCAGCTCGAAACGAATTTTGTCCAACTCGCCGAATCCAAACCTGAAGCAAGGAAAGCCGTCATTGAACGAGAGAAGATTCTTAAGCAACTCGGCGACAATCGCGATTTACAGGAGCCGTACGACACCGCCATCAAGAAGCGCGGCAACACCATTCAGACTTACCAGGAATTCGGGGGCTTGATAGGTCGAATTTTACTCGCAGTCCTGTTGCTGGTGGCTATCACCCGCCGGAATCTGCTTAGGCTGTTCCTGGTGCCCGGACTGGCTTTGTTCCCTGTGACGTATTGGGTGCTTTATCATCAATCGGCTGATGCAATGCAGTGGGGAATCCTTTTCTGCGGCCTGATGGTCGTGGCGCAGTTCAGTTACTTCGGAGAATACCTGCCCAAAGTTTTCCCAATCCACTTGCGCGGCACCGGCGGCAGCTTCGCCACCAACGTCGGCGGGCGAATGCTCGGGACATCTGCCGCGTTCCTCACGGCCAACTGGATTGCGCCGATGGTCGGCGCCAAGACCACGTTTGATTCAGTCGCAGTCGCTGCGGGAATTGTCGGCACATCTGTCTTTGTGATCGCGCTCGCGCTGACATTCCTCCTGCCAGAGCCGAAAGATGAAATGGCGAAAGAGTGAATCAACTTCCCAGATCAGGTGGGAGGTGAGCAGAGTTCGATGGTGTGCCCGTCCGGATCGGCAAGAAAAATCTGCCATGCGCCGTCAGGGCGCTTCTTCCTGGGCCGGAAAGTTGCGCCAACCTTGATCAGATGCTTCTCCCACGCTTCGACGTCGTCCACGAGCAAAGCGAAATGATTGCTGCGGTTTCCAGAAACAACCTTCTCACCGCGCTCGCCGATAAGATGCAACTCTTGAGTCAGACCTAAACGGAACCACGCGCCGGGAAAGTCAAAGGCGGGGCGAGGCATTGGCCTCAAACACAACACCCGTTCGTAAAAGGCGCAACTTGCCACCACATCGGCAACGTGGATGGCCACATGATTTAGTTCACAGACTGTCATCGAGCAAAGAATAGCAGACCCGTTATGCAATGGAATACGCGACCGGGCGATACGGCATCAATCGAAGCTCGTGTCCGGTGACTGGTGGTTGTCTGGGTCACTGGCGGTTGGTGAGCTCCAAATTGTCGAGATGGAACACGGCCTTTGCGTCTGCCTGGCTGACGAAGCCAAGCCATTCAAGATGCTTCCAATCGGCACTTCCGTTGGCGAGCTTGCTGAAGACCTGCGCAGGTTTGCCGGGAACAGTGATGCTGAGACTCCAGGTGTGGTCGCTTGTGTTGCCAATCGGCGCGGTGACCTCAAGGTGAATCCACTCGCCTGAAGGAAGGGAAAGCAACTCCTTGCCGTTTGCGGAAAGTTTACCGTTACGGATCCACAAGCTCGGGCCGACACGATAAGGCGAGTCGCCGTCTCGCCATTCGTGATACATCAGGGTTGCCGGTTCAATTCGCAGATCGAACGAACAGCGGGTAAATCCTTCATGATGTCTGGGCAGATAATAGAGGTGAGGATTGAAAGAGGATTGCAGGCCGGGTGCGTCTTGGAACTTCAGGCTGTGTTTGCCTCCGGCTGCGATTTCGTCGGTAATCGCAAGCGAATCGCCCTTACCCTCCACACTGACCTGCGCCTCGGCAGGTGATCCGCCAACCGGTGTTAGCTCGAAATCGTCCGTGAATTGCAGCGGTGGCAATGGCGGTGGCGGCGGAGCGAACTTGACCGGAGGGAATGTTGTGGCGGAGGCAAGCCTCTTCCACGCAGTTGAACCGTAAACACCAGCTTTCGTCAGATCAAACGGCTTGAAACCGACCTTCGTGGCTGGCGAAACTTCGCGCAGACGGAAGTCGGATTGCGCGGCGTTTGCGAAAAGTGGATCCGCGATCACCGATCCAGCATCCTTGCCAAGCTTTTGCCATTCGCCGAGGTTCAGTCCGGCGAACTTCACCTGCTCGCCGCTCGTGTCCCAGTAAAGATTGCTTGCGACGATGACATTGGTTTCCTTCCAACTGCCTTCGAAAAGCCTGCCGCCGTTCCAGATCACGAGGTTGTTACTGAAACTGAAAGAGACGTGTGGCTCGACACGCGAGCGCTGGAGCTGGCCATCGCTGCTGAACCCGAGAATATTGTTCCGCACTACATTCTCACGACCGTAATGCTGATGATACGTACCGGTCTTCACGCGATAGACAAGGTTGCTCGCGAGTTCGATGTGCGTGCTGCCTTCATCATTGTAAAGTCCCCAACCGCCCCGGCCATAGAGGTCGTAAGACCAGACATCATGAATGATGTTATGATTCACAGTCGTCCCCTCCGAAAGACCAAGCGTGTAAACCCCACCCATATCACTTAGCACGCCGCGACCTAGATGATGAATGTGGTTGAAATCGATCCGATTCCGCTGTGCAAGACTCGCACCATATCCCCAGGTCCATCCGACGGAAACGCCGGTGTAACAGAACCCACCAATGTCATTGTGCGTGATCTGATTGTCTCCGCTCTGGCCGATCCACACCCCGATGGCGCCCATGTGAATCGAGCCACCACCCTGAATAATGTTGTTGTCCACCACCACGTGACTCGTGCGCTCGGCTTCGTTGGCGGCGATGCGACCTTCACCGATGCGCACGCCGCCAGCGCCGAGATCGTGAAGGTGTGAATGCAAGAGCCGGCAATCACTACAACCGCGACGGAACCACACACCATAAACTCCGATGTGACCAAACTCGCAATCCTCAATCGTGACACGCCGAGCACCATCGGCCTCGAATACAGCGGGAATAGAAAACGCCGCCTGCGAATCACCATGTCCTCCCGGCGGAAGCAGGTATTGTCCATGACGAAACGCGAGCCCTTTGAATGTGACGTCTTCAACGAAACGATCTTTCTCCGGTTCACCCTTGAGCAACACGAATTGCTCTACGACTGGCGCAAAGACCTCGGCCTTGTTCATGTCTTCGCCGGGCAGCGGGAAGTAGGAGAGTGTTCCGTCGCGGTCGAGAAACCATTCTCCCGGCGCGTCGAGCGCCGCCCTGAAATTCTCAATATGATACCGCTGGGTTGGTGCCCACTGCATGAACGCCCAAGGTGCGCCGCCAGTGGTGATTACCGTGGTGGATGCCGGATCAAACGCCGCCAACCGGTGCCGCGAGATTTCCCACGAATGATAGACAACCACCGTCACGTCGCTCAGATGGTTCGTCGGGATATTGGCCAGCGGCTGGACATCATCGGCCCGTGCCTTGAAAGCGCGACTGCTGAGATCCGCAGGCTTACCTGTCAAGGGATCGGTGCCGTGCGCAACTTTGCCGGCCATGTAGTAATAAAATTCGTTTGGCGCACGCGCCCGGGTGGCTCTGTGACCGTTCACCCAGAGTTGCTCGAAATACCAACGACCCTCGGCCACATCGGGAACTTTGACAGACCAAACTCCGTCCGAACCGTGCTTCCAACCAGCGATACGCCGTCCGCCGCTGAACACTGGACGCGCACCAGTCGCCGACTCGAAACGCAGGCCGCTGTCGTCAGGCGTCAGCACGAGTGGCGCGCCGAGTGGATATTCACCAGCCTGGACGACCACAACTGCGGTGGATTTATCGGTCGTTTTCGATCGCAGCTCCCGAACCCGAACCAGGGCGACGTGGAGACTGGCCACGGGTCCATCTGTGCGCGCAGAGTTGGGAGACGCCAGCGTGCCAGACCATGAATCATTGCCGGCAGGGGCGACGTGAAGGGTCACGGAGCTGGCAACCAGAACCGAGCAGTTTAGGAAGAGTATTGCAGCGACTATTGCAGGAGCGAGTTGTGTTCTCATGATCGTTTCGTCATGATGACGGATGATGCCACAATGTAAACAAGGAGCGAACCAATCCATCACAAAGTTTGCCAGACAGACCTATCGTTTTCTTTTCATCCGCTCGTTCGCTTTTTGAATGGCGTCGAGCTGCCAGCTACGATTATTCGTTACGTTCACATTCCAGTCTTTTGCCTGACCCTCAAAGTCAAACACCCACAGAGCTGAGAGCGGGACATTGTTGGTTTCAATTGCAGCAAGAATCGCGGCGAACTTCTCCTTCGATTCACCCGCAGCATCTTGGGGTGCACCAAACTCGCCTACGAACAGCGGCTTCTTCGCAGCGTGCGCCACCGTCATGGCCTGATCCAGCCGGCCAATGTCCGGGGCCAAATCATAACCACGCACAGACAGAGTGTTCATGGGTGAAGGATTGTCTGCCGCGAGCATCTCAGCGAATTGTTCGCGTGTGTCCTGCTTCCAACTTTTCTCCTGCGCCTGATGCCACGCTGACAGACGCGGGAAAGCATTACCACTGACTATGATTCGATGTGGATCGTGTTTCCGAACCTCGAAAGCGAATTCCCGGAACGCCACTCGAATGGCCGCGTGCGTGAGTTCATCATCAGCCGTGCGCTGCGAAGGCGTGCCGAGTGTGGGCACGACTGGAGGACGATGCTCCACCGCATTCGGAAGATCTGCGGCCAAATTGTATTCATTCCCAAATTCCCAACCCCAGATGGCAGGCGATTTGTTATAGCGCGTCACGAGTTCACGCGTGTATTCACGCATGAAAAAGATGGTGCGGCTGTTGGTGTCGCCCCAGCGGTTGCACGGTTCACCGACAATATCCGGAACAGCGCTCAGGTGCCAGAAGAACGAGGGGATCAATCCAACGCCGTGGTTCTCCGCACTCCGCACAACACCATCAAGCCGCTTGAAATACTCGGCGCGGTTGGTTCGATAAAGAATCCAATCCTGAGGCCAGTAGCCGCCTGCTGAGAATCGCGCGAACGGAATCCTCCTCGCCGCCAGTTCACGAAAGCCGGCGTCGTAATTCGTGCGGACTGGTTGGTCGAGCGTGCGGGTGAAAGCATCGTAGTAGTTCACGCCAATGCCATGAAAGGGAACTGTGCCCAGCAGGAGGTCACCTCGTTTATCCACGGACAACCCGGTGTCGCCCACCGCAGGCACGAGCGAGCTGACAAGGAGAACGACGGCGAGAATCACTCGTGCAGTGTTGTTGACAGCTTTTTCGGATGGAGAGAACCCGTGCATGAAAACTTTAATACAGGTTAATTGAAACGAGCCTGGCTCGTAATGAAACAAGCCAGGCAGGAAAGCGGTGGACGGGAGGTGAAAGCGGGCAGAATTTCGCGATGGCGCGCGACCCGTTGAATTTTTTCGAGTTCCTGCACATTCAGTTTTAGGGTATCGGCATGAAAACGCATCACAACGAAATTATTTTTCCCCGTCCTGTCTCGTCTTAGGGAGGCTGGGGGCGAGCGATGGGAGCCGCCTAATCCGCTGTCGGATCGGTCCGACTTTCTAGTCCGGCATTCATTTTGTTGTAAATTTTCTGTAACGTTTGCTCGTTTTTGCTTCTGAGAAGCATGTATGAATCAGGACGAAACAAATTCAGGTAATCCAAGCATGCCAAAGAAATGTCCCCAGTGCGGGGGTTCGTTGCCAGCAGGTGCGCTGGACGGGCTTTGTCCCGCCTGCTTGCTGGCGCAAGGAGTCACAGCGGAAACCGGCCCCGAAGCCACACCGTTCCAGCCGCCGACGGTGGAAGAAGTGGCCCGGCTGTTTCCTCAACTGGAAATCCTCACCTTCATTGGCAAGGGCGGAATGGGCGCAGTGTACAAAGCGCGCCAACCGGGACTGGATCGCCTTGTTGCGTTGAAGATTCTCCCGCCGCAGGTCGCGAGCGGCCCGGGCTTCGGTGAACGTTTCAATCGCGAGGCCCGCGCGCTGGCGAGGCTGAGTCATCCCAACATAGTGGCCGTTCACGAATTCGGTCAGGTGAACGGTCTTCCGTTCTTCATCATGGAGTTCGTGGACGGTTTGAACCTGCGGCAGTTGGAGCGCACCCGGAAGCTCTCGGCGCGCGAAGCGTTGCAGATTGTGCCACAGATTTGCGAGGCGCTGCAGTTTGCCCACGACGAAGGCATCGTCCATCGCGATATCAAGCCAGACAACATCCTGCTCGACAAAAAAGGCCGCGTGAAAATTGCCGATTTCGGCATCGCCAAACTCATGGGCCGCGATGCCGAGGCGGATTTGACGGCGACCAAAGGCATCATCGGCACGCCAAATTATATGGCGCCCGAGCAGGTCGAGAAACCGGAGACAGTGGATCATCGGGCCGACATTTTTGCGCTGGGAGTGGTGTTCTACGAAATGTTGACGGGCGAACTGCCGCTGGGGAAATTCGCCCCGCCTTCGTCAGGCCGGGTCGAGGTGGACGTGCGCTTGGACGAGGTGGTACTGCGCGCTTTGGAAAAGAAACCAGAGCTTCGCTACCAGCAAGCGAGCCAGGTGAAATCGGCGGTGGAAACGATTGCCAGCGGCGGTGGCGCCAGTGCCGACCACTTCGTGCCGCCCACGCCGCCGAATGCCGAGGCGTTGATTCGAGAAGTTTTGGCGCGGGATTACACGTTGAGCATCCGCAGTTGTCTGCGACGTGGTTGGGCGCTGGTGCGAAGCAATTTTTGGCCAACTGTCGGCATCAGCGCGCTGATCTGGGTGCTGCTGGCAATCGCACAATCGGCCGGAGTCGTAATCATTTCAGGCCATGACCGGCCCAATGGGGGCGGATCTGTACTCGGACTGCTCGTGAGTGGACCACTAATGGGCGGACTGTATTTTTATTTTCTCCAAAAGATTCGCGGACAGCCGGTGACCATCGAGACGGCCTTCGCTGGATTCAGTAAACGCTTTTTGCATCTCTTTCTCGGCAGTCTAGTAAGCTTGTTGCTTACCGGGTTGGGATTTCTCTGCCTGATTCTGCCAGGCATTTATCTCTGGGTCGCATGGACGTTTACGCTGCCGCTGATCATGGACAAACGCCTCGACTTTTGGTCGGCGATGGAACTGAGTCGTAAAATGGTCACCCGGCATTGGTGGAAGCTTTTTGGCTTCGTCCTCATTCTGGTGCTGCTCCATGTGGCGGGGTTTGTGGCCTTCTGTCTGGGAATCTTCATTGCTGCGCCCATTGCTACGGCATCACTGATGTACGCCTATGAGGACATGTTCGGAGGCTCTGGCCGTCTGGCGGATCAACCGGCAAGCGTTGGTCCTCACGGCACGGCGGTGTTGGGCGAAGACCCGGCCAAGCCATCTGCGTCCGGGGTTCGAGGTAGCCCGGCGAAGGCGATCGGCCTTGCAGTGTCAGCTCTTGTGATTTTGGCAATCGCGGTGATCGTTTTTGCCGGCTTCATCCACTTGCGAGCGCGAAGAGCGCACGAACACGCGGTAGCCGCCCAGGAAGCGGCAGACGCCCAGCTAGCAACCGCCAGACAAATTTCGTTCGGTCCCATGCGCGAACAAACCATTCAAGCACGCACCACGGGAACAAACCAATTCCTGGACCTCGACGCGGGAACATTGCTCACGCCAGCGTCCGAAATCACCAGCGTCCTTGCCGCTCAAGCGGGTGAAGATGAAAATCGCTTGTGGCAGACGCTCGATATTCGTGAGGACTCCGGGCGCTTCCGATACGTGGCTTGGCTGCGGGAAAGCGGTACGGACCTGATGTTTGCCGGAGATGGCAGAATCATCGGGTTTGATGGTGTCTTCGCCAAAGCGCACGGCGACAGTTCGACAAGTTGGAACGACTGGGATGCATTGAGTGCTGAACGGGTGGTGGAAGCGATTGATGTGATGGACTGGAGTCGGCGCGCAAGTGAAGCTTCACGCTTTGGCCAGCCCGCACCACCCGCTCCGACATCGGGCGGAATTGTGAATTCTGCCGTGCAACTTGACTCTCAATATGGTGGCGGCCCGCTGGTAAACCTCCTGACCCGTGAACAATCGGAGCTTTGGTTTTTCAAGACGCGCGAAGGAGCCAGGGGAGTGCTCCAGATCGTGCAACTCACCAACGACCCAAGCGCAGTAAAGATTCGCTACAAGCTGGTGGTAACGGGCCCGGCAGAATCCACTCCCCGTGAAGACCTGGCCAGCCGTTTGGAAGCGGCGGCAAACATCAGCGGCACAGTTGAGAAAGACGCAGCTCTGGCCAATCTGGCAAGAGATGCAGCCAAATCGGGAAAGGCAGAGCTCGTTGGGGAAATCTTGGAGCAGATTGGAGGCAATTTTGAACGAGATCAGGCCGCTCTTGAATCCGTCCGGCTTTTGGCTCAACGTGGCATGAGAAAACCGGCAATCGAAATCGCAAAATCCATTACGTCCACAACGATTCGTGATATGGCCTTGTCGGAATTGGCACGCTGAGATACTGACGCAAAAACACCTTATTGAGTTCCGAGCATTTACCTCAGACGACGGCTGCGCGCGGAGACGTATTTGCCACGACGCATTGGACGGTCGTGCTCGCGGCCAGCGGACGTGGTTCGCAGCAGGCAGACATGGCCCTGGAGGAATTGTGCCGCACGTACTGGTATCCGCTTTATGTGTACGTCCGACGGCAAACACCGACACGCGAGGATGCGGAAGATCTGACCCAGGCATTCTTCGCGCGATTTCTTGAAAAGAACTATCTCGCCGGGCTCAACAGCGAACGCGGACGCTTTCGCGCTTTCCTGCTCGCCGCGCTGAAACACTTCCTCGCGAACGAATGGGATCGTGCCAACCGCCAGAAACGCGGCGGGGGCGTGGCCACGGTCCCACTCGACTGGCAGAATGCAGATACGCGCTATCAAATTGATCCGCCGGACAATTTGAGCCCGGACAAACTCTATGATCGCGCATGGGCAGTCACCGTGCTCGAACGGGTTCTCACCCGCCTTCGAGGCGAGAGTACTGCGGAAGGAAAAGCAGAGCTGTTCGCGCAGTTGAAACCTTTTCTGATGATCGGCAAGAGCGCCATCCCTTACGCGCAAGTTGCCGAGACAATGAAGCTAACGGAAGGGGCTGTGCGGGTGGCGGTGCATCGGTTACGAGGACGTTACCGGGAACTTCTCCGCGATGAAGTTCGCCAAACCATTTCCGATCCGGCTCAGGTCGAGGAAGAGATGCGGGCTTTGTTCAGTGCGTTTTCCGAGTAACTTTGCCGGATGAAGAAGTAGAGTTACAATTTGGACTTTGGACATCCGCTGGAATTGTTTGATGGCTTTTGTGCAACCATGTGGCTTTATGGAAGTCACTGACTCTTTTCCAACTGCCCGAGGATCTTCGCGGCACGGTCCCGTGTGACTTCGTTTTTCGATTCAGCCTTGATCCGGGTGACGACTGCCTTGGCCTCCGCAGGAGCGGACTTAGCGAGACTGTCGGCGATGGTCAGCGCAGCGAGTTCAGCCTCGGCCTGAACCTGGGCGTCATTGAGTAGTGGTTCAACGAGTTTGAGTGCGGTGGTATCGGCGACGTTGGCGAGACCGGAGAGGATTGCTTTGCGATCATCACCGCGTTCGGTGCGCGACATCAGTTCGCCAAAGGCCTTCACTTTTTCAGGACGCGGCTGATCGCTTAATTCGAGCAGGCGAATACAGCCGCGGAGGGACAGGAAACGATGGCTTTCATCCGTTGTAGTGCGGAAGACATCGAATAATTGCGGCAGTGCCGCAGCATCGGACCAGTCAGCGAGGACGCGTACAGCTGTGTCGCGGACCGTCGTCTCCGGGCTGGCAAGAGACGATTGGACTGCGGCAAGCGCGTTGGGTGTACTGACGACGCCGAGAACGTGCAGTAGCGCACATCTTGCCGGAACCGGACTTGTTGCGAGACCAGGGAGTAATTTGTCCGCACAGCCGGCTTTGTCCGGAAGTCGCGTGCAGGCGGATTCCAAGGCAGTTTGTACCGCAGCCACGTCCTCTGCCGAATTTGCTTTGGCAAGCAGATCAATCAACGTACCCAGATCGGCTGTACCGGCGGTTTCACCCAATGCTTTGAAACCCGCCGTGCGAATTGCAGAATCAGAGTCGCTGGCGGCTTTGATCAACTCGGGTATAACGCCCGCCACGTGGCGCTGGCCAGCCAGTTCGACCTGTAGGCGGCGGTTGTTCCCTGATGATTGAGGCAGCCGGGCGGTTAATTGCGCGTCCACTTCCTTTCCCCACCATCCGGCCAATGCAGCCTTTGCTGCTTTCGCAAGCTCGGCATCGTTCTCTGCCAGCGTGTCGAACAGCACGGGAACGCAGGCAGGCTTGCCCTCGCGAATCATGACTTCGATTGCCAGCAATCGCAGATTCTTGGAACCGCTCATGGCTGTAGAGAGGACGACAGGCAGCACTGCTGTGTCGTTGCGATCCGCCAGTGCCAGAAAGAGTGGTCCTTGTCTTTCGGGCTGTGTGCGGCTTAGTTCAGACGCCAATGCTTCGGTGACGGATGGACCTGGCAATTCGCGCGCGGTGCGCAGGCCAAGGCCATGAGTCCCTTTGTCTGTCGAGCGCAGTGCACCGAGCAGCAGCGGAATTCCATTTGCCTGTCTGGCAAGAATTGCGCCCCGGGTGGCCTCAAGAATCCTCTGCTTCGGAACGTCCGCTTTGCGAACAGTGTCGTACAACTTGGCGGCCTTGGCAGATTTCCCTTCGGCGAGAAATCGTTCTGCACACAGGATGCAACCTTGCGCTATCGCTGAATGATTTCCGACCGGCGCACGGCCAAGGGATTTCTCCAATGCTCTGGCTGCCTTGTCGCCACCGATGCGGCCCAGTGCCACAGCCGCAGCGGCAACCACGTCCGCGTCGGTGTCCTTAAGTTTGCTTGCCAGCACGCTTACAGCCTTCGAATCACGTCGCACGCCGATGGAATTGATGACGCCCACCAGCAGTTTGCCTTGCAACTTGGGAATCGCCGCACGCAGTGCCTTATCGGCCGCGCTTCCTGGAATCACTTCAAGAGCAATCCGCGCCCAGGACGCCAGCTTTTCATCAGTCAACAACGGTGCAAGCGCCGGAACCGCGTCAGCATGGCCATAAACGGCGAGCCGTTTGCACGCCATCGCCTTTTCTTCTCCCGGCGCGTTGGATTGTAGCGTGCTGATTGCCTGTCGGGCTTTTTCTGCAGATGAGGTTGCGCTGTCGGCGGCAAATGCGGTAGTAGTGATCGCAACAAAAACTAAACACCATCCGAATCGGTGAATCATGGATTTCATATTTTCCCTTTTGGTCCTTTGGTCTCGTAATGTGTCGAACTCAAATCCGCCACGGCTCCCTTAGCGCCTCGGAACGCAGCCGGTTGGCTTCCTCGTCGCCAATGAATTCGCACTTGGTCGGATCGAACTTCACGCGGCGACCGAGGAATAGCGCGATGTTGGCTGCATGACAGGTGATGTGTGACCAGCAGGCGGTCTCAGCATTGGCGCGCGTCTGCCCGCGTGTTCGTACGCAATTTAGGAAGTCGCGTACGTGAAAATTCGCCGGATAACCGGAGATGCGTGGCCGTGGCCCGGCAATCAACGAGGTGGGATTCGCTACCATCTCACCATTGTCGGCAGTTTCCACCCAGCCCGTTTCGCCTTCATACCGCACCGGGCAAGATCCCAGCGGCAGCCAGCCGTCGTTGCGCATGACCAGCTTCACGCCGTTGGCATAACGAGCATGGAGTTCCTTGCCCTCCGGCCAGTACTCGACGGCCGCTGTGTTGTCGGCACTGTTCGCCCATTGACACAAGTCCACGCAATGGGAGCCCCATTCAAGACATCCTCCACCGCCAAACGCGCCAAAGAATCCGCCGCCTTTCTCAAAGTTGAAGCCGTCGAGCAATTTCTTGTTGAAGGGTCGCCACGCCGCCGGGCCAAGATACATGTCCCAATCCACCTTTTCTTTCTCTGGCGGCTCCTCGGCGGGAAGCCAGCCGCTCATCAAGGTGGTGAGGCCCATCGGATGCGCGTGGAGCGTGTGAAGTTTGCCCAGTTGTCCGCGTTGAGCGAGTTCGGCTGCTAGACCAAAATTCGGCAGGCTGCGCCGCTGCGTGCCAGCTTGAAACACGCGGCCCGTCCGGCGAAACGCCTCTGCCAATGCCAGGCTTTGCGCGATGTTCTTGGTGCTGGGCTTCTCGCAATACACGTCCTTTCCGGCGTTGGCGGCGAGGATCGCGGCGGTTGCATGCCAGTTCGGCCCTGTGGCAATCAGCACCGCATCAATATCCTGGCGCGCGAGCAAATCACGCATGTCATGATACATCGCACAATCCTGATTGCCGTACTGCTCGTCGGCCTTCTTCTTGACTGCAAGGCGGCGCGTTTCTTTCACGTCGCAAATTGCCACGAACTGCACGCCCGGTTCGTGGACAAAGCAATCGAGCACATAGCTGCCCCGGTTGCCGATACCAATCGCACCCAGCACGATTCGTTCGCTCGGAGCCACCGCGCCGTCGCGCCCCAAAGCCCGGGCGGGGATGAAATACGGGACTGCAAGAATACCGCTGGCCGCAGCACCGGCTTTCTTCAAAAAGTTCCTGCGGTTTTCTGCTTTCATGGTTGGATTTGCTTTTTTCATATTGATCAAGATTGCGCTCCCGGTGTGTCGAGTGACTCAAGGTGTGGCAAGAAAGAAGGTTCAACGCGCAAAAGAACGGATGTGGTGTCGACTGGCGCGGGTGAGAGGCATGTTGCCATGCACAAATTCATTTTCAAATACTGATCGCGCCGACGCTAGGGTCAAGCCAAGAATCAATGCAATGCCCAAAGCTGATTGCGACGCTAAGGTTTCTTAATCCGTAGAACCGGACTTCTGAACAAAGCCCACCACATAGACTCACCAAGACAAAGCGCTGAACATCGAACGTTCAACACCCAACGCCCAACATCGAAAGCGGGCCGATTCGACAAGACAGGGCAATGCCATCCCGGCTGAAGGTCAATGGCGCAGCACCGTTGATGGGTCACTGGCGCGGTCGCGGTTTACGGCGGCCCAATGTTGATCGTGATGGTATTTGTCCCGCGAAAAGCACCATAAGTGACGCCGAGGACAATCGTGTAGTTGCCGTTGTTGGTGTAGGTATGCTGCTGTTGAACGGATGCGCCGATCTGCTCCGAGCTGGCGGTCGTGCCGTCACCGAATGACCACCAGTAGGTGTATTTTTGTGTTCCCAACAACTGAATCTCAGCCAACTGGAGCGCGACGGCTGAGGGCGCGTCGGCGACGGAATCAATGCGCAGGCGGTAAATGTTGTAAGCCGCCGGGCTGGCGACGGAGAAGGCGCGGGTCTGGTAACGATCCGTGAAGACCTGATTGACTTGCGGGTCCAGTGTGACCCAGTTCGTCCCGCCGTTGTTGGAGCCGAGCAAGGCCCAATTGGCGGGATCGCGCTCCGGCGCGTCGTTGGCCGAGGTGATCGTGTAATTGGTCACCGTCCGCGTCAGGCCGCCGGGGTATTGATATTGAATCCAACTGGCGCGGGTGGTGGGGTCGCCATTGGCAAAGTCCAGCCACTTGGTCAGAGTGTTGTCGAAGGCATTGGCGGCCAGTTCAAAATTTCCGTTGATCCCGTTGTTTTCACCCGCTGCCGTCACGGTGCCCAGATGATCATCGGTGGTGTCGAAGGGAACCGGGGCCGGGGTTCCGCCGCTCGCTTGCGCCGTGAACTGGACGGTGACGGGCGCGCCGCTGGCATTGGTGGGTGTGGCCGACAAGCTCACGGCCAGTGGCGGCAAGGGAGGCAATGGCGAAATGGGAATGGTGGCGGTGTTGGGTTTTTCGCCGGCGAGAATTTTTGAGCCTTCAGCAGTCAGGCGCAGATACCAATCAGATGGCAGGCCGTCGTAGGTTACGAAATGTCCCTGAGTCGGCGGGGTGTTGCTCACCTTGAAAATGGCCGTGCCTTCGTCCACTTCGTCGAACATGGCCACGAACGCCATGTCGAGGGCCAGATTCCCGGCGGCTTTGAATTGTCTCCATAGGAATTCGCCGCCGTGTCGGGGAAACAGGGAGGTACCCGGCGGCAGTTGTTGCAAGTTATCCCAACTGAAGCCCGGATAAATCACCGGCAGGTAGAGCATCCCCGCGGCGTCCGCCGCTATCTTGTCCTGCGACCAGTACGCCGTGGACGCCCACATGTTCGTGCCGTCGAGGGAAACATTGCCCACGTTCCACGGGCTGTACACGTCGAAGCGGCGAAATACATTGGACCAACCCGGCGCGGTTTCGCTCTGCCACCACCACGCGCCGCCGCCAACCAACGTGACGCCATACGTCGGATCGGTCTTGAAATAATCAATGATTTGGTTCGCGAGGTTGGTGGAGAAGCGCTCGGGGAAGAAGCCCCAGATCATCAGCACCGGTTTGCCATTGTGATGCAAATAGCGCGGGTCGTCGGTGATGTGCAGATTGTCCACCAGCCAGCGCCAGTCGTTGGTCAACTGGCTGAAAAGAGTGTTCGTCGGCTGGCCCGACAGATCGTAGGCGAGGGCGAACGTCCGGCCGGTGCGATGCGCGGCGTTGCGCACGTTTACCAACACGTCGGTCGGATGACTCGCCACACCGACGACGAATCGCGAAACCCAGACGCCATCCAGCCCGTAATCCTGCATCCACTCGAAATGCCGATCCACCGTCTGCTGGTCATGAGAACTGAACAAATACGCCTGCGAGCCGTTCGGATAGGTGAAGCCGGGAGCCGGATAGGCGTGGGTGTATTCGCTCATGTCCGGCCACATCTCGAAAGTCAGCGTGCTGGGTGTGATGGTACTTGAGGAGCGGCTCCAATGAATCCATTGACTGCCGCCGTCACCGGGACAGCGAAACCAGCCTTGATAACCGCAAAGGACTTTCTTGTGGAGGCTGGTGGCATCCACCGTTTGATTCAGGCGAAAGAACTTCGCGCCGGTCGTGATGGCGTTCGTGTAGGGATTCAGAGCGTTGGTAATCGGAGTCCAAGGCCCGGTCACCTGAGCGGCAGTTTCCAACGTCCCCCGGCTGCTCCAACTGATGACCAGACTGCCATTGGCCGGTCGAGAGTTGGTCAGCGTGGCGGCGGCGTACAAGTTCACCGACGATATGAAACTCAGAAGGCTGGCCAGGGTGATTAGATAAGTCGTCAACTTCTTCTTCATCGGTTTTCAGTTTAGCAGAAGAGTGAGAGCGCGCCGACAGGAATTGTGCACTTTAATGTGGCGTCAGCCGCCTGCCTCAAGTCAGAGAAAGCACGGCAGAATGAACGGAGAGCGTAGATTTGAACTCGACATCCCAACCCGAAGCCTTCACACATTGCGACCTCCAAACGGGACGTTTGAGATCATCTTAAACCGTCAAATGAACATAGACGAAATCAAACGGCTCGCGCGTCGTGCGCCGCGATTGGCCCAGGCAAAAAAACTGGACGCCTCCTTCCTCGCAGGCGGCATCACCAATCAAAACTATCGCGTGGATGCCGATGGCGAATCGTTCGTGTTGCGCGTCCCAGGGGAGAACACCGAGTTGCTCGGCATTGATCGCCAGCACGAATTACACAACCATCGCGTGGCGGCTGCGGCCGGGGTGGCGCCCGGCGTGGTTGACTGGATCGAGCCCGAAGGCTGCCTGATGACCCGCTTCATAGGTGGTCAGAGAATTCAGGCGGAACGACTGCGCGCTCCGGAAATGATCCGCCGGGTGGTCGAGGCGCTGCGCCCGATTCATACCGGCCCGGCTTTTCTCGGTGTCTTTTCTCCGTTCAGAACTTTCGAGCGCTATCTGGCGATTGCTAAGGAGCGGAAGTCGCCGCTGCCGGACAACATTGCCGAAATCGAAAAATTCAAATGCGAGATTGAACGCGCTCTTTACGTCAGTTCGCCGCTTGCACCCTGCCCAATCCACGCCGACCTGCTGACCGAAAACTTTCTCGCCGACGGCGAATCGGTGCGGATTCTGGATTGGGAATACTCGGGCATGGGCGACATATTCTTCGATATGGCCAACTTCGCGGCGCATCACCAGTTTGGCAACGAGGAGGAGCGAATCCTTTTGGAAGCCTGCTTCCATGAATGCCGCCAGCGTGACATGGCGCGCCTCCGGCTGATGCGGATCATGAGCGATCTGCGCGAGGCCATGTGGGGAGTCGTGCAGGTCCGTCTCTCAACCATCGACTTTGATTTTGTCGGTTATTCAAAACAGTTCTTCGAGCGAATGATGGTGCAAGCGACCGACCAACAATATCCGAACTGGTTGAAGTCGGCGGCAGAGGGCGAATAGCAAATCCGAAATCAACCCTCCTCTTTTTTACGAAGCAAATCCGCCAGAATGTGTGCCCCAATAGAAGCTGCCGCCGAGGTCGCGAGGCGTTGCGACTTCCACTTAGCGCCAATCATCGAACTCATCCGCGCACAATCCAGTTGATTTGAGAATGTTCGCGGCGAGACCGACCGGGGCAGATGCAAAGTTTTGCCATTTTCAGTCAGGAGCCTTAAACATACGATTGTTTGAACGCGCAAACCGAAAGGAAAGTCATGTTGATTGTTCAAGTTCGTGCCCAAGTGAAACCGGAATCAATCGAGGCATTCAAGGCGGCAACGCTGGAAAATGCGCAGCAAAGCGTGCGCGAACCCGGTATCGCGCGGTTTGATGTGATGCAGCAGACTGATGATCCGACACGCTTTGTGTTGGTGGAGGCGTATCGCACACCGGACGCGCCGGCCAAACACAAGGAAACGGCGCACTACGCCAAATGGCGCGATACCGTGGCCCCCATGATGGCCGGGCCGCGCTCCAGTGAGAAATTTGGCAGTGTTTTTCATGCTGACGCACAATGGCAGCACGAACAAACATGATTGAACGCCGGGATTTGGAGAATGATTTCAGAATCATGCACGGCATGAGGACATCACCCGGATCAATTGCTTTTGAATGTGAGATTTGAATTTGCGACAGCAACACGGATTGTATTTGGCGCGGGAAAGCTGAAGGAAATTGGCTCCCTGGCGCACGGGTTTGGCCAACACGTTCTGGTTGTCACCGGACGCGACCGCCAGAGGGCAGACCTTCTCCTTGAGTTGTTGAAACGCGAGCCGGGAATTCTCACCTGCACGACGTTTTCCATACCTGGCGAACCCACTTTGACAACCGTGTCGAATGGAGTGGATGCAGCCAGGATGGCAGGTTGTGACCTGGTAATCGCCATTGGCGGCGGCAGTGCGATTGATGCCGGCAAAGCAATCGCTGCAATGCTCACAAATGAGGGCGAGTTGCTGGACTTTGTGGAAGTAATCGGACGAGGCAAAACGTTGCCGAATCGGCCCGCCCCGTTTATCGCAATTCCGGCCACAGCCGGGACTGGCGCAGAGGTGACGCGTAACGCGGTGCTTTCCTCTCCCGAGCAACGGGTCAAAGTCAGTTTGCGCAGTCCACTCATGCTGCCACGCCTGGCCGTGGTGGATCCGGAGCTGACGTACGGTTTACCTCCGGCCCTCACGGCGAGCACTGGTCTGGACGCGCTGACACAATTGATCGAACCTTACGTCTCCTGCCGGGCCAATCCGATTGTCGATGGTTTTTGTGTGGAGGGAATGCAGCGCGTCTCGCGGTCACTGCGTCTCGCGTGCTTTACCGGCCAGAACAAAGCGGCGCGGGAGGACATGGCGCTGGCAGGCTTGTTTGGCGGCATTGCGCTGACAAACGCAGGATTGGGAGCCGTTCATGGATTTGCCGCACCAATCGGGGGCATGTTCCCCGCGCCGCACGGAGCGGTGTGTGCGGCGCTGCTACCGCACGTCATGGCTGCGAACATCCGTGCCTTGCGGGAGCGCGCACCCGACGGGAA
>JABFSR010000033.1 GCA_013140495.1 Verrucomicrobiota bacterium
GTGTTCGACGTGATTGCCGCAGACCACCAGTCGCGATTGATTCCAACTTCCAGGCGGGCGCGTGGCTGTATTCACCCGCGGTGACAGCACCTCGTAAAACGACGCTGTCTGGTGCAACGCATTGGGAACCGTGGCGTCATCCACCATCTGGTATTCGGGGCCGGGGGTGTTGGGGCGGCTTTCGCTTACAAGGTATTTGATGCCGTTGTTGCCGCCAGGCAATATCCGCCAATCCCACTCAAGCTCGTAATTGTCGAATTTATCTCGCGTGACCAGATCACCACCCTTGCCGCCCGGTCGCAGGTGAAGGCATCCATCTTGCATATCCCAACCGGTCTCCGGAAAATCCTTTCCGCAAAAAGCCCGCCAGGCGCTGGTGTCGTGTCCGTTGAACAATGCCTGCCACTTGCCGGGGCTTGGAGACGTGGCGCAACCCGCCAGCAGTGCTGTCAATGCGAGAGTCAGAAGGATTCGAGGAAGCTCAAGTCTCGGGTTTGATCTAGTCTTCATTTCAAGGACGAATGCTAGACTTCGGGTAATTTCAAGGCCATCACAAATGATGATTCAAGAACTCACACGCCCGCCGTATCAGGATTGCAGTCTTCCTTTTTATGTCTGGCACCATGAATTTCAGGCTTTCACATTGGGCCGATCCCGTTTATCAAAGCTCCATGCATAAATCACTTCTCAGTTTCGGTGCGAGCCTGATCGGTTGCGCGCTTGTTTTGAATCCTGCTCTCAGCGCCGAGGTAAAACCGCTGCGCGCTTTGTTGATCACCGGCGGTTGTTGTCACGACTACGCAAGTCAGAAGGGCATCTTGAAGCAAGGAATCGAAGCCAGAGCGAACGTCGTTGTCACGCAGATACACACCGACGACAAGAGCACCAAGCCGCCGCTGGCCATTCTCGGCAATGCGGACTACGCCAAGGATTACGACGTGGTCATCCATGACGAGTGCGCCGCAGATGTCAATGATCCTGCGACCATCAAGAGCGTCCTAGCTCCGCATCGTGCTGGTATTCCAGGTGTGAACCTGCATTGCGGCATGCACTCTTATCGAATTGGCAATCCCGGGGAGAAGGCCGCCCCGGGCGCCGAGCGATCAATGTGGTTTGATTATCTCGGTCTGCAATCCAGCGCCCATGGTCCTCAATTGCCCATCGCAATCAGTTACACAGAAAAAAAGCACGCAATCGCCCGTGGGCTTGGTGATTGGACTACGATCAATGAGGAGCTTTACAACAACATTCAGATTCTGCCGACCACCAAGGCCCTTGCCCACGGCAAGCAGTCGGTGAAGAACAAGGAGGGAGTAATGGAAGAAAAAGATTCCGTTGTCGCCTGGGTCAACGACTATCAAGGCACGCGTGTTTTCAGTACCACCATCGGTCACAACAACGACACAGTGGCGGATGCCCGCTATCTCGATCTCGTGACGCACGGCCTTCTCTGGGCCTGCGGCAAGCTTGACGACAATGGTGTCGTCAAGCCGGGTTACGAGGCAAAAAAGTAAAGATTTGTCCCGAGACAACCAGTCTCTACTTTGCCGCTGGCTTGATTTCGAAGTGGTGTGAAACGGGCTGTCGCGTCTTGTTAATCTGTCCTTCGAGTTCTGCAATCTGCTTGTCAATCCAGGCAAGCTCTGCCTCGCGTCGTGTTTCGATATCCGCCCCCTTCACCCAGTTGGGTAAAGTGTACAGTTGGACCTCGCGCCACCGGCGGAAGAAGGCATTGTTCTTGTCGAACACCAGCCTCAGAACTTCGCGAGCCTGCTTTGTGATCGGGCCGGGAGCATTTGCGAGATTCCAACTCTTGGCAAGTTCATCGGCGCTGACTTTGCCAGCCAGTTCTCCATCCACAGTCACGTCGTAATCTCCGATCGCCAGTCCGCTGATGCGTAACTCATATCGGTTGAGGTCGTCCAACACCGGCGCAAGTTTGAGTGCCGCCTCGGCCCGTTCATCCACCGGCATCGGCAACGCTTCGTCAAGACGGTCGAAACTCACCGTCCCGCCGGAAACTTTGAGGCCATCAACCTTGCAGCCCTCTGCGGCAGCCACTTTCTTCCCTGCTGCATCAATTTCCGCTCGCGACACCGATGCCGATGCTCCCATGCCTTTCAACACCGCCCATGCCATCAACGTCTGGCCTATTGGCCCCGGATGCACGGCATCGCCGCCACCGATATAGCTCTGCGGATTTCCAGCACGCTCGCGTGATAGAATTTTCATGAACGGATCAAACTGGTCCACATACGCGGAGCTGGATTTTGCTGCCACTTCCTTCAAGCCATCGGAGAATTGGCGTAGCGACTGGTTGCGAACATCCTTGTCCGGATCGGGTCGCTTGTCTTCGATGGGTTGAGGGGTCAGGAATGCGACACGCGCGGCATTCACTCCGAGCACTTTTGCGATTTCAGTCTGGCTGCGGACGTATGCCCGGAAAATATCCTCGCGAAAAGGTTGATAGGAATGGTCGTTCATCCCGAACTTGACCGTTACGAAAGTCGGCTTCAGCGGCAACACGTCGCGCCCCAGACCGCGCCCGACAGAATCCTCCACCATCTTTTGCAGGGTTGCTTCATCGGCTGCGAAGAGTTGCTTTTCGTCCGGGTGCGCCCGTTGACGCAGCCATGAGGTGTCGCCACCCCAGCCTACGTTCCGGAAGGTGAGCTTCCAGTTCGGGTGACGAGTAAGGGCGTAAGCTTCGATGTAGGTCGTGTAAAGACGTTGCTCAGTGATGCTGTCTCCAAGAAAGACCACGCGATCACCATCGCGAATCAAAAACTCGGCAGCCGAGGCATTGACGAAGTGAAACACGACGAGGGCAACGACGCACAAAACTTTTTTGATGTTGGATTTCATGTTTCGGAAAGTTTGTCCAGATGATCAGGGAAGTGCAAGCCTGACACCGAGACGAAAGGGTTTCGAACTGAACAGACTGGGGACTACTGAATGGTTATCCGGAAGTGCGCGGTTTAAGAGACCTGCTTGCGATTGCACAGATGGCGAAACACCTGCACTCCGAATGGGAGAGTCAGCGCGATTCCGGCTATCCATGTTGACGGTTCGGGAATGGGGGCAAGTTGCACTTCGAGATTATCCAAAGCGATGGCTTGATTGTTATCGCCAGAACCCGTAGAAAGAACCGCCCGCAAAAGCAAGTAGTCGAATCCAGTGGGATCGCTGAAGCCGATAACAGTCCCGACTGGCTGGCTTCCTACGGACACCCAGTCACCGTCCAAGGAGGTCTTCCATTCAATGATCGCACTATCTTTACCGAAATCGGAACGTTGCCCACCAAAAGTCAGTGCAGACCAAATGTTGCCGTACAAGAACTCGACGCCGATTATCTTTCTGCCAGTCGCCTTGATCGTCACCCAGGACATATTGACACCCGCGCAGTGAAATCCTGCACCGGCACTGTGAAATTCTACGGATTCGATGTTGAAGGGATCTTCATTTAGGTGAGCCGTCCCGTCGGTGGTAATGCTCAACAGGTTCTCCGAATAATTCGACAAATTATCGTTGTTCCTCACCGCGTCAAAGTTGGCCGAGCGGTCCACACTCGTCACCGCAGAACCGCTGCCGGTGCTGAAAGTAATTGTTGCATTTGCTTGTTGGGTCGCGATTGATGCGAGAATCATCACGGCCAACAATTGAGGTTTCATTTTTCTAAATGTGAGGGTTACTGGTTTTATTTTGCGCACTTTCTGCCAGATCAATCCCTGAGGAGATTATGCACAGAGTTTCAAATCCATCCATGAGTGTTTGAGATTTTTTAGTACATATTTGGGCCATCGTTTTCGTTGTTGTCCTCCTCGAAACGGAGGGGAATTCAAGGACGACGACGAGGATGACAACGAGCCGTTTCCGGTCGGATACATCCTCACCCATCCACGCATTCTCATCACGCGACTGGACAAGCGGCCTGTTGTGTTGAAAATACGGGCAGTTCGTTCGCGTGTAATCGGCATGATCAATACGAAGCTCTGGCTCGCACAACGTCAGCTCGGCAACAAGTTTCCGCAAAAACGGTTGGAGGCCGTGCAGAAGCTTCGTGCCATGGAGGGTGACGGAGTGGTGGCGGCGTTGGTCCAGGCGCTTGAGGATGTCGAGCCAGCCGTGCGCACTGAGGCGGCTCATGCGCTGGGGGAATTCAAGCACGAAGACTCGACGCGCGGTTTAATTGTGGCGTTGCGTGATCATTTCGAGCCTGTGCAGGAGGCGGCGGTGCAGTCGTTGAGAAAGCTTGAAGCCGCCACGGCTATCGAACCGCTGGTGGGTGTGTTGCAACGCGGCGGGCCCGGCGCGCAATGGCATGCGGCGCAGGCGCTCAAATCACTGGGGTGGATTCCGCGGAGTTCGGGAGAGCAGATTCCTTATTACGTGGCGACGGGGGATTTTCACAAGCTTGCAACGTTTGGTTCGGCAGCGGTCAGCGCTCTAGGAGCGGTGTTGCGTGGTGGTAGTCCTGAGCGCCGCGTGGCAGTGGCGAATGTGCTAGGCGAACTTAACGATGCATCTGCGTTCAAGCCGTTGCTCAATGCGCTCAAGGATGCTGAACCCCGCGTGCGCACGGCTGCTGCGGGCGGGCTTGGAAGACTCGGAAACAAACAGGCCGCATCGGAGTTGGTTGGATTGTTGAAGGATCGTGATCGTTATGTTCGCGCGGCTGCGGCGAGTGCGTTGGGAAGTGTTGGGGACGTGAATGCTGTGGAGTCGTTGCTCGGGCTGGTTGGTGATCGCGACTGGGATGTGCGGCAGACGGTGGCAAACGCATTGGGCAAGCTCGGAGATCGCCGTGCGATGCCTGGGCTGCTCGGATTGCTGAACGACAAGGATACCGAGGTCCGTGAGGCTGCGGCTGAAGCGCTGGGACGCGTTGGCGACGAAAGCGCGCTGGGTCATCTGGCCCTGGCGATGATGGACGAGGAGGTGGGTGTGCGTCAGGCGGCGGCAAGATCATTGACGATTTTGGATGCGTTCTGGGAACGGGCACCCGGCGTGCGCGAGTTGGTGCCGGAGATTCAGCAAGCGATGCGTCATCAGAGCCCGAGCGTGCAATTCGCGGCGTCGGGGTTGATGCGGCGCATCACGGGCAAGACGGCAGCGGACGTTCATGCGGAGTCACACAAGGTGGCACAAACTCCATCCGGTCCGCATGTGCCGATATTGATCAAGCTGTTGCGCGATTCCGATGAGGCCGTGCGGCTGGCGGCAGCGGAATCGCTGGGGAGGGTCAAGTCGCAGGACGTGTTGCGGGCATTGCAGATTGCGATGAAAGATTCGAGCGAGTGGGTGCGGGTGGCGGCTCTGGAGGGCGTTGCAGCGCAGTCACAGGTATGAGTGCGAATTCAGTTCCATGCAGGACAAGGAAAAGTTGTTTGACCTGATCCGGCTTTTGTCCAAGGATGCGGCTGAATCACCGGCAAAAACCTATGAAAACCAAAATCATTTTGTTGATGCTTGCGGCGGTTGTTTGTCTGATGGGTTGCAAGACCACGTCGCAGGGAAGGAAATTCAAGATGCAGCAGAGTTCCGGGCGCATGACACGCGGCGCGGACTTGGGCTATTACGCCATCTGCAACACGCTCGTTCCGGGCAGCCACGCGGACGCATGGACGGGGCAGGTTTGGCAGGACAAGGATCGGGCCATGCGTGATGCGCTGGAGCATAACAAGCAATATCCAGGGCACGAGGCTACTTACCGGAAGTGAAATGCCGTGTGACTCGCGCGGTTGGCGACGAGTCTGGCTCGAACGATCGGGATGCGCCATCTGGGAGGTTCCGGCAGGCAATAGTGCTTTTTGAATGGTAGAAGGCGACCGAGGCTAATCAGATATGCAAACTATTGTAGAAACCACATTTACATATTTATTTTCCGAAGGCGGGCGGCTCATTTGCTGGCAGAAAAACGCACTCTAAAGATTTATTGATTGAGTTCTGAAGAGATTCGGTTAACATGGCGTCGCGTCAGGCCCTTGGTTGGATGGATGTTCCCCGAAAAAATCAACAAACGCTGTATTGTCGTCTGTTGGCAGGGGTTTGTGCAGATTTGAACAACTCAATTTGCCAAAAGATTTTGTGAACCAAAACACCTCGGACGCAGTCTGATTTATTATGCTCAAACGCAAAGATAGTCGTTCCAACTCAGCGAGTAAACGGAGCAACACGGCCAAGCCGGTTGCTGCCCATCGTCGTTTTGTCATTCCAAGCGCAAAACGGCGCGCGCAGGAAAATGAAAAAGACACAACACCGGCCAAAACCAATGGGAAGGCAAAGGACGTAGTTGCCAAGCCTTTGGTTCAAACACCGCCCGCTGCCGCCGCCCCGGTCAATCCGCATGGGAATATTGTGGTCAACCCGAACGCCACGTCAGTTGATCTCACGGAAACAGTCAAGACGTTGCTACACCTCGCGCAGGAGCACGGTTACGTCACTTACGACGACATCAATGACGTGCTGCCGGATGGATTGAACCCCGAAGATCTGGACGAGTTGTTCACGAAGCTTCGCGGACTGGATGTCGAGATTGTTGATCAGGCGGAAGTTCAACGCACGGCCAAACCTGCGGAACAGCCGGACGAACCGGAGGAGGACTCACGGCTTGAAATTCTCGACGACCCGGTGCGCATGTACATGAACCAGATGGGCAAGGTGCCGTTGCTCACGCGCGAACAGGAGGTTGAGATTTGCAAGCGAATCGAGGATGCGGAAATCCAGATGAAAGACATCGTGTGCAGCCTGGGTTTCACGGCCAAGGAACACATTGCGATTGCCGAGAAGCTTCTCTCCGAACCGCCCAAGGAACGCTTTGATCGCGTGGTCGTGGACAAAAAGGTCGCGAACCGCGAAGGACACCTGAAAGACCTGCGCACATTCATCAAGAAAGTCCGTGTCATGGACGCCAAGGTGGATTTGAAATACGCCACCTGGCAGAAGGCGGCACAGAAGGGGCGCAAGGAAAAGCTTCACAAGGAATTCCAGAAGATGAGCCTCAAGCTGCGGGAATTGTTCCCGAAGTTTGCCTACAAGCAAAAGGTCATCGAGGAAATGATCGTGGTGGCTGGCAACATTCACGAAAAGTTCCAGACCAGCTGGCGGCATCTCCAGGAACTTGAGCGCCTTCGTACATCGAGCGAACGCCGCTCTCAGATCGAGGCCGAGCAGGCACGCATCCGCACGCTTGAACAATTCGTCCGCATGTCGCGCGAGGAGTTTTTCGTTTCTTTCGCAAGACTCAAGGAAGCTGCGGATCGCGGGCATCGCGCCAAGACGCACATGGCCGAGGCGAATCTGCGTCTCGTCGTTTCCGTGGCGAAGAAATACACCAACCGCGGCCAGTCGTTCCTTGATCTCATTCAGGAAGGCAATATCGGACTGATGAAGGGTGTTGAGAAATTTGAGTATCGTCGTGGCTACAAGTTTTCCACGTACGCCATCTGGTGGATTCGACAGGCCATTACGCGTTCCATCGCGGACCAGGCGCGCACCATCCGTATTCCGGTTCACATGATCGAAATCATGAACAAGCTCTGGCGCGCTCAAAAGCAGCTCACACAGGAGCTGGGTCGTGAACCCACACCCGAGGAACTCGCGGACGAAATGCACATGCCCGTGAGCCGCATCAATTCGCTGCTCAAGATGGCGCAACAACCCGTCTCCTTGCACGCACCCGTTGGCGACGATGGCGACGTGAGCGTGGGAGATTTCATCGAGGACAAGAGCGCGGAAAACCCGTCCGACGTGACGAGCTACTCGTTGCTCAAGGAAAAGCTCGGCGATGTGCTCACCACTTTGACAGAGCGCGAGCGCAAGATTCTAGAAATGCGTTTTGGCCTTACCGATGGCTACGAACGCACGCTCGAAGAGATTGGCAAAATGTATAACGTCACGCGCGAGCGCATCCGCCAGATCGAAGCGAAGGCCCTGCGCAAATTACGGCATCCCACGCGCGTCCGGCATTTGCAAGGCTTCCTTGATGTCGAGGAAGCTGCTGCGTAATCGCAGCCCGGAAAAGGTCATCATCCCAGCCGGATGCCTTGTGCGTCCGGCTGTTTTGTTTTTGTGTTCGCCAAACATCTTGCGACGCACACGCAGCCCTGCCATTTTCTGAACGGAAACTGAACAAGGGATTTGAAATGTTTGGACTCGATACTGATTTCACGGTGACACAACAGGCACAACGCGTGTTGCTGATTGAGCACGACGAATCTTTCGCGCGTGCCATTACAGGAATGTTGGAACAGGCTTCGGACACTGTGAGCAACGTCACAGTCGTATCATCGCTTGAGGAAGGCCTTCAGCGGCTGGCTGCGGAAGGGTTTGGCATCGTCATTCTTGAATTCTTCCTTCCGGATGGTGCGGGGCTTCTCAATATTTCACTGCTGAAACAACAATCCCCGCTTGTGCCGTTCATCGTCATCGGCACGGTTGACGACGAGGCCATCGCGTTGGAGTCCGTTCACGCTGGCGGCCAGGATTATCTTGCCAAGGGACAGATCAGTTCGCGGATGCTGGCGCGTTCGATTCGTTATACACGCGAGCGGCACGAAACCGACGTGGCATTGCTGGCAGCCGAGGAAAAATACCGTGGCATCTTCGATCATCTCATGGAAGGAATCTTCCAGACCACACCGGAAGGACATTACCTTATGGCCAACGCGGCGCTGGCCCGGATCTACGGATATAATTCACCCGAGGAATTGAAACTCAGCGTCACGGATATTGGCCGCAGGCTTTACGTTGTCCCGGGCCGTCGGGATGAATTCCGGCGGACCATGGACGAGCACGACACCATTTCAGGATTTGAGTCTCAGATTTTCCGCAAGGACGGGAGCATCATCTGGATTTCGGAGAACTGCCGCGCCATCCGCGATGCCTCCGGGCGGCTGATCTATTACGAAGGCACGGTGGAAGACATAACGGCGCGCCGGCAGGCCGAGCAGAATCTGCGCGATTCCGAGGCGCTCTATCATTCGCTTGTGGATACAATGCCTCAAAACGTCTTTCGCAAGGATGTGAATGGCAGGTTCACATTCGCCAACCAGCAGTACTGCAAACATTACAACTGCCGTCTCGAAGACATACTGGGCAAAACTGACTTTGATTTCTTCCCTCGAGAACTTGCACACAAATACCAGAGAGACGATCAGCGCGTCATGGCCACGGGCAAGTCGTATGAAACGGCCGAGGATCACCAGCCGCTAGGCCAGGAGCGAACCGTGGCACAGGTGGTCAAGACGCCCCTCTACGACATGAACGGGACGCTCATCGGATTGCAGGGGATTTTCTGGGATGTCACTGCGCAAAAACTCGCGGAGGAACGGGTGCGCGAGGCTCAGGAACAGGTTCGCAAGTCCGAAGCTCTTTATCATTCGCTCGTGGATACGATGCCCCAGTGCATTTTCCGCAAGGATATGGACGGGCGCTACACGTTCGCGAACAAACAATTCTGTCGCATGGTTGGCAAGTCGCTGGATGAACTGCTCGGCAAGACAATCTTCGACATACTTCCAGAGACCCTTGCCGTCGTGCGAAAGGACGACGATGCCAAGGTCATGGCTTCCGCAACTGTCTTTGAGAGTGTTGAAGAAAATCGTTTTCGCGGTCACGAAAACGAGTTCATTCATGTCCTGAAAATTCCCATCTGCGACGCAAAAGGGGAGGTGACCGGCCTTCAGGGAATGTTCTGGGACATCACTGACATCAAGCTGGCGGAACAACGCATCCGCAGGGCGAACGAGGAACTTGCTGCCAGCCAGGAAAAGTTGCGCCAGAAAAACCTTCAGATGGAGGACGATCTGAAAATGGCGAGCGAAATTCAACTGGCCATGCTGCCACAGCAGCAACCGGCATTTCCTCGTGGTGCTGCGGCTGCGGACAATGCGTTCCAATTCACACATCGTTACCAGCCCAGCGGGACGGTCGGTGGCGACTTCTTTACCGTAAACGGCATTTCAGACACGGAAGCGGCTGTGTTCATCTGTGACGTCGCCGGCCACGGCGTGCGTTCCGCGCTCGTCACCGCCATGATCCGTGCGCTTGTCGAGGAGATGCGTCCGTTTGCCCATGATCCCGGGCAGTTCATGACCAAACTCAACGCCGACCTCCATGCCATCCTCAAACACGCAGGCACGCCGGTGTTGACCACCGCATTCTATCTGGTGGCGGACTGCGTGACGGGAAGGATGCGGTATGCCAATGCCGGTCATCCCAAGCCGCTGCTCGTCCGGCGTGCGGACAACCGGGTGGAGACACTGAATAACGCTTCGCGCAAAAGCCAGCCCGCACTTGCTTTGTTCGAGAAGGGTAATTACCAGACCTCGGAAGTCATGCTGGTACCTCAGGACCTCGTGATGCTCTTCACTGACGGCCTGTATGAAGTACCCAACGCGCATCAGGAGCTGTTCACGCAGGAAATGCTTGCTGTTGCCACTCATAAACACATCGCGCTTCCCGCCGCAAAGATGTTCGACGAACTGATCTCCGGGATCCGCGCCTACAGTGGTACAGGTCAGTTTGATGACGACGTGTGTGTTGTTGGGATGGATTATACCCGCTCGGCGATTTCCAAGGTCGGGTGAATTCCTGGCAAAAAAAGTGTTGGCAAGAGGCCGCAACAGGCGTTCATTAGTCGCAGGCCAAAGTCATGAAGACACAGGCATGAAACCAGTCAACCAGGAGAACGTCCAATGGACCTGCACCATCCCATACTTCGCGAGTTCCCGGAACATCGTGATGCGATCAAGCGACTCCAGCGCAGCGATGCGCACTTCCGCAACCTCTATGACGAGTACCACCGGCTCGACGACGAAATCTATCGCATTGAGGAGGAGATAGACTTCGCCATAGACCAGGAAATTGAAGAGAAAAAAATGCGCCGGGCCAAACTGAAGGACTACATCTACCACCTCATCAAACACGCATCCGCCCTCCGTGCGGAACCCTGATACTCCAGCAAACTCCAAATGCTGTGCGCGCATCAGCGCCATGACATCATGGTTTGTTGGGCTGACCGGCTCGTTAAGTGCGACGGCACGGGTAATGTCACCACTTCGATACGAGTACGGCTTTCTGCTAGGTAATCTCCGGATTTTAGGAGGTTTGATTCGGTTGCACTCCAATGATCTACTCATCGCGAACGCGCTTTGCAGCAGCAGGCCCAATATCCATGGATTGCAAGGCTCGGACCACGATGTTTCAAAGTCATTTACGAACCGGATTCTCTCGCAACACAAACCATCCGCAACGAAGCGTCAGCGCTTTAATGCTGAGGGCGTTCGTCGCCGTCACGACCGCTTGCGTGGTGTTGGGGGTTCATCGCCCTGTGTACTCGGCCAGCCTTCCGTCCGGGTTTATCGAACAGACTGTTGGTAGCGGATGGAATGAAGCCGTGGGGCTGACGTTCGCGGCGGATGGACGGATGTTTGTTTGGGAGCGCGGCGGGCGCGTGTGGACGATGACGAACGGTGTCAAATCGTCCGTACCATTCCTCGACATCAATGACGAGGTGGGCGCATGGGGCGATTTCGGAATGCACGGTTTTTGCCTCGACCCCAATTTCACCAACAACGGCCGCGTGTACCTGCTCTACGCCGTGGATCATCATCATCTGATGAATTTTGGTACGTCCAACTACAATGCCAACACCAACGAGTATAACATGGGATCCATTGGTCGCATCACACGCTACACAGCTTATGCCACGAACGGGTTTCAGACGATTGACTACGGATCGCGCGTGGTTCTTCTGGGAGAATCCAGGAGCAATGGAATTGCCACCGTTCACATGTCGCACGGGATGGGCTCGCTTGTGTTTGGCAAGGACGGAACGTTGCTCGCGTCGTGCGGGGACGGAGGGAGTTATGCCACGGTGGATACGGGTGGTGCGGTGGGCGGCAGTTATTATCTTCAATGCCTGAATGAAGGCATCATCAGGACCAAGGAAAATGTCGGCGCATTCCGAGCACAATTGGTGGATTGTTTGAATGGAAAGGTCCTTCGTCTTGACCCTGAGACTGGCGACGGCGTGCAGAGCAATCCGTTTTACGACCCGGCAAATCCTCGTGCGCCACGCTCGCGAGTCTGGGCGCTTGGGTTGCGAAATCCATTCCGTATGACTCTCCGGCCCGAGAGCGGCAGCCATAACGCTGCGGACGCGAATCCAGGTGCACTCTACATTGGTGACGTTGGGTGGCAGGTGTGGGAGGACTTGAATGTCTGCATCGGCCCGGGCAGGAATTTCGGCTGGCCGGTTTTTGAAGGATTGACCAACCAGCCGGATTACAGCGCTCCCACCGTTTACAATCGTGATGCGACGAATCCTCTTTTTGGTGTCAACGGATGCACGCAACAATACCTTCAGTTCACTGACTTGCTGAAGCAGGTCAGCCTTAACCCGCCGTCCTGGCCCAACCCGTGCAACGCAAGCCAGCAGATTCCCGCCAGCATTCCGCGCTTCACGCACACACGTCCGGCAATTGACTGGGGGCACGCCGGACGGCCATCGCGAACCGGGACGTTTGACGGTGGTGGAAATGCCACGGTTGTAAACCTGGACGCGTCCAACTCTCCGGTGCCGGGACCAAGATTCGATGGCAACTGTTCCATCGGCGGCACTTGGTACGAGGGCGATGATTTCCCGGCCAGCTACAAGAACACATACTTTCAGGGGGACTATGGCCAGGAATGGATTCGTAATTTCTCTTTCGACACAAATAACAATCCCATCAGCGCGAGAAACTTTCTGTCTTCTGGTGGCGGCATTGTCTTCATAGGAACACATCCAACGAGCGGCGCGCTGTACTACATCACATACATGAACAACGTCACGGTCATCCGCAAGATACTCTACGCGCCGGGAGGCAATCAGCCGCCGACAGCCTTGCCGGTTGCGAATCTGAACTTTGGAGCCGCGCCTCTCGCGGTCCAGTTCACCGGTACAAACTCGTTCGATCCGGAAGGGACACAGATGACCTACTCGTGGAGTTTTGGCGATGGAACAGCCAGCAGCACAAACGCAAATCCTTCACACATCTTCAATGTTACTGGCGGAGTCATCACCAATTACATTGTGAAACTCGTTGTGAAGGATGCAGGCAACGCCACATCTACAAATTCTCTGACCATTTACGTCAACAACACGCCGCCGAGCATCACCATCACCAGTCCCACCAATGGAACTCACTATCCGATGACCGGTGACACCGTTTACCCACTGACAGCAACGGTGGACGACGCTGAACATCCGGCAAATCAACTTGCTTACACGTGGCAGTTGTTTCTCCACCACAACGATCATGTGCATCCGGAAGCCACGGATGCGAACGTGACATCAAGCGCAACGATTTCGCCGGTAGGATGCGGCGAGGAAACGTTTTATTACCGTGTTCGATTGACAGTGACCGATCCGATGGGACTTGCGGGCGTGGCTGAGACGTTTGTCTATCCAGGCTGCGCATTGCCTTCGGCCCCTGCGAATCTTGCCGCGTTTGCAGTATCTACAAACCAGATCCTTCTGACTTGGACAGACACCGCGACGAACGAACTGGGTTTCCGAATCGAGCGCTCCACAAACGGAAACGACTTCACGCAAATTGCCACCAGCCCCACTGGGCAGACTTCCTACACGAACACTGGTCTGGTGACCGGTACCGCATATTATTTTCAAGTGCGCGCCTATTCCGCGGATGGAGACTCGGCACCTTCCAATATAGCGGTGACAAATACACTGCCCGGCCCGGCCGTGCCCACAATCACGTGGACGAATCCGACAGAGATTGTCTATGGGAGCGCACTCGGCTCCACACAGTTAAACGCCAGCGCGAATGTCCCCGGCAGCTTCGATTATGCTCCACCGGCGGGTACAATCCTCAATGTCGGTAATGGGCAATCGCTTTCAACCATATTCACACCGGTGGATACCACAAACTACGTGATTGCCGGCACAGCCGTTTTTCTCAACGTCCTGCCCGCGCCGCTGACCATTACTGCGGACGACAAGTCGCGCTCGTTCGGCACAGACAATCCCTCGCTGACTGCGAGCTACGTCGGCTGGGTCAACGGACAATCTACCGGAGTCTTGAGCTCTCCAGTAGTGCTGTTCACGCTGGCAACACCATCCAGTCCCGTCGGCGGATATTCCATTCTTGCGAGTGGTGCAACCGCCTCGAACTACCTCATCACCCACGTTAACGGTACGTTGGACATCACGCCCGGCATTCCGCCAACGCTTGAAATCACGGGCTGGACCACCAACGGCTATCTGACTCTGATGCTTGCCGGCGTGCCGACGCAGCAATATGAGATTCAAGCTTCAACCAACTTGTTGAACTGGGCTTCGCTCGCGACCGTGCAAAACACAAACGGCAGTCTCACATTCACCGACACGAATGTCTTCACGCATACGCAGCGATACTACCGGCTGCTGCTTTCGCCATAGTGTCCTTGATGCTGCATGGATACAGGTTCGACTCGCGTCTGCTTCACAAACCAAGTCAAGAATCGTGAAATCGCAGTAAAGGATTTCTCAGTTTGATTGGTGTGGCCTTTGCTTGGATAGTTTGCCCGGTGCATGAATAAATCAGGATTGATTTCAATTCGGTTCGCGTCGAAATGGCTTTGCTGTTTCGTATTTGTATTGCTTGCTGTAGAGCTTTCAAATCCCGCCAAAGCTACTGTCTTGCCTCCTGGATTCGTGGAGCAGACGGTCGGCAGCGGTTGGAATGAAGCCGTAGGGCTGACTTTTGCACCTGATGGCCGGATGTTTGTCTGGGAACGCGCCGGTCTCGTTTGGAGCGTCACCAACGGCGTCAAGTCTGCCGAGCCTTTTCTGGATATTCGCGAGGAGGTCGCCAGTTGGGGGGATTTCGGCATGTTGGGCTTCTGTTTGGATCCTGACTTTGCCACCAACGGTCGTGTTTATTTGATGTACACTGTGGATCACCATTATTTGACAGAATTCGGCACGTCCAACTACAACGCAAACGTCAGCGAGGAATCCGTCGGATCCATCGGTCGCATCACGCGCTACACAGCGGACGCAACCAATGGATTCCAGACCATCAACTACAGTTCTCGCCATATTCTTCTTGGCGAATCCATCTCCAACGGAATTCCCACCGTTCACATGTCACACGGCGTGGGCACGCTTTTGTTCGGCGATGACAAGACGCTTCTCGCTTCGTGCGGAGACGCGGCAAACTTTGCCACCCTGGACGCAGGCAATCTTGCGGGGACTTATTACCTTCAATGCCTGAATGAAGGCATCATCAGGACCAAGGAAAACGTCGGCGCATTCCGCGCACAATTGGTGGATTGTTTGAATGGAAAGGTCCTCCGCCTTGATCCCGAGACTGGCGACGGTGTGCCAAGCAATCCGTTCTATGATGCGGCCAACCCGCGCGCTCCGCGTTCGCGTGTCTGGGCGATGGGATTTCGCAATCCGTTTCGCATGACGATCCGGCCTGAATCCGGAAGTCACAATCCGACAAACGCCGATCCGGGCGCGCTCTACATCGGCGACGTGGGCTGGCAGGAGTGGGAGGAATTGGATGTTTGCACCAGTCCTGGAAAAAACTTCGGCTGGCCGATCTACGAAGGCATGAAGTTCAGGAACGACTACTTCAACATATTCATGTACAATCTCGACGCTCCCAATTCGTACTATCCCACCAACGGATGTACAAAGGTGTATTTTGAATACACTGATTTGCTGATCGAACAGAGTCTTAACCCGCCTTCGTGGCCGAATCCCTGCATCGTTAGCGAGGAAATTCCCTCCACCATCCCGCGCTTCATGCATGCCCGTCCCGTTATTGACTGGGGCCACGCGGGGGGACCGTCGCGCACTGGCACTTTTGACGGAGGTGGCAATGCTACTATTGTCGAACTGGATGCCACCAATTCGCCGGTGGCCGGGCCGAGCTTCGATGGCAACTGTTCCGTCGGCGGAACCTGGTATGAAGGCAACGATTTTCCCGCCATTTACAAGGACACATACTTTCACGGGGATTATGGCCAGCACTGGATCCGCAACTTTGTCTTTGATTCCAACAACAAGCCGGTGAGCGTGACAAATTTTCTCAGCGACGGTGGAGGTATTGTGTTCGTCGGGACTCACCCGACAAATGGTGCGCTCTACTACATCACATACGTCGGCAGTGCTACGGTGGTTCGAAAAATAGTTTACGCGCCTGACGGCAATCAGCCTCCGCAGTCAAATCCGGTTGCCGAAAGAGATTTCGGCATCGCGCCGCTTGCCGTGCAGTTCACAGGCACGAACTCTGTTGATCCTGAAGGAGGGGAGCTGGCTTACAGTTGGAATTTTGGCGATGGCACGGCCTCCACTACAAATGCGAATCCGTCCCACAGTTTTGACGCTCCAGCCGGCGTCATAACGAATTTTGTCGTGACTTTGGTGGTGCAGGATACCAACAACGCCACCGCCACAAATACCTTGACCATTTACTTGAACAATACGCCGCCAACAATCTCGATCACCAGTCCAATAAGCGGGGCGCACTATCCGTTGGCAGGTGAAACCGTTTTTCCGCTGACGGCCGTGGTAAACGATGCCGAGCATCCTGCGAATCAATTGCACTACGCATGGCAGACCTTTTTACATCACAACGAGCATTTCCACACCAGCCCCGTGAACACAAATGTGGCCGCATCCGCCACGACTTCACCGGTGGGTTGCAACGGCGAAACCTATTACTATCGCGTGCGATTGACAGTGAGTGATCCGACGGGGCTTTCCGGAATGGCCGAATCGTTCTTGTATCCGGCCTGTTCGCCTGCCTCGCTTGCCAGACCCGGCCTGACGATGCAAGGATGGAACACCAACGGCTCGGTGACTATTGCCATCGTGGGTGATACGAACCAGCTCTATCAGGTGCAGTCCTCGACAGATTTGGAAAGCTGGATCGCATTGGGGACTGTTCTGAATGAGAACGGCAACGTCAGTTTCACCGACACCAATGCCGTCATGCAGATGCAGCGGTTCTATCGGTTGCTGGTTGTCCCGTAGCAGAATGAACCGCGCCGGAAGCACGGTTCATTTCCGAACCGGCAGTTACGCCTCGATGAACTTGATCGAGCGGCTTTTCTCGCCACGCTTGCGCTTGTTCTCATCCAATTCCTTCTTGCGAAGGCGGAGATTCTTCGGCGTCGCCTCCACGTACTCGTCCACGTCAATGTATTCGAGCGCGCGTTCGAGCGAGAGCTTGAGCGGCGGCGCGAGCTGGATGCCCTTACCGTCACCTTGCGAGCGCATGTTGGTCAGGCGCTTTTCCTTCACTGGATTCACCGGGATGTCGTTCTCACGTGCGTTTTCGCCGACGATCATGCCGACATAAACTTCATCGCCCGGCTCGATCATCAAACGGCCGCGTTCTTGAACCATGTTCAGCGCGTAGCTGGTCGCTTCGCCGCCATCCATGCTCACGAGTGAACCGTTCTTGCGCGCGGCAATCTCGCCACGATCTTCGCCGTATTCGTGGAACAAGTGGCTCATCACGCCCATGCCCTTCGTCGAGTTGACCAAGTCGGTTTCAAAGCCGATCAAACCGCGCATCGGCACGAGGGCTTCCACGGAAACCTGGTTGCCGACGTGATTCATGTTCGTAATCTGCGCCTTGCGACCGGAAAGATTCTCCATGATGTTCCCGAGGTTTTCGCTCGGAACTTCCACGTACAATTTTTCAATCGGTTCAAGCGAATTGCCAGTGGCGGGGTCTTTCTTCCACAACACTTCGGGCCGCGAAACCAAAACTTCGTGACCTTCGCGCCGCATTTGCTCGACAAGAATCGCGATTTGCATTTCGCCACGACCGCTCACCGCAAAAATCTTCGGGTCGCTAGTCTGCGCGATGCGCAACGCGACGTTGGTGCGGATTTCCTTCACCAAGCGATCCCAGATATGACGCGCGGTGACGAGCTTGCCGTCCTTACCGGCGAGCGGGCCATCGTTCACGGCGAACTCCATCTGAATCGTTGGCGGATCAATCGGGATGTAGGGGAGGGCAGGGCGCATTTCGCTGTCGGTGATGGATTCCCCGATGAAAACCTCCTCGAAACCCGTGATGCCAACAATGTCTCCTGCGTGCGCCTCGTTGATCTCGATGCGCTTCATGCCTTCGAAATGATAAAGCATCGTGACCTTGTTCTTGCTGACCTTGCCGTTGCCGTGACGGCAGATGGCCGCATCGCCCACCTTCACCTTGCCCTCGTAAATTTTTCCGAACGCGATACGCCCGAGGTAATCAGAGTAATCGAGATTTGCGACAAGCACCTGAAAGCCATCGCCTGCCTTGGCGCGCGGCGGCGGGATGTGTTTCACGATCGCATCGAACAACGGCTCCATCGTGCCCGCGACGTGATCGAGTTCAACCTTCGCATAACCTTCCTTGGCCGAGCAATAGATGAACGGGAAATCCAACTGTTCATCCGTCGCATTGAGCGACATGAACAACTCGAACACCTGATCGAGCACCTTCTTGGGGTTTGCGTTCTCGCGATCAATCTTGTTGATGACCACGATGGGCTTCGCGCCGGCTTCGAGCGCCTTGCGCAGCACGAAACGCGTTTGCGCCTGCGGACCTTCGGCGGAGTCAACGACGAGCAGCACGCCGTCAATCATGTTCATGATGCGCTCCACCTCGCCGCCGAAATCGGCGTGGCCGGGAGTGTCCACGATGTTGATGTGAAAATTTTTGTATTTGAACGCGGCGTTCTTGGCGCGGATGGTGATGCCCTTTTCCTTTTCCAGGTCCATCGAATCCATCAGGCGAACCTCGGAGGATTCATGCTGGTTGGCGCGGAAGGTGCCGGATTGTTTGAGAAGACAGTCCACGAGCGTGGTCTTGCCGTGGTCAACGTGCGCGATGATCGCGATGTTTCGGATGTGCTGCATATCGTAAATGACCGGTTCGTCCACGTCTCAAGAATAACGATCACACCACTCTGATGCGACCGGGAAACGCTTCCCGCGATTGCGGGACTGCGACTGCGACGGGCGAGTTGCCGGGTGCGTAGGATGGAGATTCGCGGCCAAAGGTCAAGCGGATTGGCCTCCGCCCTCGTGGCATCGAATTGACCGGGCAGTGGACCATGTTTCTGAGCAAAGCCAGACGGCGGAATTGAACTGGCCCGCGCTTGTGGGGCGAAAGTTCCGGATCGAGACGAGTACAAATCTGACGACGTGGACTGTGGCGGCGTCAAACCTCGTCTCGCTGTCGTCTCAAGTGACATGGGATGCAAGCGCGGGCGCGGGCGAAAAATACTTTCGTGTGTTGCGCGTGCCGTGACTCGGAAGCGGCGCGCTGCCCATTCCGGATTCAGAACCGGGCATGTTGGCATGTTGTTTTCCCCGGTCCAATAATAGAACGCAGATTTTTAGAATATCCCTGCTGGACAAGGCTAAAGCACGGTTTTACCGTCCAAACTATGAAAGCGATAAACGACACCCCAGTTGCTTAAATCATAATGTTAGGTGTCATGAGCAACTTCCAGCCACCACCCAGATTGGCGCTGTGCATTTTCAGCGTGATATGGCTCATCGCGGCACTGTGGTTCGGCGCGAGTTTCGCTCTAGCCGGCAAGATTTTGGCGGCGGTTATTATGGCGGTGTTTGGATTTGCGGCATTGGGGCTTTGGTTTCAGTCCCGAGTGGCTGCTTGGACACTCATCGCGTTTGCTTCCGCTGGCATTGTCTTTTCGCTCCTGAAGATTGGGCACGCCCCAGTTCTGCGCATCATTTCGCCGATCTGCTGGGCTGTATGGGCGATTACGCTGCTCGTTGAGTATTTGAGAGGGGAGACGACTGCATGAAGGACGAGTTAGAGGTATCGGAGGTAGAGACTCTGAAGTCGAGATTCCGTGACGCGGGTTGCACCGTCACTGACCTCGACGGCACGAGTTTTGAGATTGTCGGTCGAGAGTTTGCCTTGCGGACTCACGTTTTCGCCAATCCCTACTACGTCCAGCTTGGGACGTTTATCTTTGCCAGTCCGCAGGGTTTCCTGCCGGGCAGGAGGAGCAGGATTCTGGAATATTTGAGTCGCATCAATTCCGGCGCGAAGTTGGCGAAGTTTACGCTGGAGGGAGACAAGCTGGAGGCAGACCGAGGGGGCTGGCCTGTCATGGCGAGCGTGAAGTTGGTGACGGGCGTTGCTGGTGGAGACTACGACGCAGCCGCACTCAAGAATTTGGTCATGCTTTGGTGGCAGGACATCGCCGAGTTGATCGCGTCTCCGGGTGACTGTGAGTTGCGGGTGATGATGAAGGAAGGGGACACGAATGACACCTAACCATCTATTAAGGCCGGGCGGTCAGCGAAGTCTGAGATGCAGACTGACGAGTTGCCGGGCGAGTATGTTACGTCACTGACCGGCGAGGTTGCCGACGAGATTCACGAGTGGCCGAACGCGACATTTGGGCCAGAGTTCCGACATCTGATATTGCAGTTTCGTGAGGGTCGGCTTATTCACATGACATGGAAGTTTCAGACAGGTGCGCCGCTTCGCAGCAGCAAACCTTGGTGGAGATTTTGGTGATGACGACGTGGCCCCGTTGTTGAACTTGGGTCGCCACCTGTGAGGCACGAGCATGCAGAACACGATTATCTTCGCGGACACTGTCATTCCACCCGAGGCGATGATTTTCTATTACGCGGTGTATGCTTTAGTTGCTGCTCTATTGATAGCCGTATTCATTGCTGGCTTGATTCTGACACGGGGAGCGAGGCGAGTCGTTGGTCTTTGGCTGGCATTTGGTAGCACGTTCCTTTTGGTTTTGTTGGCGATTTTTGTTACTATTGTTCGCCGATGACGACTTGGCTCCCATGCGCTGCATCTACTTCAAAATGGATACAGTGCGTAATCCGGTCTTCGATCAAATCTTCTCGACAACATCGCGGCTGCGTTCCGATAGTTGGCGCGCGTTCTTATCCTAAAGGACGCGCAGAATGGCGGGAACTGAATCCACGTCCGCAGTGAAGCCGTTGGAGGCCGTCCGGTTTCCAGCGGGCCTCAACAACGCGTATTTCTTCGCGGCTTTCAACGCGCTCTCGTTTCAAATCGTGCTCGGCAGCCCGATGATTCTTTATGCAAAGTCGCTCGATGCAAGCGCCACCGTGCTGGGACTGATCGCGGGCATGATGCCGTTGCTGGTGATTTTTCAAATCCCCGCCGCCAGTCATATCAACCGTGTCGGCTACCGGCGTTTTGTCCTGGCCGGATGGAGCACCCGGGTGTTCTTCATATTCATGATGGCGCTGGTGCCGTTGACCGGACTGTTTCTGGACGCACCGACCCGGCTTGTTCTGCTGCTGGCGCTTTTGTTCTGCTTCAATCTGTCGCGTGGCATTTCAAGTTGTGCGTGGCTGCCTTGGATCACGCAACTCGTGCCGGCGGATTTGCGTGGAAGGTATCTCACACGAGACGCTGCAACACTAAATGTCGCCAGTTTCGTGACTCTTTCGATCTGTGGCCTCGCGCTCACAGGCGAGACAAAACCGTGGCACTTCGGGGCGCTGTTCGGTTTCAGCGCGGTGATGGGCGCGATCAGCCTGACATTTTTGAAACGGATTCCCGATGTGCCAACCACGCAGGAGATCGTGCGGTCCACAACCACCGTGCCATGGTTTGCGATGATGTCGCATCCGCCGTTCAAAAAACTGCTGTACACGACGATCGCATGGTCGCTGGCTTACGGCGGCATTACGGCGTTCACGGTGTCATTTTTGAAATCGCACGCAGGGATGGCGGAGGGGACAATTCTTCTGGTCGGTTCGGTGGCGTTCATCGGCGGCGTGGGCAGCCTGTGGTTGTTGGGATCGCGCTTTGATCGTGTGGGAAGCAAACCCGTCCTCGGTGCGGCATGCACAGGATGGTTGCTGGTCCTGGCCGGTTGGGTCTTGCTCGCGGGCGGCGCATATCCAACGACAATGGGGTTCGTTCTCGTGCTGCAATTCTTCATGGGCTTGCTCGCCGCACTTGTTGGCATGGCGAACAACCGGCTTGCAATGGCAATCGTTCCCGCGATGGGTCGCAACCATTTCTTCGCCATTTATTCCGTGGTCGGCAACGTGACGCTCGGGCTTGCGCCGATCGCGTGGGGATTGGTGATTGATGCTGTGGGCGAGCGCTCCCCGATGTGGCTCGGGGTGGAGTGGAATCGTTACACGGTGTTTTTCACGGGAGCGGCGTTGACGGTCGCGCTCACGCTTGCCGTATCGCGCCGCCTCGAAGAACCAAAGGCGGTGAGCATGGAGGCGTTGCTGCGAGAAATCCTGATTCAATCGCCGCAACGGTTTTGGTTGAGGTTGTGGTCGAGAGAATGAAGTGCGGGGCTGCGATACAGAACCGTCTCGCCTTTCAACTTTCATTTGTCCAAAGTGCAATTAACAAACATGCGCAAAGTTATTTTGCTTTCCTCGATGCTGGCGATGGCGGTGAGTGCCGTCGCTGTTGAATCCACTTCCTCGAAGCCCGGTCGCATTGATGCGCGGATGATGCGGCAGCCGGATGTCTCGGCGAAACAGATCGCGTTCGTCTATGCGGGAGACATCTGGCTCGCGCCGAAGTCCGGCGGCGAGGCGGTGCGGCTCAGTTCACCGCGTGGCGAGGAATCTTTTCCGAAGTTTTCGCCGGATGGCTCGTTGCTCGCGTTCAGCGGGAATTACGATGGCAATACAGATATTTATGTCATGCCCGTGAACGGCGGATTGCCACGCCGCATCACGCATCATGGCGCCAGCGATCGCGTGGTGGGTTGGTATCCTGACGGCAAGTCCATCTTGTTCGCGACGACGATGACGAGTTACAAGGACCGGTTCAATCAGCTCTATAAAGTTCCCGCGATAGGCGGTTTGCCCGAGAAGCTGCCGATGCCCTACGGTGAATTTGGGGCGATCTCGCGCGACGGAAAATCCATTGTGTTCAATACCATCAGCGTGGATTTCCGCACGTGGAAGCGTTATCGCGGCGGGATGAATCCCGATCTCTGGCAGTTGGACCTCACAACCCTCAAGGCGCGCAATCTCACGAAGTCTGACGCCTCAGAGTCGCTTCCGATGTGGCACGGCGACACGCTTTACTTCCTGTCCGACCGCGATGAGAACAAGCGTTTCAACATCTGGGCGCTGGATGTGGCACGCGACCGTTTCCGGCAGGTCACGTTCTTTAAGGACTTTGATGTTCACTTTCCGAGCATCGGCCCGGGCGAAATGATCTTTGAGAACGCCGGGCGACTTTATCTGCTCGACTTGAAAACGGAAAAGTCACACGAAGTTGAAATCACTATTACCACCGACCGTTCGACACTGAAGCCGCGTCTTGAAAATGTTTCCGGCCTGATTCAATGGGCGACAATTTCGCCAACAGGCAAACGCGCCTTGTTCTATGCTCGCGGGGATATTTTTTCCGCACCCGCCGAGCACGGTGTCGTGCGGAACCTTACACGCAGTTCCGGCGTGGCGGAGCGCTATCCCGCCTGGTCGCCGGACGGAAAGCTCATTGCGTATTGGAGTGATCGTTCGGGTGAATATGAGCTGACGGTGCGCGACGCCGATAGAAGCGCCGAGGGTCAAGGCGAGGAACGCACACTCACAAAGCTTGGCCCGGGCTACCGATACGCACCGCAGTGGTCGCCGGATTCAAAGAAGATTCTCTGGATAGACCAGGCGATGAAGGTCTGGCTCTACGATTTCGACACGAAAACCAACCAGGCGGTTGCCCGGCAGAAATGGATGTATAACGACGAGCTTCAACGCTTCCGCGCGAACTGGTCGGCTGACAGCCGTTGGTTCACGTTCGCATTGGACGCGGATAATCGAAACAGCGCCATTGCGCTCTACGACAGCAAATCCAACGCGCTTCATCAGGTGACAAGCGGTTTCTACAACGACGAAGAGCCTGTGTTTGATCCCGACGGCAAGTATTTGTTTTTCCGTACTGGACGGAACTTCTCGCCAACTTATAGCGATCTCGACAACTCGTGGATTTACGCCAACAGCGCGAACCTCGCCGCCGTGCCGTTGCGCCTGGATGTTGCATCCCCTAACGCGCCACGAAATGATGAGGAGTCCGAAAAGAAAAAGGACGAGGAGAAGAAGGACGGTGACAAACAGGATGAGAAGAAGTCGTCGGCTGCTGCCGATGACACGACGAAGCAATCGGGTTCGGGCGAAACGAACAAGACCGCCTCCGCATCTTCCGAGAAGAAGGATGAAAAGAAATCCGACAAGAAACAGAAAGCTGTCGAGATTGATCTCGACGGGTTCGAGCAGCGCGTGGTGATTCTGTCTCTAAAGGCTGGTCGTTACTCTGATCTGGCGGCGGTCTCCGGCAAACTGCTTTACCGGCGACTCGCTCGCACAGGTTCGGGCGAAGATAAATCTCCACTGGTGTTTTACGATCTCGAAAAGCGCGAGGAGAAAACCATCCTTGATGATGCGGACGACATCGAACTTTCCGCGAACCGTGAGAAGCTTCTTGTCCGGAAGGACAAGTCCTACTCCATCATCGAGCCGAAGGAATCCCAGAAACTCGACAAGAAAATCGAAACGGGTGGTTTTGAAGCGACGATTGATCCTGTGGCCGAGTGGAAACAGATGTTCGACGACACGTGGCGTCTTCAGCGCGACTTGTTTTACGATCCGCACCTGCACGGCGTGGATTGGAGAGCGATGCGCGAGCGCTACGGCAAATTGCTCACCGACGCCGTCACGCGCTGGGATGTGAACTACATACTCGGCGAACTCATCGGTGAATTGAATTCGTCCCACACGTATCGCAGCGGCGGTGATACAGAGAAAAGTCCCGAGCGTGGCGTTGGTTATCTTGGCTGCGATTTCACGCTGACGAACGGTGTGTATCGAATCGCAAAAATCATCAACGGAGCGTCGTGGGATAGTGAAGTGCGTTCACCGTTGTTGCGTCCGGGCCTGACGAATGTGAGCGAGGGAGATTATTTGCTGGCCGTGAACGGGGAGACTCTCGACGTGAAGGAGGACCCGTGGGCGGCGTTTCAGGGGCTTGCGGACAAACCCGTGTTCATCACCGTGAACGACAAGCCCACGATGAAAGGAGCACGAGAACTTCTCGTGCAGACACTCTCCATCGAGGCGCGACTGCGAAACCTGGCGTGGATTAACGAGAACCGAAAACGCGTCGAGAAAGCGAGTGACGGAAAGATCGGCTACGTCTTCGTGCCCGACACCGGGCAGAACGGGCAGAATGAACTGGTGCGCCAGTTCCGCGGACAATTCACGAAGGCGGGGCTGATCATTGACGAACGATTCAACAGCGGTGGCCAGATTCCGGATCGCTTCATCGAGCTGTTGGATCGTCCACTTAAAAACTTCTGGGGAGTGCGCGACGGCAGTGACTGGCAATGGCCGCCCGTGGCGCATTTCGGCCCGAAGGCGATGCTCGTCAATGGTTGGAGCGGTTCAGGCGGCGATTGTTTTCCGTTTTACTTCAAGCAATCGAAACTCGGCCCGCTTATCGGCCAGCGCACCTGGGGCGGATTGATCGGTATCACCGGTGCGCCAGGCTTGGTGGATGGTGGCGCGGTGACAGTGCCGACGTTCGGCATTTACAGCAAGACCGGCGAATGGATCATCGAGAGTTACGGTGTGGATCCCGACATCGAAGTCGTGGACGACCCCGGTGAAATGGCGCGAGGCGGCGACCCGCAACTGGATCGCGCTGTGTTTGAAGTAATGAAAGCCATCCGCCAAACACCGTCGCCGGATGTGAAGAAGCCGAAATATCCGGACCGGGCGAGGTAGGGAATGAGGTGCGATGCGCGCGTGAATTTCACGCAATTTGCGTGAGTCTCACGCATTTGTTTGGAACGCTTCTTACGATTCATCGGTTTTCCTCGGAGAAATCAACATGGCAGCGGCGATGCTTTCATGTCTTCAGAAAGGTCTCCAAAGGTGAATTATGAAAATCTGTACT
>JABFSR010000265.1 GCA_013140495.1 Verrucomicrobiota bacterium
ACACCGATCCGCAGAAGTATGCGCTGGGTGGAAATCCGCCCGGCATCGAGCCGGACTGGGATGTCCTGGCCAAATTCGCCGAAGACCTCATCCCGCAATTCCCCAAGGCATCGGACCTCGGCATTCGCAGCGTTTTCAAAGGCTGGCCGACTTTCACGCCGGATGGCCGTTTCATCATCGGGCCGACCGAGAAGGTCAAAGGCTTCGTCATGGCGGGAGGCTGCAACGCCCACGGCGTTTCCGGTTCGGCGGGCATTGGCCGCCACGTCGTCGAATCCCTGCTGGAAGCCAAACCATCACCTTACGTCCAAAGCCTCAGCCCCAACCGTTTCAACGATTCGAAATGGACGTGGGCCAACGCACAAGCCAACGCCTCGCGCATCTATGCCGAGTACTATGGCCTCACGAAACCGTAACTTTCACGCACGCTGAAACGGAAACAACTTCAATTCAAACAGAGAACCCCATGAGCAATTCCCTCCCCAAACAAACCCGCATCGTCATCATTGGCGGCGGCATCATTGGTTGCAGTGTCGCGTATCACCTCACCAAGCAGGGCTGTCGCGATGTGGTGTTGTTAGAACAAGGCGAGATTGGCGGTCGCGCGACTTCGTTCACCGCGGGGCTGGTCGGCGGCGCGCCGCAAGCGGGGTTGCGCAAGCTGATTGACGCCAGCGCCAAACTCTATGCGGCGCTCGAAAAGGAAACCGGCATCGCCACCGGCTGGAAACAGGTCGGCTCGCTCGTGTTGGCGCAGACGGAGGCGCGCATGATTCAGTATCGCCGCGCCGCGCCTCTGGCGCAGGCGTCGGGACTGGATGTCAACCTCATCACCGCGGACGAAGCGAAACAAAAATGGCCGCTGCTTGATACGAACGATATTCGCGGCGCCATGTGGTTGCCAGCCGATGGCCGTGTGGATGCAAAGCAAGCCGCACTCGCGCTTGCCAAAGGCGCGGAACAGCGCGGCGCGACCATCGTGACCGGTGTGCGCGTCACGGGCATTCTGCGCAAAGACGGCCGCGCGGTCGGTGTTGCAACTACGCAGGGCGAAATTGCCGCCGAGCAGGTTGTTCTCTGTGCCGGGATGTGGTCGCGCCAACTCGCTCTGCAATGCGGCGCGAATGTGCCCGTGTATCCGGTCGAGCATCCTTACCTCGTCTCGAAAGCCGTCGCGGGCGCAAGCGCGGAGCTAGCGTGCGTGCGCGATCCGGATGCGGCGATTTATTTTCGCACCGATGACAGCGGGCAAATCGTGCTCGGCGCGTTCCCGAAAAAGAGCAAGCCGTGTTTGATTGACCCCATCCCAGCCGACTTCGCCGCCAAACCGCTGTCCGAGGATCGGAGTTACGTTGCCGACGCGATCAAAGCGGCGCAACACCGCGTCCCTGCGCTCGGGTCGGATCGCTTCGACAAAATGGTCAACAGCCCGGCGACGTTCACGCCGGACACGAACTTCATCATCGGCGAAGTGCCGGAAGTGGATCAACTTTTCGTGGCGGCGGGCTTCAACGGCCACAGCCTCGCCTACGCCGGCGGCGCAGGCGACGTGCTGGCGCAATGGGTTCTGGCGGGCGAGCAGCCCTACGATTTGTGGGGCGTGGACATCCGCCGCCTTTCGCCGTTCCAAAACAACCGCGACTTCCGTCGCGCGCGTGTGACGGAGACACCCGGTCTGCAATATCGGATGGCCTGGCCGAATTACGAGTTGGAAAGCGCCCGCGGCACACGCAAAAGCCCGCTCTACGATCGCCTCAACGCCCTCGGCGCTTTCCACGGCAGCAAGATGGCTATCGAACGCCCAACTTGGTTCCTGCGCAACGGCGTCAAGCCGGCGATGGACTATTCCTTCGGTCGCCAGAATTGGTGGGATTGCCTCGCTGCCGAACATCGCGCCGCGCGCGAGAATGTCGCGGCCTGGGATCAATCTTCATTCACGAAGTTCATCCTCAAAGGGCGTGACGCCGCTCGCGTGTTGGACCGCCTCTCACCAGGCAACGCAGACATGCCCGTCGGCAAGTTCCTCTACAGCGGGATGCTCAATACGCGGGGCGGCTACGAGTCCGACCTCTGTTTCGCGCGGATCGCTGAGGACCAATACTACATTGTCACAGGCTCGGCCCAACCGACGCGGGATTTTTATTGGATTCACAAACACATTTTGCCGGAAGAGGACGCCACGATCACGGACGTGACTCACGCCTACGGCGTGGTGGGTGTCATGGGGCCGAACTCGCGCAAGCTGCTCAACGAACTGACCGACGCCGACCTCTCGCTCAAAGCCTTTCCGTTCAGCTCCGCTCAATGGCACAGCCTCGCCAACACCAACGTCCTCATGATCCGGATCACGTACGTCGGTGAACTCGGCTGGGAACTGCACGCGCGCATGGATCAGATTCAGGGAGTGTTCGACGCCGTCCAGTCGGTCGGCAAAAAATACGACCTGACTCATGCGGGCTTCTATTCGATCAACTCGCTGCGCATGGAAAAAGCCTACCGCGCCTGGGGCGCTGAGATTTCCATAGGCGACACGCCCTACGAAGCGGGGCTGGGTTTCATGGTGAAACTCGACAAGGCAACCAACTTCATTGGCAAGGAAGCGCTCCTCAAACAAAAAGCGACTGGTGTCAAACGCCGCCTCGCCTCCTTCGTGGTGGAAGACCCCGACGCGATGCTCTGGGGCGGCGAGCGAATTTTCCGCGACGGCAAACTCATGGGCACGACCACCTCGGGCTACTATGGCTTCACCCTTGGCCGCGCGCTCGCGTTCGGCTACGTGAAACACGACGAAGTCATCACACCCGAGTTTGTCACCGGCGGCAAATACACGATAGATTTCGCGGGCAAACAATACCCCGCCAAAGCCATACTTGAGCCGCCATTCGATCCGAAAAACGAAAAGATCATGGTGTGAAGGAACCGGTGCGCGGCCAGATCAAGGCGATGAGGTTGTTGTGAATCAGGACTTGGCCGTGGGGGGCAGGCGATTCCATTGCGGCATCAGAAGCAAGCCCGCCAGCGCCAACGCAACTCCCAGCCACAGGAAGATTGGATTCCAGATGTCGTGGCCTTGGCCGACAAGTTGGCCCGCCCAGCCAGGAAGTGTGACCCCGAAGATCTGACCAATGGAACCACACCCGTTGACGAGGCCGCTGGCTGTGGAAGCGCCTTTCTTCGTCCCGAAATCAATCGTTGCCGCACCACTCACGAGCGAGTCGGGAATGAAAACGAGAAAGCCGATGACAAACATCCCGACGCCTACCGCCAGACGGGAATGGGGAAGATACCGGAAGGTGACCATTGCCAGCGCCGTGCAAAACAAGGCAATCACACAGACAGGCATGCGCTTGGATTTGAATAAACGATCCGAAATTATGCCGCCCGCCAGCGTGCCCACCGGTCCTGCCAGATCGAACATGCTCCCGAGAAATCCTGAACTTGCGGTACCGGTGCCGAGCAGTTCATTGATGTAAACGGGCGACCAGGTAAGAATCAGATACCTCGTCGGTTTCACCAGAAAATAAACCAGAGCCAGCAGCCAGACCATTTTGTTGCGCATTACTTCACCCACGACTTTCCACGAACCCTCCGGCTCTTCGGCTGGAGTTTCGCGCGCATCGAGCACGGCCTCTGGCTCGGCGTGATATTGTTCAATGGGTGGCAGGCCCACGTCTTCCGGTCGGTTGCGTTGAAACAAAAGAAAGAGCACCCAGATGATCAACAGTCCACCCGCCGGCACGAAGAAGGCGAAGCGCCAGCCAAACTTTTGCGCGGCGACGCCCGCCAGCGTCGAAGCGATGAAACCGCCGAGCGCATAATTCGTACACCAGAATCCCATGATCGTGCCGCGTTCCCGTTGCGAAAAGAATTCACCGAGGTTTTTGGCCAGTGGCGACCAACCGCTGGATTGGCACAAGCCTTGTATCCCGAAGAGCACGCCCATCATCAGCACACTGTTGGCGAAGCCCATCGCAAGCGCGGTCGTAACGGACGCGAGCATGCCGATCAGAATGATTTTTCGCGTGCCAAACTTGTCTCCCAGTGAACCGCACAAGAACTGTCCCATGGCGTAGGCGACTGAATTTGCGCCTTCAATCCAGGCCATGTCGCCCTTCGTCAGTCCCATAACGTCCACTTTTTTCAATTCGTTTTTCGCCACCGAAAAGCTTTTGCGCGTGAGATAGAATCCGGCATAGGCCAGCCAGGTGATGCTGAATATCTGCCAGCGCCAGCGTTCGTATGCCTTGTCCCGGGTGAAGTTTTTTTTGCCTCCGGCTAAATCCTGATCACTCATTGCACCGGGTGAGTTCGATGAAGTTGGTTCGGTCATGGTTGTGAAAACTTTGGCTGGAGTTGATCAGGGATAACTTGGAATTCAATATCGGAAGATGGCTGGGTTCACAATACTTTGTTTCAGGCACGCTCGGATCCCGGGCAGGGCGTTTCTCCTCCCCAGGAAGTTCCAGCGATGACCCCCAAAAACAGGCCATTGAGCCGGGTGATTTTCTCCTTAAGATGCGATCTCCAACATGAAGCGCATTGCAAATTGCTTTCGACTGAACAAGTCGCTGGGAGGTGAAACCTGTGGCTGTCCCACGGCGACCGCAGCTTGTGAGCCTGGGATTTCTGGATTACGCGCATGATGCCCCGATGGCTGCGATGGTGTGTGCTGGCTCTCCTTTCCTGGGGCATCTGGGCGATCATGGCCAAGCCGATCGGCAAGGCGCTGTCCGGTGCGCACAATCAGGCGCTGTCCACGCTCGGGATTCTGCCGGTCATGCTGGCAATCGGATTCTCCAGGCGATTTTCCACTCCAGGCAACCGTCGTCACGGCATTCTCTACGCGTTGGCAAGCGGCGCGGTTTCCTGTCTTGGCAACGTTGTCTATTACGACGCGCTCAGTCGCGGCGGCAAGGCGGCTGTCATCATTCCACTCACAATGCTTTATCCGCTGGTGACCATTCTTCTCGGAATTCTGTTTCTGAAGGAGCGACTCAACCGGATTCAGTTCATTGGTGCGATTGTGTCACTGGTCGCAATTTACTTTTTCAACGTGCCAGGGGAGGAAGGTTTGCTGTCCCGCTGGCTGATGCTTGCGCTCGTGCCCATCGCGCTCTGGGGTGCGGCGGGGTTTCTGCAAAAGCTTTCGACGAACCATGTCTCCGCCGAATCATCCACGTTGTGGTTTCTGGGAGCGTTCATTCCATTTGGTGTGTTCTTTCTCGTGCAGGAACCGCTGCCTGCGGTGATCACATCCAAGACCTGGCTGCTGGTCATCGCGCAGGGGTTTTTCCTCGCGCTGGGCAACCTCGCCGTGCTCGCGGCGTTTGCTCATCAGGGCAAAGCTTCCATCGTTACACCGCTGACGGCGCTCTATCCCGTGATCAGCGTGCCCATTGCCATTCTCCTTGGCGAACACATCGCCACGCGCGAAGCCATAGGAATAGCGCTGGCGCTGGTTTCCGTGGTCGCGCTTTCCTACGAAACGCCAGCAAACGATCCAACTCAAACTGCGATTCTACCCGGAAACCAACTCTTGCCATGAAAAAAATTACCGCGTTGCTGAAAGAAAGCGTTGTCCTCGGAGACGGCGGTTATCTGATCGAACTCGAACGCCGCGGTTACGTGGACAGCGGTTCGCGCCGCGAGAAGGTTGGCACAGGCAAAGGCAGCGGCCAGTTCACGCCCGAGGTTGCCATCCAACATCCCGACGCGCTGCGCGAGCTGCATCGCGAATTTGTGAATGCAGGCGCAGAGGTGATCCAGGCGCTTACTTTTTTTGGCACGCGTGAAAAACTCAACCGCGCGGGCTACGGCGCGGACACCGAACGCATCAACGCCGCCGCCGTGAAAATCGCAAAGGAGATTGCCGGCAACAATGCGCTGGTGGCGGGCAGCGTTTCGCGCACGCAACTCACCGAACGGGAAGGCAT
>JABFSR010000028.1 GCA_013140495.1 Verrucomicrobiota bacterium
CGGTGACGGTAATGCTTCCGCCGCTGGTGTGACCGGACAACGGCCCTTCAATGTTGGCGAAATTCAGGCTTCCGCCGGAACTCTGGGCCTGCACCTTGCCGTTTACTCCGGCCACTTTGACGCTGCCACCCGCAGTCTTGAGGTCCACGTCGAATTTGCGGGGAACTGTGACGAGAAATTTCACCTGCAACTCCGGGGAACGACCAAACCAACCCGATGAATTCGCGCCCTTATACTCGCCGCGGACTTCCACCTTGTTGCCGTCCTGGGTGGTGGTGACGACATGGTCTTTGAGGATCTTTTCGGCTTTTGTCCGGCTTCCGCCCGCCTTGCGGCTGATTTCAATATCCACCGACTCGCGGTCGGCGGTCTTGATCTCAATGGCGCCGCGATCCACCGCGACGACGAGCTGGCCGCCGGGCGGAACCTGGAAAGACTTGGTGATCTTGTCTTCGACTTCGGCAGAAGCCGTAACAACGGCAAGGGCGAGCAATGCTGCGCCAATGATGGGTGCTTTCGACAGGATGAACAGGTTCGTTTTCATGGTTTGTATCAAGGTTTCTGGCGACACTTCGAGACTGGCGCGTTGCCAGGCGCGAACATCACCCAGTTATATGACCCGTCAGGTGCCGGGATTGTTTCAACTTTCTTTCCGCCTCAACCGCTTCTGGTCGCAAGCGGGAGGAGATCGGTGAATCGAGGCTTTCCAAAAGCGGTGGCTTGCGTAACTTGAGCGGCAATATATGAACGAGTTCAACCGCCGAAATTTTCTCCAGGCTTCCGCCATCAGCGCTGCCGCGCTGGCCAGTCTGTCCATCTGTACGGATGCACAAGCCTCGATTCTGCCCCGCAAAACCAAGGTAAAGGTCGCCAAAGGCGAGGTGATTCTGTTTCAAGGCGATTCGATAACTGATGCCGGGCGCAGTCGCGACAAGCAGAAGGCCGACGTTGCGAACAACCAACCCGGTCTAGGTAATGGCTATGCGTGGCTGGCAGCGGGGCAATTGCTGGTGGACAGGCCGGCGGACGAGTTGCGAATTTTCAATCGCGGCATCAGCGGGCACAAGGTGTTCCAGCTTGCGGAACGCTGGCAGACAGATTGCCTCGACCTAAAGCCGGACGTGTTGAGCATTTTGATCGGTGTGAATGACATCTGGCATTCGCTCGATCCCAATCTCAACTACAAGGGTACGGTGGAAATTTACGAACGCGATTATCACGCGCTGGTCGAGCGGACGAAGAAGGCTTTGCCGAAAGTGACGCTGGTGGTATGCGAACCGTTCGTCCTGCGTTGCGGCGCGGTGACGGACAAATGGTTTCCCGAGTTCGACAAGTATCGCGCCGCCGCGAAACGGGTGGCGGATAAACATCACGCCACGTTCGTCCCGTTTCAGGCGATGTTCGACGCCGCGATCAAGTTCGCGCCGCCGGAACACTGGGCCGGCGACGGCGTGCATCCAAGCTCGGCGGGCGCGGCATTGATGGCTCACTTCTGGTTGAAGGCTGTGGGTGCTTAGGCGCGCGCCATACCAATGACTGTAAGAATCGGGACGTGCCATTGAGCACTTTACCAGCGCCGGGTTTCATGCTTTAGTTGCCGCGTCCCGTATGAAACTCAGATTCCTTGGGCGCGTATTTATTTTGCTGGCTATTGCTGCGGCACTGTTGCCGACAAACGTTTCAGCCCAGTCTCAGCCACGCAACATCCTCTTTGTCCTCGCTGACGACACCGGCACAGACGCATTCTCGTTCTCAAACACCAACACCGTCGGCACGAGTTTCGCCGCGACTCCGAACATTGACGCGCTCGCCGCCCAAGGCGTGAGGTTTCGCAACTGCTACGGTTACCCGTCCTGTTCGCCCACGCGGTCGTGCCTGCTCACGGGGCGATATGGTTTCCGCACCGGCATCGGCGCGGCGATTGATGAACCGCATGATCCCTATCTTTCACCGCGCGATTTCACCATCGCCAAGGCGTTCGCGGCGAATCCGCAGCTTGGTTTCCGTTACGCGCACGTCGGCAAATGGCATCTGAGCGCCGACGCGATTGATCCAAACCTCATCGGCGGCTGGAGTCATTACTCCGGTTTTCTTGCGGGCGAACTCACGAGTTATTACGACTGGGAAAAAACCGTCAACGGCGTCACCACGCTGCACAACACCAATTACTGCACGTCGGACAACGCCACGGACGCGATCAATTGGATCACGGCGCAGGGAACGAACCGGTGGTTTCTCTGGTTCGCACTCAAGGCCGCGCATGCGCCTCTGCATGTGCCGCCAAATAATTTGCACAGTTACGGTTCGCTATCCACCAATGAAGCGGACATCGCCAATGATCCCAAACCGTATTTCCGCGCGATGATCGAAGCGCTCGACACCGAGATGGGCCGCGTCCTGACGAACATCAATCTCGCCGAGACGATGGTCGTGTTCCTCGGCGACAACGGCACGCCGGGCGCGACGATTCAATCTCCCTACCTCAGCCAGCAATGCAAAGGCACGTTGACCGAAGGCGGCGTGCGCCTGCCGATGTTCATCACCGGCGCGGGAGTCGTCGGCACGGACCGCTGGACGGACGCGGTGATTCACGCAGTGGATGTTCCGGTCACGCTGCTGGAAATGGCGGGCGTGAACCTGGCGAACACCATGCCGACGAACATGGTGTTCGATGGCCGGAGCTTTGCCGCCGTGGTGCGCAATGAACCGTGGAATCCCGCGGAGAATGTGATTCTGATGGAGAACTTCGGCAGCATCATTCCTGAACAACTACGCGGTGTTGCCGCGCGCGGTCAGCGTTACAAGGTCATCCAACTCGAAATTGGCCTGCAAGGGCTGTTCGATCTGCAAACCGACCCTTACGAACACACCAACCTGTTTGGATTTCCGAACAGCCTTACCAACCTCACCGCGTCGCAAATCGCCGCTTACGTCGGACTGACGAATCGCATGGCTGCATGGCACAATCCGCCGGGCACGCCCGTGATCATGAACACGACCGCAGCATCCAACACGTTGAAAGTTTCCGTGCCCGAACAACTCGGCATCGCCTACAGCCTCCATCGTTCTGCAAGTCTGACCGCGCCGAACTGGACGGAGGTGACCAACTACGTGCGACAAGTTCACACGAACGAAGCCGTGGTGAGTCTGACCGATCCGACCCCACCATCCCGCGCCTTTTACCGCGTATCGGCGCAGGGACGTTAAGCTAACGCTGCGCGCAGGCCCCGTTGATTCCAATTGCAGCGCTTGAATTCGTTCAGTGTCGTTTGGTGTCGGCATGGCAAACCATGTCAATGACCACGGTTGCGGCAAGAATGAGCACGTCATTTTCGTCGTCATGGATGTCCACACCGTAAGTGTCGTTCAATGCAAACCAGCGCTTCGAGACCTCGGCCACAGTTCGGCCGTCGCGTTCAAATTTGTATTCCATGTCCATGAAGCTTCCTTGTGCTTCCAGATCATCTGGCCCCGGCACATCCACCGTGAACTTGCAGCGAAAGAGGGTGAAGAGATGTTTCTTAACAACGGCAATCAATTTGCCATCGCGGGTGATTTCATAGGTCGGCCCCCACGCAAGAAGCTTCTGGCGGATGAAGGCCAACTCGTTGCCTTTCGTGTCCTGGAACGACAATTTGTCGCCGAAGCTGAACGCCTTTCCATCCACAAAGAAGACATCCTGTCCGGACTCATTTTTGATGGCGAAGTCGTCGCCAAAACAAAACAGTTTTTGCTTCATCAAGTAGCGCATGGATGGACTTGTTGGTTGCGTTGGTTAAAGAAAAACACCCCGGACCGTGCTGACTAAGGTGTTGGCGTTCATCTCAGGTGGCAAGAAGGGTTATTGGTTGTCATCGTCGCTTTGTTCATGGCGTTTACGAACGGAACGCTGACGACCAGACTCATTGTGGCAACCGGTTCTGCCGGACTCAGTACCCGAAGTTGGCGCATGCTTTGCTTTTCAATTGATAGCTTGTGACAAAAACAAATCTCCACCGCATAGTCGGCCTGCTCCTGACTGGATCGCTCGGATTTGTGTTGCTAAACGGGACACTAAGAGCAGTCGAAATCATTCCTGATCGAGTGACGCCGTCAGTCTTTGGAAATGGAAAGCGAATAGTCCATGCGTATTTCCACAATTCGGAAGCACAACCAGCGGAGGCAAACCTACGGCTCCGGATATATCAAGCCAGCGGGAGCACTCTGTTGCCGCTTGGGGAAGTCCGAAACTGGAAAAGGCTTGCTCTAGCTCCAGATCAAACGGTGTTGGAATCTTTCAACATCGAACTTCCTGCGGTTCGAGGCGAGACCGCGTTTCGGGTTGTTTTTTACGACGGCGATAGGAAGATTGGGACGATCCAAGTCAATGCTTTCCCCGACGAACTCTTGAAGGCACTGGTGGTATTAGCCGGGGAATCACGCCTGGCGTTGCTCGATCCGGAAGGTCGGTTCAAAATCGCGCTCCGTTCAGTTCCAACGCTGGAACTGAAGGAGGCTGAGGACGTGGCTGGTGCGGATGCCCAGTTGATCGTGATTGCACCGATGAGTGTCGAGAGCCGTCCGGCGGGTCTGGCAGCAGTATTGAAGAAGAAGGCTGCTAGTGGCTGTGCGATAGTGTGGATTCAACCGGCTGCATTCCGTCAGTTCGAATCGCTGCCCGAAGCATACGTGGTAAGTGAAGTCTCCGGAAGGATTGTCGTCGCCGCAGCGACCACAGTTACTGACCTGGCAGATTCACCTCGCGCCCAATTGAATCTCGTTCACCTTGCCGAACTGGCCACCGGAAGGAAGCAACTCGAACTGCCACACGATCCCTAGCATCTCTCACCAACCGAACCAAAACCTATGAAATGTACGATCACCAAACTCCTCTCCACCGCTCTTTTGGCGGCAACAATCTCAGTTTGCGCCAACACCGCGCCACCCAGCTTGGCCATATTCGATTTCGAATCGAAGGAAGAGTCTGTGAAGGACCTCGGTGCGAAAGTTGCCACGCTCCTCAATGCTCATTTGTCCGCCGATCCCAATCTGATCCTGGTCGAGAGGGCCGAATTGGAGAAAGCCCTCGGCGAACAGGAGCTTGGATTGTCCGGTACTGTCTCAACAGAGTCGGCGGCAAAAGTCGGCCATCTCACGGGAGCGAAGGTTTTGGTCACGGGAAGGGTGTTCAAAGTTGACCGTGATCTGATGTTGGTCGCGAAAGTCATTGGCACAGAAACAAGCCGCGTTTACGGCGAGGTGAGCAAAGGTTCGGCGAGTGGATCGCTCGACGATCTTGTTTCGGAGTTGGCTCGGAAGATTTCCGCTACCGTAGCTGCGAAAACAGACACGCTGATCGCGAAAGTACCGACCCGTGAAGACCGTGTGGATGCCATCAAGAAATTACTTAAAGTCACCAAGCTCCCAATCATTTCCGTTCGAATTCCAGAACAGCACTTCGGCGGTCAGGTTGTTGATCCCGCTGCGCAGACTGAACTGGCGATGATTCTCCAGCAAGCAGGTTTCCAGTTGGTGGATGAAAAATCATCACAGAAACCCGACATTGAAATTACGGGTGAGGCTTTCAGTGCGTTCGGGGTGCGGCGAGGCAATCTCATTTCCTGCAAAGCGCGCGTGGAATTGAAAGCGCAAAATCGCGAAGACGGAACAATTGTCAAGGTGGACCGGGAAACCAGTGTGGTCGTTGATATCACAGAACAAACCGCAGCTAAGACGGCTTTACAGAACGCAGCCGCTGAATTGGCGTCGCGCATGGCGACCAAGCTGGCTGGCGGTTCAGCGACGGACACCAAGTAATGCAACTATTCGGCCAACAATTATGCGCAACATACTGTTCTCAACGCGAGTTTGGTGGCTGAGCCTCTTGATCTTAACAAATGTTTCCGGATCGTTTGGCGCAGAATCGAAGGTGCTGCGGGTTGCTGTCGGGCCGTACTTCGCGCCAGTCGGTAACGACTACCTGCGTCAGGCCAGTCAGTCCTTTCCGGAGTTATTGTTGGCGGAATTGTCGCACATGCCTAGATTTCAGATGGTCGAACGTGAAAAAGTCCAGTCAGTCTGGAGCGAATTGAACCTTACTGCTTCCGGATTGGTTGCGCGCGACACTGTGGCCAAACTTGGCCATGTGCTGTCTTGTGACTGGCTGGTGAGCGGTTCATTTGTGCAGGTAGGGGGAAGGACGCACGTCTGGACCAAAGTCATAGACGTCCGGAGTGGAGTGGTGCTTGATCTCAATGTAGCGCCTTACGAATCCGGCGTAATCACAAACACCATCGTAGGCATCGCAGCGTTCCTTGAAAAGGCTGGCACCAAGCCGGAAGGGCGGCAGTTTATTGCCATGGGGCCGTTCGTGGACATGAATCCAGAGCTAGCACCCAAACGTGATGATTGGTCGCGGCGTATCCCAGCCCTGATCGAAAAGCATTTTCTCGAAGTTGGGTTTGGCGTCGCAGAAATCGCGGCGGTCGGCCCCATCTTTGAAGAGCGGCGGCTGGAAACAGCGGGTCTGACAGGTCATCCTGAAGGACGGGTTAAACTACAAGCTGCGTTCTGGCTGGTGGACGGTGGATGCGAGTGGGTCGAAAGTGCGCCTGGCAAGATTAGCGTGGGGTTGCGGATTCAAAAAATCGGCGGGCCGGAACAGATCATTCGTTTGACCGAGGCAGCCGGGGAAGAAATTGAACGCGCCATTATAGCAACTGTGTCGCGCACGCTGGCTAATACAAATCTTGTCGCGTCAGCTACGCCGAATGCCGAAGCCGACCTTTTGGCCGCTCGTGGGATGGAACTTGCCACTCGCCGGTCGCCGTTCCAGCCAAGGATTTCCCCTACGAAGACTCAATGGGACTCCTACAAACAGCAGCTCGAACAACGCAAGCAAGGTCTCGATAATCGTAACGCATCCATCGCGACATACGAACGAACCGTTCTGCGCGACCCAAAAAACCTCGAAGCAAAAACGATGCTGGGGGCCGCATTGCTCAGTGATCCAGAGCCAGCCAGGCGGGAACGCGGAAAAGCGTTGCTTCGCGAACTCGCGGAATCGGATGACACCAAGTATGCGAGGGCTGGCAAGGCTTACTTGGCAAGAGCAGAGGCCCTTGCTCATACCGGTGATCAAATGGCCGTTTCACCAAAGCGGCCGGATGACTGGCTTAGTCTGAATCAAGCCGTAGCCGAAAACCCAAACGACATGGAAGCCAAGTGCGATCTAGGTGCGGCGATGCTCACGCTGCCTCGGGCCAGTTCCAGGGAACAAGGGAGAAAACTGTTGGCCGAGGTTGTGGCGGGCGACCGGCAGGATCAGGCGGAGCGTGCCCGCAGAATTCTGGCGGAACCAGAAAAAACTCCCGCCATCCCCGATCAGACCGTTGTTCCGACAATCGTAACAAAGCCGGTTGTATCAGCACCTCCAACCCTCGAACCAGAGGAGAATGAAGAGCGCAAACGTCGCGAGTTTTTTCAAGAACAGTTCGAGAAGTTCATCCCCGTCCGATTTGAAAGAGACGGTCCACAATTGGCGAAGCTACAGCGTTTGCCAGTGACAAGCAATATGTTCGACTACCAGGGTCGCCATTATTGCGGATTCAGTTTTACAACTCCGGAATGGTTGGATGGTGATCTCCAATGGATGCACATACTTGCGAAGACAGAGGTGCAGAAAGATTTTTCCACTGCGGACTTCGAATGGTACATTGTTCCAAAATCAGGAAGAATGAAGGGCTTTCGAAATTTCAGCCGGCTTTCGGTTTCTAATTATCCGCAGTTGAAACAACGGTTCCCTCATACGCAAACCATGTTTTTACAAGGCTTGCCGAAGGATTATTTGGAGCCAGGCAAGGAATACGCAATTTGGTTCGGGTTTAAGGATGCGGACCTGCCTGACATCGCATATGCGCTTACGATTCGGTCACAGCGCGGATACGCTCAATTCGGCACTTTGCCGCTGGAATAACCTTCGGATGCTTGCTGTATGATTGCATTTGCGACCGTCGCAGCTATTCTCGCCGGGCCATGCAAAAGCAAGACAAGCCTCCGGTGGATCCGGAGTTGAAACGGCGGATTCAGGAACTCATCGCCTTCAAGGGCGGCGGCTACAACGAGGAAGCCGTGGCGGACATCATCGAGAATGCGTTGAAGATTCTCGCGGACGTCAAGGACACCGGTGACGTGCGGGTCATCCAGACAGCCGTGCGTGAATTGCGCTATGCCTACCGGCTCTTCGCGCCGTATGCAAAGACGCGCAAGGTCACCATCTTCGGATCGGCGCGGACGGGTTCGACCAAGATGGAATATCAGCAAGCCGTGGAGTTCGGTCAGAAGATTGTGAAGTCGGGTTTCATGGTCATCACCGGCGCGGGGCCGGGCATCATGCAGGCAGGACACGAGGGTGCCGGGCCGGAGAATAGTTTTGGCGTCAACATCCGGTTGCCTTGGGAACAAACGGCAAACCCCGTCATCCGAGAAGACAAGAAGCTCGTCACGTTCAAGTATTTCTTCACACGCAAACTCATTTTTATCCGGCACTCAGACGCCATCGTGTTGTTTCCGGGCGGCTTTGGGACCATGGACGAAGGCTACGAAGCACTCACGCTCATGCAAACCGGCAAGAGCCAGCTCATGCCGCTCGTACTCGTGGACAAACCCGGCGGAACATATTGGAAGACCTGGGACAAACATGTCCGCGAACATCTGTTGCGCGACGCGCTCATTTCTCCCGATGACTTGAATCTTTATCGCATTACGGACAACGCGGACGAGGCGGTGAGGATTGTGACGCGGTTTTATCGCAACTTCCACTCGACGCGGTTCGTGAAGGACCTGTTCATCATCCGGCTCAATCACGCGCCGACCGAATCTGCGATCGAGGCAATGAACGAGGACTTTGCCGACCTCATCACGGATTCGCCGATCAAACGCATCGAGCCGACCGCCGAAGAGCGCGAGGATAACGATCATCTGGATCTCCAGCGCATCGCATTCGGTTTTAACCGGCGCGATTACGGGCGGCTGCGTCAACTGGTGGATGTCTTGAACAGCCAGTAGGAACTGCTGCGATACTTCGTCACCCTACGCGGTTGGATACTACAATCCAGCCGCATTTTTCTTTGGTCATTGAGTTTGAGTTTTACACTGCACTCTACAACCATTCGAGCTGTTATGGATTGGATCACTCAACCTGAAATCTGGATCAGTCTCTTCACGCTGACCGTGCTGGAGATCATCCTCGGCATAGACAACATCGTTTTCATTTCCATCCTCGCAGGCAAGCTGCCGCAGGAACAACAGGCCAGGGCGCGGCAGACCGGACTCATGCTTGCGCTTGTCACACGCGTCCTGCTGCTCTGTTGCCTGGCGTGGTTGGTGGGATTGACCAAGCCGTTGTTCGAGATTCCGACATTCGGGATACTCCACGCGCCGCACCCAGTGGCGGGCCGGGATTTAATCCTGCTTTTCGGCGGGCTTTTTCTGCTCTGGAAAAGCACCAATGAGATCCACGAAAAGCTGGAGGGCGAAGAAGGCGAAGTCACCAGCCGCGTTACACCAAAGTTCGCGGCGGTGGTTTTTCAGATTCTCCTGCTCGACATTGTGTTCTCGCTGGACTCTGTCATTACCGCCGTCGGCATGGCGAACAAGCTGGGCGTGATGATCGCCGCGGTGATGCTCGCGCTGGTGTTCATGCTGTTCTTCGCCGGACGCATCAGCGATTTCATCCACAAGCATCCGTCGCTGAAAATGCTGGCGCTGAGTTTCCTCATGCTCATCGGTTGCGCACTGGTGGCGGAGGGTTTCCACAAGGAGATTCCCAAGGGTTACATCTACTTTGCCATGGCGTTCTCGGTGGGCGTGGAGGCGCTGAACATCCGCATGCGCACGAAGAAAAAGCCCGCGCCCGTGGAACTGCATCAGCCGTATCGCTAGAAGCAACCGAGATTTGAAAACTTGCGGACTCGGCGGTCCGCGCTCCTGGCTTCACCACTGATTTTTCTCGCAGACGCGGTGGTTTTCGCGAGAATCCTGTCACGATGAAATCCCGTTGGCGCATCTCGCTCGGTATCGGGCTGCCGGTGATCATCCTGTTTGCCGCGCTCGGCACCTTTTCACCGGGCGAGCCTGAACACGAAGGCAGACGCCTGAGCGACTGGCTGCGCGAATTGCCTGTCGCCGGATCGGGTTTCGCGGAGCGACACCAACCCGCGCGTTTCGCCGTCAATTGCATCGGCACCAATGCCATTCCGTTTTTGCTCAAATCGCTTCGGGCACGCGATCCGCAATGGAAGGCCGACGCCGTCCACTGGCTCTACGAAAAGTGCGACATCAATTATCTCCCTGTCCTTGCAGACGCCCGGCGTGAACTTGCCGTGAGCGGATTCCTAGCGCTTGGTCGCGTTGCCGAGCCGGCGATCCCTGAACTTCAGGCGCTCGTCACCGGCCCGGACAAGGAGAATGCCTATTACGCGATCAACGCGCTCCAGGCCATCGGCAGCCCACAGACCATGCCGGTGATTTTTCACGCCCTCACCAACGACGACGCGATTCTGCGCGAAGGCGCGCTGTTTTCCGTCGGCAATTTCCGCAGTCACGCCCACGCAGCCGTCCCGCTGCTTGTGAAGTCCCTGCAGGCAAATGAAAAAGAAGTCCGTGCAAACGCCGCCAACGCCATCGGCCAGATCGGAATGGAATCCGCCATCGCCGTGCCCGCGCTCATCGAGTGTCTCAAGGACAGCTACGCGCCGGTGAAACGCAATGCCATTGTTGCGTTGTCCGGATACGGCACGGATGCCATTTCCGCGTTGCCGATGTTGCGGGAAATCGCCGAATCAAAGGAGGAAGACCTTCGCCGCGTTGCGCGTCTCGCGGTCGTGCGTGTGCAATGCGAGATGCGGGACGGGGCCATCATTCGCGGGCCGGTGGATCGGAAACGAATCGCACTTGCCTTCACCGGACACGAATTTGGCGAGGGCGCTGAGACGATTCTCGAAACTCTGACAAACCATCAGTCTCGCGCCTCGTTCTTTCTCACGGGCGAATTTCTCACCAATCGCGCATTTGCAAGCATCATTAGTCGCATCCAGCGCGAACGCCACCATCTGGGGCCGCACTCCGATCAGCATCTGCTTTACTGCTCGTGGGACGCCGCGCGGACCAACCTCGTCACCGAGCACGAATTTCAAAAGGACCTTTTCGCAAACGTCTCCAGGATTCCGGACGCACAACAGCCCGGTTTCCGCCGATCCCGCTACCTGCTTCCGCCCTTCGAGCACTACAACCGCGACATTGCCGACTGGACACGCACCTGCGGATGGACGCTCATCAACTACACGCCCGGCACGCGATCCAACGCCGACTACACGGGTGAAGCAGAAACAAACTTTGTTTCATCGCAGGCCATCTTTGACAGCGTGCTCAAAAGAGAACAGGAAGACCCCCATGGCCTGAACGGTTTCATTCTCCTGTTTCACATCGGAAGCGGGCCGGGCCGAACGGATAAATTTCACGCACGCCTTGGCGAACTCATGGACGCGCTCGGGAGCAAAGGTTATGAGTTTGTGCGCGTGGATGAAATGCTCCGTCCGCCGCGCGACCCGAATTTCGGCGGGCCGGTTGGCCGGGGATCCCGGTAGGAGCGCGGGCGGTCCCTCGCCCGCAGCGCTCGCGCACACGATGAGGTGTCCAGGTTTTCCATTGCTCGCCGTGGTGTTCACGCGCTGTGACCGGGGACCGGTCGCGCTCCGTCAGAAGCGCTTCGCGCCTGTCCATGACGAAGAGGATTGGCGAAGCCCGGCAAAACATTTTTCTCGCGGCGTGGTCTAACAAGAGGACAATTGTTTCAAGCATGAACCTGCGTTCCCGCAACATCATTGCCTTCCTGGTCGTCGTCGCGATTGCTTTTATCGCGTGGCTCGTGCTCCGTTCACGTGAGCCGCAGTATGACGGGAGCAAACTAACGGAGTGGATTGTTCAATACGGAAATCCTGAAGAAGACGAGAAAACCGACCCTGAAGCCCGGACCGCAATTCGCGCCATTGGGACGCGAGCGATTCCAAGACTGCTTAACTACGTCTCCGCAAAAGATTCAGCTACCAAGGAGGCATTGATGCAATTGGCACGGAAGCAGGAGGTCATCGAGTTCAAGATCACTTCGGCGGCGGAATTTCATAAGTTGGCCGTCGCTGGATTTCATGCGCTCGGAAAGGAGGGTGCGCCAGCCATTCCATCGCTCGTTGCTTTGATGAACGACACGAACTCGGGGCAAACGGCTATCGAGTGTCTTTGGGGAATTGGGAGTGAGTCAACGGAGGTGTTGATCGCAGGGACGAAGCATACCAACTACGAAATACGCTGGAGATGTGTGTGGGTGTTGAGCAACGTGGCCACGAACTCTCCTGCTGCGCTCGCGGCGATCATCAGACTGCTCGACGACAATGACTCAGAAGTACGGTATGACGCGACTCTGGCCCTGGGAAGATTCCAGCACCGACCAGCCGAGGTTGTTCCACTCTTAATCCGTGCGTTGAATGCGAGAGATTCAAAACAGGAAAATTGCGCTGCGCTGGCCCTTGGCTGCTTCGGTACAAATGCGGTGTCCGCCTTGCCCGATCTGGAGCGTGTAATGTATAGCCGTAACTCGCTGCTAAAACCTTCCATCAGTTCATTTGTAAGAGCGATTGAGGCCATTCGCCCTGAATACGCATTTCCTTTAGCTGCCAAATTGTTGTCGGATTCCAACCCGACATTCCGCTGGTCTGGAAGTGGATTGGCAGCGAGAGTGGAACACCTCAATGGCCGGGAATCCGCCACACTCTTTGAATTTTCGCGAGCCGAACGCGACACAAATATCTTGGCAGGAATCCGAATAGCAGCTCACCAAGTCCTTGCTAGATGGAGAACTAACGGCGTTCCCGAACGCGCCACATTCCAAAACGGATTTCTCGTTCGCGGCCCGCAAAACAAAAAGTGCGTGGCGATCTGCTTGTGGGGAGATTCGTTTGCCGAGGGTGCTGACGTCTTTCTCAATGAACTCAAATCGCCACAGGGGAAAGCCTCGTTCTTTCTGACAGACAATTTTCTAACCAATCGCGATTTCGACCCCTTCACCGCGAAGCTTTTTACAGAGCAACATTATCTAGGATGCTATCTGAGCACAGACGTAGTAGTTTTTGGCGGTCCCGCCGCCACGGCGGCTGCGGCTGCATTCAGGGCACGATACGGACTCGGTGATGAAACGCCTCAGCCCAAACCCACCGCAAAACCTGTGCGCGACAAGATTGAAGGCCTTCACATCGAACAGGGACTCGAAGATTTCTTCCTTGCTCCACCCGGCTTGTACGATCGGCTACAACTTTCCGTAGGGAAACTGGAACAAGGCGTCACACCCATCGCCCCAACACCCGGCACCCTTTCAGGTTTGGATGCCACTCATGAGAGTCAGACCAACTTCGTTTCTTCGCAGGCCATTTTCGACAGCATCCTCCAGCGCGAACGCGAAGACCCAAACGGCTTGAATGGTTTCATCCTGATGTTTCATCTTGGCAGCGGCCCTGGGCGCACGGACAAATTTCACCTACGCTTCGGCGAGTTGCTCGACGCGCTCGCCGCTCGCGGCTATACATTCGTCCGCGTGGATGAGTTGTTTGAACCGAAGGAAGAACAGTGAAGGCGCTATGCATTATCGCCCTGCTGGCGGTTGGCAGCGTCCGGGCGGATGAAATCTTCATTCGCGCCAGCCAGGTCGGTTGGCACATGAATGAGCCCAAGCTGGCAATCGCGTTTTCCAAAGCGCCATTGCCAGACGAATTCACACTCGTTTCCGAACGCGATGAGAGGCTGGTGTTCTTCCACGGTAAAACCAAATCCGTCACGAACGCCACCTGGGGACAATTCGGGCACCATGCAGACTTGGACTTCTCGTCGCTGCGCACGCCCGGTCGTTACGTTCTAAAAATCGGAAACGCAAAGTCGTTGCCGTTTATGGTCGGCAACGGTTCGTATGGAGATTTATCCGCTCAACTTCTGGACTTCATGCGCCAGCAGCGGTGCGGATTCAATCCGTGGCTGAACACCAACTGCCATCAAGCCGATGGCCGCACCGCCTACGGCCCGTTGACGAACGGCTCGCCGCTGGATGCTCGCGGTGGCTGGCATGACGCAGGTGATTTACTCAAGTATCTGCTCACCTCCGGCAACGCCACAGGGCAGATGCTGCTGGCCCTGGAACTCAGTCCACGCACCACGCACCACGCATCACGTCTCGCCGACGAAGCGCGCTGGGGTTTGGACTGGTTGCTCAAACTCCATCCCGCGCCGGATCAGCTTTATCATCAGGTCGCCGATGACCGCGATCACGCGGGCTGGCGTCTGCCACAGAACGAAACCGTGGATTACGGCTGGGGCAAAGGCGGGGCGCGCCCGGTTTATTTCGCCGACGGCCAGCCGCAGGGCTTGAAGCAATACAAGAGCGTGTCAACAGGTGTCGCAAATCTCGCTGGACGGTACGCCGCTGCAATGGCGCTCGCGTTTCACATCTGGAAGGATGATCCGCAGCAAAGGGATTTTGCCGCGCGCTGTCTCAAGGCGGGCAGGGAGGTTTACGAACTTGGTCGCGCAAAGGAAGGCGTGCAGCAGGGCAACTCCTACGGCGCTCCGTATCGCTACGAGGAAACAACGTGGGCCGACGACATGGAATGGGGCGCGGCGGAAATGTTTCGCGCCACGGGCGAACGGCGTTACCTCGACGACGCGAAACGTTACGCGAAACTCGCGGCGGACGAGAACTGGATGGGCAGGGAGCAGACCGGCCACTACCAGTTTTATCCGTTCATCAATGTCGGTCACTTCCGGCTGTACGGTTTGGTGGACCGGAAGTTCAAACAGGTTCTTGCCGGTTACTACCGCGATGGCATCGAGCGTTGCGTGCGCACGGGCGAAGCGAATCCCTACCGCATCGGCGTGCCGTTCATCTGGTGCTCCGCCAATCTTGTCGCGGCGCTGGTCACGCAATGCGAACTTTACGAGCGCATGACCGGCGACACGCGTTACCATGAATTCAGCGCGAAGCAGCGCGACTGGCTGCTCGGCCGCAATCCCTGGGGCACGACGTTGTTCACCGGCATCGGCAGCGTGTTTCCTCGCGATGTCCACCTGATGACGACGCACCTGACGAAACGCAGCGTGCGCGGCGGGCTGGTGGACGGGCCGGTTTATGAACGCATTTTCAAATCGCTCAAGGGCGTAACCATCACCGAACCGGATCCGCTGGCGTCGTTTCAAGGTGTGGCCGTCTATCACGACGACATGCAGGATTACTCGTCCAACGAACCGACCATGGACGGTACCGCCTCGGCGATCCTGATGTTCGCGCTGCTCGCCCGGTAAGCGGAGCGCGGACAGCCTTGTCCGCGAGTTGCACGGCGATTATGAGAGTCGCAGGAATTGGATGATTGGACATGAACGCGTGAGGAGCGGGCATTCACCCAGTTTTTCAAGACGGCATCCTCCTGCCGCGATTGTTTGGTTCATGCCGTGCCAAGCCGGTTCATCATGCCCGGAGACGCGCGGACTCGGCGGTCCGCGCTCCCATGAGATTTTGCAAAACCGTGACAACTACGGCTTGCGGTGGATGTAGGCTTGGGCACAAATGGAAAGCACATGACCGCGCCGCAACACCACCGCAAGCCAACCTTCCTCTGGCAGGGCGCGCTGATTCTTGTGCCTGTGGCTGTACTCGTGACAGCGGGTTTGTGGACGCTGCGGCAGGACCGGGTGGCGATTGAACATGACGCGCGCCTCCGGGCCGAGCCCATTGCCGCCGCAACACTCGCCGAACTCAAGAAACACCTGCATCCAATTAAAATCGGCGTCAGAGAGGGCGGGCGCGCAATGATAAACTCCGATGGGGCGATGTGGTTTGAAATCCGCCAGGACAACTCGCTGGAGCAACCGTGGCCGCTCACTTGGCCTCCCACGCCAGCCCCTTTCCCGCCGAACTTCGTCGAACGGCTGCACCCGGAGCGCGCCCAGCTTTGGCGCGACGCCGGGGCTGCGTATGAAGCTGGTGCTTGGAGTCAGGCCATCGCACTGTATTCCGCGTTCGCAACGAACGGAGCGATCGTGAAGCAGATCGCTTTCGAATACGACGGCTTGACCGATGAGCGTTTGCGGGGCGAGGTACACTGGCGGGTTGCCACCGCGCACATGCGACTCGGCGAAACCACCCTCGCCATCAAAGCCTATGACGCAGTCATCCGAAGCTTTAACATCGGAAACGACAGACGTTCTGAAGCGGGTCTGCCGATGACGCATCTGGCCGCGCTGCGGATTTTTCAACTGGCGTCAACGCGGGACGATATACCGCGTTGGTGGGAAACAAATTTCTTCAACCTGTTTCACCTGTTGGAACACGACAACTCTCCCTTCGCAGCCGAACTTGCCATCCGCTTTCGCGCGCTATTTCAACCGACCCCGCAGGACTTGGCAATTCCGCAAAACATGGCGAACCAGCCGGAGTTACTCAAGCGAGACTGGCTTGAGGGTCAAATGGCGACCTTTAAGGTCAATGAGCGATTCACAGTTGATGGTTGGTTGCGGAGCCAAGAGGTTTGGCGGCTCTACCACGAAGCGGCGGCCAAGTTTCCGCGCAAGGAGGAGGCGTGGCCGGTGCGCTTTTGGGTGGACGGCGACTACCGATGGCTCGGGGTTGAACAAAAGTCGAAAATCCCATCGGACATTACCTCGCGCAGCCGGGTGTTCGCGGCGCTTCCAGAGGCCCGGCTCGCCGAGGAACTCAACCGCATCGCTAAGTGGGCCGACCCGCTCCGCCTGTTCGCCGTGGCAGCCGACATCCAAGGGCGAGGATTCGTCGCGCAGCAAACTGAAGGCACTGACTGGAAGTATTCTGCTGTCTCCAGCACGGCAAGTTCCCCCGAAGATTTCGTTTCGATCACAGCCACACTGGCGGATCCCGCCGCATTCTTCAAGGCGCAGCGCAAGCGCCAATTGTGGTTCTGCGGGTTGATGCTGATCGCGGCGGTTTCCTGCGTGGTCGCGTTTGTGTCCGCGTGGCGCGCGTTCGGACACCAACTTTCCCTCAACGAGCAGAAATCCAACTTCGTTTCCAGCGTGTCGCATGAATTGCGGGCACCCATTGCGTCGGTGCGGTTGATGGCGGAGAGCCTGGAGCGCGGGAAGATTTCCGAGCCGGCCAAACAGAACGAGTATTTCCGCTTCATCGGCCAGGAATGTCGCCGGCTGTCGTCGCTCATCGAGAACGTGCTCGACTTCTCGCGCATCGAACAAGGCCGCAAACAATACGAGTTCGAGCCAACGGATATGGGCGCGCTCGTCGAACAGACCGTGAAACTCATGTTGCCATACGCAGCCGAGCGCGGAGTAACACTGGCTTTGAACTCGGAACCCGGAACTTGGAATTCGGAACTTGTTGTGGATGGGCGGGCGATTCAGCAGGCGTTGGTGAACCTGATTGATAATGCCATCAAGCATTCGCCGAAGGATTCCACAGTCATCGTGGCAATCGAAGTCCAGAGTCCGGAGTCCAAAGTCCCGAGTCAGCCCCAGGTAGCCGCGGCGCCCGACGAATCACGTTTCACGAATCACGTTTCACGAATCATCCTCTCCGTCACCGACAGCGGCCCTGGCATTCCCGACTCCGAGCGCGAAAAGATTTTCGAGCGGTTTTATCGGCTCGGTTCGGAGTTGCGGCGGGAGACGCAGGGTGTTGGAATCGGTTTGAGCATTGTGAAACACATCGTCGAAGCCCACGGTGGCCACGTGCGGGTGGAAAGCGAAGTCGGCAAAGGCAGCCGCTTCACGATTGAATTGCCGATGAATCAAAAGTGAAACCACGGATGAACACAGATGAACACGGATTCAAAAACCGACTTTGACACGAATTACGCCAATTATCGCGAATTGGATTTCATTCGCGTAAATTCGCGTAATTCGCGTCACAATCCCGCCCCTTATCCGCGTCAATCTGTGTCCATCCGTGGTTAAACATCATGTCACGAATTCTCATCATCGAAGACGAAACGCCGATGCGCACGGCTCTGGCCGACGTGCTGGAAGGCGAAGGTTACCGCCCGCTCACCGCTGCCGATGGCGAGATCGGCCTGCGCAAGGCCGTGGATGAAAAGCCCGACCTCATCCTGCTCGACGTGATGATGCCCAAGCTCGATGGCTTCGCCGTATGCGCCGAATTGCGGCGAATGGGCAACCCGGTGCCGGTGCTCATGCTCACGGCCAAGGGCCAGATTGAAGATCGCGTGAACGGACTCGATGCGGGCGCGGATGATTATTTGGTAAAACCGTTCAGCACGGAGGAATTGCTCGCGCGCGTGAGAGCGCTGCTGCGTCGCTCACAGCGGAAGACCAGATCGCCGGTGAAGCTGAAGCTCGGCGATGTGGAGATTGATCTGGCGCGGCAGACGGCGATGCGCGGTCGAAGGCAGGTTCATCTCACTGCAAAGGAGTTCGCCATGCTGCGCCTGATGGCCGAGGCGGTTGGAGAGCCGGTGACACGGGAAAAGTTTCTGGATGCGGTGTGGGGCTACACGTCGTTTCCGACCACGCGCACGGTGGACACACACATCGGCAGCCTGCGCGCGAAGTTGGAAAAAATTCCCGACGCACCGCGCTGGCTCAAGACCGTTCATGGCGTGGGCTACCGGTTGGAAACATGAACCGCAAAAAACACGAAACTCACGAAAGTCCGGACGAAATTGGCCGGCTGTCTTTGATGTTCAGTGATTCATTTCGTGCGTTCTGTGTGTTCCGTGGTTGCGAAGCCGATTTTGCAAAAGCGTGACAACTCGAAAACTCAACCGGGCCATGATTGAAACCATGAAAACCAACAACGCACTTTTTTCAACGCAAAGGCCCGAAGACGCAAAGTCGCAAAGCGGAGACAATTTTAGACTGCGGCGGGAAGCGAAGTGCCACGCCACTTTCGTACGCGCAACGACCGCTGCTGCTCCAAAATCTTCCACCCGCTCGAAAGCGGTGTCGCCGCTTTGCTCTGCCACCGCAGTCCAAATCTTTGCGTCTTTGCTCCGCCTGACGCGCCATGGCGCAGCGACGGCGGTTTGCGTCTTGGCGTTAATTCCCTCCATTGCCGGTGCGGCGACCAATGACCTGAGCGGGCTGTTGCAGCGCGGATTGTTCGAGGAGGAGGCGAACCGGAATCTGGATGCGGCGGCGCAGGCTTACCAGACCGTGAGTGCGCAGTTTGACAAGGACCGCAAGCTCGCCGCCACCGCCATCTTCCGATTGGGCGAAATCTACCGCAAACAAAGCAAGACCAACGAAGCCGTCGGCCAATATGAACGCATCGTGCGCGAGTTCGCAGATCAGGACACGCTCGTCACGTTGAGCCGGCAGAATCTGGCGGGGTTGGGAATCAACCGGCCGGGAGTCGATGCCACCGAGCCACCGCCAACCACAGCGGTCGCGAGTCCCGAAGCGCAGGAGTTGGCTCGCCTTGAACGAATCCTTTTGCAGTTGACGGGCCGGGACGTGTCACAGCTTCGCCGGCTCATCCCGGTGATGGTACCGGACGCTGATTTCGAACGGCTAGAAGAGCAACTCAAGCTCCTCGAGAATTACGGCGCATCAGCGCCCAAGGAGATCGTTCAAAAAGGCGAGGAGATGAAAAAGTTGTTGATCAAGCGCACGGAGGAATTGTTGAACACATTGATTAGGCAGGCAGAAGAACTTCGAAAAACGGTAGCGAAGCAAAAGTCGGTGGGCAAATCGGCATCCCCGATTGCCGAGGGTAAGCCACCACGCTTGGTCACCACCGTTCTCGACGAGGAGGAAGCCGAAATCCGCCGCATCCAGGCGATGATTCAGAACAGCCCGGACCTCATCAACGCAGCCGGGGGCAATGATAGCATGACGCCGCTCTCCCGCGCCGCGAGCCGGGGCCAGTTAAGGGTTGGAGCGTTCCTGTTGGATCATGGCGCAAACATCAACTTGGACAACCCACTTTACAAAGCCTCTGCCGGCGGTCACAAAGCGATGGTCGAGTTTCTCCTCCGCCGCAGAGCAGAGGTGAATGTCGTCGGGTGGAACGGCCAGACCGCTCTCCACCAGGCAGTGGATCGCGGCTTCATTTCCGTCACCGAGACGTTGCTGGCGGCCAAGGCCGACCCGAATGTGCGCGATGGTCTCGGCTCCCAAACCCCCCTCACTATGGCGGCAAAACACGGTTTCCTGCCAGGGGCTGCTGCCTTGCTCATGCACGGCGCGGACCCTAATGTGGTCTCGACCGTGCAGCCTGGCGACGGTACGAATGCAGTCAAAGAGGGGCGCACGATGTTCGGCGCGCCGCTCCACTTCGCCGCGGCTCGTGGCGATGCCGCCATGACCTCCCTGCTGCTCTCCAACCGCGCCGATGTTAAAGCGTTGAGCATTTACAACGAGACGCCTCTCGATGTCGCCGCCGCACTCGGAAAAGCCAAAGCCGCGGAGTTGCTGCTCGCCGCTGGCGCTGACCCTAACGCCCGCAGATTCGACGACGCGGCGACGCCTCTGGTGCAGGCCGTTTGGTCGGGCAACCGTGAGGTGGTCAAGCTGCTGCTGGAATATGGCGCAAACCCGAACGTGACCGTGCTGGCCGGTCAGGCTGGGGTGACGCCGTTGATGAGCGCCGCCAGCCAGAAAGATCCGGAGCTTGTGGCGTTGTTGCTGAAATACAAGGCCGATCCGAAGCCGTCCGACGCGAAAGGCAATACAGCGCTACTCAATGCCGTGCTGAGCCGGTCTCCCGAAACCGTTCGGGCGCTGCTGGCCGCCGGAGCAGATCCCGACACCAAGAACTCAAGCGGCTCGCCCGTCCTGAGGATCTCAGTTACAGACGCGATGAGCCGGGAAGTCGCTGCCGCACTGCTCGAGGCGAAGGCCAACGTCAATGCGCCAGACTCCAATGGTTTGACGCCACTCCACTGGGCGGGAGCATATTCCCGGAGGGACTTGGCGGAGTTGCTAGTCAAGGCAGGCGCGGACACCAACCGCCGTGACAATCATGGATCCACGCCGTTGGATTTGGTGAAAGCAGCTAAACGACCGGATTCCGAAACCTTCGCGGCCTGGCTTCGCCAGCAGGGCGCGCTGGATGATTTGCCGGACTTTAACGCCATCAGAATCACAAGGAAGGGACTAGCGCAGACGTATCCTATTTTTTCAAAAGTCCCAAAGATGACGAATCAATTCACGTTGTTGGAGACGGTGATGAGGTTTTATACGTTCCGTGCGAGCTATATTGGCAGAGAAGAAGGAGGAGGACCCATTAACTTACTTCCATATCCCGACTTCGGACGCGTTATCATTCGCCGCCCAAGGCGCACAGTGGGTGGCAAGCAGCAGGAAATCAAAGTCAGCCTGCTCAACAGCAGCAACGCCGTGGATTGCGCCAAAGACGTGCCGGTGGAGTTTGGCGACATTATTGAAATCCCCGAGCGCGTCCATGCCTTGAACGAGTCTCTAGACGACCCCGCGAGAGAAATGGAATGGGGGTTGATAAAGACGACGGCTGGAACTATTGCGCCTCGGCGATGGCGCGACCGAAATACGTTTCCAACAACGCGGGAAGACAGGGAAGCACACGGCCGTGCAAACACGAATGCGAACTGGTCATGCCTGCTGCCAGCCGTAAAGTTGGTTGTAGCCGGGGAGCAAACACTGCTCGTTGTGGATTCATGGAAGGAAGGATTCTTGAGTGAGGCCCTCTCCAAGACCGAAGCGCGGGCCGTGCTGCGTTCGTCATCGGATTTGTCGCGCGTGAAAGTTACTCGCAAGAATACCAGTTCTGGCAACCCCGAGGTGTTGATTGTGGACGTTTCCAACAATGCGCAACGCAACGACGACCTCTGGCTGCGCGACGGCGATGTGATCGAAGTGCCGGACAAGCAGTGACGCGCTCCGACTTGAAACTTAAAACTTGGACCTTGGAACTTCAGTGTTTCACCACACTTCCACCGGGCCTTTGGGCACAGGGATGTTCTGGCGTCGGGCGGCGACGGGTTGGTCTTCCAACATGAAGGACGCGATCATGGGTGCTTGCTGGAAGCGCGGGAGCAGCTCGCCGTGTTCGTCGAGGAATTGTTTCCGCCATTGGATGTAGTCCGTGAGGATGGCGTGAAATTGTGCGCGCGTGGAAACGAGCACGACGCGCTTGTTGAACAGGTTGGCAGGACCGAATCGTTTGGAATACCACGGGGCAACCTTTCGGAACATCCGGCAGCCGAGTTCTTCGCCGAACACTTCCACCATCAGGTCCAGATGGCGGCACATCACGCGGACGCGTTCGTCGAAGGACGGTTCGGGTGGGAGTTCGCCCCTCACCATGAACCGTGGCGGAGTGCGCCCGTCCTCGGGCGCGGCAACGACCGAATGGGCGAGGGCCTCGGTCTTCTCCGGAACCGGCTCATTCTCAAACCTTGCTGCGCCCGAGACGGGCGCACTCCGGTTCAGGGTTTCAACGCGCGAACTTTCGTTTCGGCGAATTCTCTCTCCATCCGTTCGGGAGAGGGTGGTCGAAGACCGGGTGAGGAGACTGCTGCTTGACTTCAAATATTGCAACGTCCGCTTGAAAATCCAGGGATCATAAAACGCGCCGCGTCCGATGCTCACGCCGGCGCAACCGGTTTCATCCAGCATCTTCTTCGCAGCCTGCGGCGTGATGATGTCGCCGTTGCCGATGACGGGAATGGTTTTCACCGCCTGCACAACGGCGCGGATGCCGGCGAGATTTACCGTGCCGCCGAATCCCTGTTCGCGCGTGCGACCATGGACAAAGATCGCGGCCACGCCGACGTCTTCAAGTGCGCGGGCGAGATCGGGTGCGGTGAGATTGTCCTCGTCCCAGCCGAGTCGCATCTTGGCTGTGACGGGTATTTTCACGGCGTTGACCATGCCGCAGACGAGCGCGGAGGTTTTGTCGAGTTCGGTCATCATGGCCGAGCCACCGCCGACCTTGCAGACCTTTTTCACGGGGCAGCCCATGTTGATGTCCACGGAGGCGATGCCAAGTGATTCGAGGAACTGCGCCGCATCGCGCATTTCCTCCGGCACGCTGCCGAACAACTGGACAGCCAGAGGCGAATCTTCCGGGCGCGTTTCAATGAGCTTGAAAGCCTTCTCCTTTTTTTCGAGCAACGAGCGGGCATTGACGAGGTCGGTGGTGCACAGGCCCGCGCCGCCAATCTCACGCACGACAAGACGGAAGGGCAGGTTGGTGTAACCCGCCAGCGGCGAGAGGAACAGATTCGAGTTGAGCGTCAGCGATCCGATGCGCACGCGAACAGTGTAGCGGGAAAATGCCGGCGGGCACGAATTTTACTGCGTGGCGGAACAATTACGTCGTTCGTGCCTCAAACCAAAGGTCGAGGTGCGATTTATCGAATCCGAAGAACATCTCCGGAAACGCGACGCTGGAGAGAGCGCCCGCACCTCGACCCAAAGTACAGGTCAAGGTGCGTTTCCCAACTGCGAGGAACAGCCTCGCAACTGTCAGCGTTGGAGAGAACGCTGCGCACCTTGACCAAAGTTTTTATGTTGCGGCGTTGTCCATTCGAGGAAACCCGGCTTTTAGACTGGTTGTAACGCTTGTTTTCACGGCCTGTGTCTGCTTGTTACCGCCAAAATGTTGTTGTGTTCCGAAACGGTTTTCCGGGCGCGCGAGTAAACATTCCTCCGGCGACAACGCGGCCCGAATGGAGAAATGAAGGAGTCCCGGAATGTGGGCGCAACTGCGCGTCACCGCCGGGGGGAACTGACGGGTTCAGATCAGAAGAACTGTGGAACGGAGACTGAGAAGATTGCCAACCGTGTCCGGTGGCGGAGCAGGCGGAGAAAGCAGGGCAAGGAGTTGAATCTCGAAAGATGGGAGATTCTCAATCGGGAGGATTGCCGGCTGGTCGAAGGAATTCCCGCTGACGATGATGAGTTGAGTGTCGCGCCAGAATCCGTCGCTGCCCGCGAACTGCACAACGTGGTCTGGATCGGTTTGGCTTGCGGGTTGGGCAAACAAGGTCAGTGCCCTGGTTACGGCCCCGTGTTGATGTTCGGAACATTTTCCTTCGTGATGCAGCACGAGCCGCATTCCGCCTGTGCCTGGTTGAAAGAGCGCGTGATGATCGGGATCAATTGTTCCGAGCAACGCCACCGCACCCATTCCGAGCGGCGAAAATACACCCACGTACAACAACAACGCGCACCATCCTGCCAGAAGGCGGAAGATGTTGTTGCTTGTTCGATGCAGCGTTTCCATTTGTCGCGATTGCATCCGCAGTTTTCAGACCACGGCAAAAGAGCGTGACTTCAATACGGAATGAGTGTGCGCAGCATTCCAAATCTGTAATGTTCTTGTCAAGCAGGCCAAGCGATGCGGCGCGAGATCAGGGTTTCCCCCATCACGGCGAAAACGAAGCTGAACCAATCAATGCATTTTCTCGACCGGGTCACGAAGGTGAATTGACACCATCCGCCGTTTGAGTTGGGGAAGATTCGACTGGTGCCGCGACTGGTTCGACCGGAGCAGTCGCTTCGGTGGCCGTCGCCGTTTCCACCGGCGAAACTTCCGCCGTGCTTTCAACGGCGGTTGTCACCGGCGTGACGGGTGCGATGGGCTCAACAGGTTTGGCAGCAGGCTTGGGAGGTTTGGGTGCGGGTTTTTTGGCCGTCTCCAAAATTCCATTGGCGAATTCGAGCACATGACCCTGGTGAACGAGCCAGTGCAGGTCCGCGTTCACGGCGGTTTGTTCGGCAGTGGGCTCAGGTGCTGCGGGCGCTGGTGCAGGCACGGATTCGGTTGAGGCGGCGGCAACATCCGGCGCGGGAGCGGCGGGAGCGGCGGGTTGAGGCGCGGGTATCACCGGTCGGGGAGCAAGAGCGTCAACAAGCTTTCGGCGCGAGCATTTTGGCGTGGCGTTGATGAAATCAACGATGCGCTTGATGCTGTCAGAGACAAGTGTGGCCTCAAGATCGAGATAACTCGGCCGGGCTACGGCAACATGAGTGACCGTTTTGTTGACCTTGAAAAAGTGCAGGCCGCTGCGGGCAAACTGCTGGCTCAACGACGTGGCGATCTGCATTGGGAAACGCCGCTGCTCCATGAGCAGGTGCGTGACGACACGTTGCAATCCGCCGCGCAATCCACGGCAGGCGACGCCGCTGATGGCGTGATTCTCCACGGGTTTGATGATCGTCTCCTTGTGCGTGGCGCGAAAATGTTTCTCCACGTCCTCGCGGGTTGCGACCTTGAGCGGCTCGGGCACGTTGAGACAATTGTATTCGGTCTTCCAGCTTAGTTCCTCGACCCACTGCTTCACGACGGCTTCATCGCGGACAATTTTCACGCGCGACTTGTACATCTCGAACGGCATGCGGCTGAATTTATCCGCGTGCAGTTTGCGCAGGCGTATCTGGTAGTCGTGATAATTCGGCGGGCCAAAAATCACGCCGCTGAATCCGCACTGGCCCACGAATGTGTAAACGCCCTTTGGCGGTTCGGCTGCGATGCGCTCGGCCTGATAGAACGTCCCGAAGTGCTTTGACAGCACATGCGCCACGACCTCGTCCTCGCTCAACCAAAGCGTGTCGTCGAGCGCGCATTGGAACATTGGCTGAACCGGTTGCCCCTCGGCATTCTTCTTCACCGTGAACCGGATCGAATAACGCTCGGGCTTCTGAAGAATTAAAAACGCGATGTCGAAAAGCGGAAACGCGCGGCCAGTAATCTTGATCTGGCGCGCAATGGAGTCCACGCCGTGCTCATCGGGAACGATGGCGGCGGTGATCTGCGGCAACGGCTCGGTGGGACGATCATCGCGCTGCGCCTGCGGATCGCGCGGTCTGAAGCC
>JABFSR010000109.1 GCA_013140495.1 Verrucomicrobiota bacterium
GTGATAGCCGCCCCGATCTTGTTTGCGTCAATCTGGAAGCTCTCGATGTCCGTGTCCACGAACACGGGCAGGGCGTAGTTGAGCACCACGGCATTGTAAGTGGCAACGAATGTGTACGGTGGAATAATGACTTCGTCACCGGGGCCGATGTCCAGAGCGCCGAGCACGGTGCTAAGTGACGTTGTGCCGGAGGATGTCGCGAGGCAATGTTTCGCGCCGGTGAGTTTGGCGTATTGATCCTCGAAAGTTGCCACAGCCTTTCCGTTGCCGCGAAACCAATTGCCGCTGCGCAACGTAACAGTCAATGCCTGCTCCTCGGTCTGGTCAATCACCGGCCAGCCCGGAAAATCGCCCGGGTGAGCTTTTGGCCCGCCCAGCAAGGCGGGCTTTGCGTCCCCGGCAGCAGCGCGGGCAATGCTTGGGAAATTCAGGGCGAGTCCGGCACCTGCCGCGGACGTGGCACTGATGAAATCCCGGCGGTTCAATTTAGAGTTCATGGTGATTGATTTGAATTCGGGCTTTGGCCTGACTGTTTGAGTGCGCCGTTGATGGCCCGCCAGTCAACCTGGGATCGCGAGCGATCTACTCATCGAGCAATGTTTTAACTTTTTGAACCAGATCGTTTCCTGCGTTGAGATACCGAAGCGTGCCTTTCTTATCCACGAGCCACATGGTTGGGAGAGCCTGAACTCCAAATTCCAGAGCGAATTTGTTTTCGCGGCCCTTCTCATCAAAGAACTGCGGCCAGGAGACTTGTTCGCGTTTGAGAAAGCTCTCAAGCTTTTGCCTGTCGTCATCGTAACTGATCCCGAGGATTTCAAATCCACGCGGTTTCAATTCATTGTAGGTTGCTTTGAGGTGAGGCAGCATCCCGATGCAAGGAGGACACCATGTCGCCCAAAAATCCACCAGCACCACTTTACCTTTCAACTTTTCCAAATCCACGGCGCGACCATCCAGCGCGGAATATTTTAGCGCAAGTGGTTTGCCGACATTATCGAGATTCTTCAGCAAACCGGCAGCCCTGGCCTTGATCTCAACGTCAGCAACCTTGCTATCCACGATTTCATGGGCCAATTTGCGCGCCTTTTCCGCATCGCAAAAGGTGGCAGCAGACATCAACAATTCATAAGGCTCGGGCCGCTCTGGAAATTCCTTAAATAATTTCCGGGTCTCCGCTTCCATATAAATCAAGCCCGCAGCGGAATTCTCAGAGCCCTTCATCAACGAAGTCTGGAGCACGGACTGCATGCGTGACTGAAGCGCGTCGCCCGCCGGTTTGGCGACCGACGCCACGTTTGTGGAAGCGGCCTGAGGTTTATCTGGCGGTTCGGCGCCGACCAGCAGAACATTCAGATTCAACAGTACAGCCAACGTCGCAGGGATCAGGGTTTTCATACACATTCATCTTGCATAAGCATCATCTTGAGTCCAGCACCTAGATCGTTCATTCAATTGTCACCGGCGTACGCAAACTTGATCTTTTTTTACACCGCATAATGCCTGGCCACTTTGCGAATCGCTTCGGCCACACCGCTGATGTAGTCCTCGGTCATGACCTCATTGATTCCGATACGGATGCCGGTTTGCAGGATCGCTTCGGCTTCAGGGGTTTGATGCTTGGAATAGTCCATGGTCGTCAAGCCAAGTTCCCGCACGGGCCAGCGTCCTGCAAAGAAACCGTGCTTCAAAAACACCGGATTGCGATGGAGCGGCACGGGAATGTAACCGGCGGAAGTTTCCACGCCTTCAGCCGCCAACGCCTTCACGAACTCGGCGCGGTTGTAACGGAACGCTTCCGGCTTGATTCGGAAAAAGTAGAACCAATATCCGCAACGGTCTTCTGGATGCACCTGATGTGGTAGCACGCCGGGCAAGCCTGTGATTTGTTCCGTCAGCAAGTTTCCAACCTTCGCGCGCTGGCTGACGATGCCTTCGAGCCGTTCAAGCTGGGCTGCCACGACGGCGGCCTGTGGTTCGCTCATGCGATAGTTCGTGGCGAACAACTCGAACAAACCTCCTTTGACGCGATCCGAACCTTTGTCGCCGAAACGTTGCAGCAACGGGCCAAACCGCTCGTCGTTTGAAGCGACCAATCCACCGTCGCCGCAGGTGATGTGTTTCGAGTTCTGCAACGAGAAGCACGTGATGTGGCCGACGTTACCAATGGGTTGGCCGCGATGCTTTGCACCCCATGCCTGTGCGGCGTCCTCGATCAACACAAGCCCATGCTTGTCGGCGATGGCCTTAAGAGCGCGCAGGTCGCAAGGATTACCACACAGATGAACGGCGATGATTGCTTTCGTCTTCGGTGTTATACGGCGCTCGACATCGGCAGGGTCGAGGTTATATGTGCTCGCCCCAAGATCAGCGAACACCGGCACGCCTTGTTGGTAGATGACACCGATGACCGTGCCAATGTCGGTGATTGGGGAAGTTATGACTTCATCGCCGGGGCCGATGCCTGCTGCTGCTACTGCGATGTGCAACGCCGCTGTGCCGGACGAACACGGTTGCACATACTTCAACGGGCAAATGTTCTTGAACCGCTCGATCATCAGCGTGGTCTGCGGACCCTTCCAATAAAAGAGCGTGTCCTGACCCAGCATGGCATTCAGGCGTTCGCGTTCGGGTTCGCCCCAGCGAATGGCCTGCTTGACCGATGTCTTCACTGCCTTTTCACCGCCGTTGAGGGCGAGCTTGGCCGTGGTCGGGGACTCGGCAGCGAGCGAAGTTTCCGGGCTAAGTGAACCGGCTATCAACGCTGCGGACGATGTTGCGAGGAATTCGCGACGTGAGATTCCCGATGGAACCTGGGCGGCAGGCGAAGAAGGTTTGGAGTGCATGGAAAAAGGATGGTGAACTAAAGACTTTTCGCAAGCAAACGCTTCGCATTCCTGTAGCGAATCGCTTGCAACTGATCTTCGGTGAGCGGTGATTCCTTCAACTTCAGCAGGGACGATTCGAAGTAAAACAGTGGCGCATGGGATCCGAACAACACCCTCTCCACCTGGACCTGTGCTAACAGGCTTGAGATTGCGCCGACCCCTTCAAGCATGGAAAACTCAACGTAAACTTCCCCGGCTGCGATGAAATTGCTGAGTGGCTTGCCACGGAGTTTGCCCAGCGCATTCAGGAGTACGAGTCGGAGGCCTGGGGTTGCTTTGATGAGATCGGCAAGTGGTGCGGTGTCCACTGGTTCGACGCGCATCAACGGGTGCATCATGCGTTCGTCTTCCATCACAAGTGCCAGTTGTACGATCAAGCCGCGATCAGTTGCGCGACGCAGCAAGCGTGCAAAGTCAGGATCATTGAGTTTGTAGCCGTGATAGTTTGGATGCAGGCGAATGCCCGGCATCGAATGCTGCTCAACGCAACGGCGCAACTCATCCTCCCAATCCGGCAGCTTTGGATTGATCGAGCCAAACGGCAACAGCAATCCACGTCCGTGATTTCGGCACTCCTCAGCGAGGCGGGTGTTCACCTCAGAGATGTCCTTGTGCAACAATCCATCGAAGCTTCCGGCCCACGCCTGCGTCACGTCTTGATTGCGGAGCATCTTGACGAGTGTCGGCGTGTCATCACCACGAATACGCCGTAGCGGCCAGCGCGAGAGATTGACGTTCACGTCAATGAGTTCCGTCTTCCTTTTTGAAATTGGTGCGGCGTCCACGCTTTTGAGCGCGGCTGCTCCGGTTGCCGCCAGCGCCAGTTTGAGAAACTCACGCCGGGCCAGCGAATGAACTGGAGCTCCTCGAATCATATCTTGATTCCCTTGTCCTGTAGAATTGGACGGAGCAAGCGCTTCAGGTTCTCACCTAGTATCAACCGCTTTGCTGGCTCGGGAATGTCCGCGCCGAACACCTTGGCCAGTTGCGAGGCGAAGCTTCGTCCTCCGGCATCACTGCCGTAAAGCACGCGCTCTGCACCCAGTTCGCGCACCGCCATCTTGGTGAAACCCGCCGTGGGATCGCCCCCGCCCAGATCGGTGAAAACATTTTTGTGCGGACGAATTGCCCGCAGACCCAGCTCCCAATCACCGCCAGAATGACCGCAGATGAATTTTGTTTCTGGATGTCGGGCGGCAAGCTCGGCGAGTTCCATTGGTGTGGATTCGCCGGGAAGGTTTCCGGTGATCTTGACCCAGGTGTGTTGGAATATAACCGCTTTCAATTCTGTGGCGCGTTGGATGATTGGGTCAAGTTCCTGTGCGTTGCAGTGCTGCGCCACCCAAAGTTTCACGCCAACCATCGGCCCATCGCGGACGCACCGATTGAGTTCGTCGCGGCTCGCTTGGGTGTGCTTGGGATTGAGATAAACCAGGCCGAACGCGCGCGCTGGAAAGTGTTTGAGCGCCCGCAACACCTCATCGTTCTCCTGCCGCATCTTTTCAGGCGACGGATCGTAACTCCACTCCAGCCCCATGAACACGCACAGCCGCGCGATGCCCATGCGGTCCGCGTATTCGAGGAGTTTGCCGAGACGCGCTTCGGGCGTGTTTCCCGGCACGCCGGAGAGGTGGCAATGCAAGTCCCAGATTTCCATCTGCCGCCCATCGTCTCGATTTGCATCAAAGGCTGCAAGACGTGAAATGGTCAAGCACACAACCGGGTTTGGCGTACACATGGCAACGATTGATCTAATCGAGCCTCGGCCCAACCAGCGGATGTGATTAAAGTCGAGTGAGGGCAGGGTTGGCGTTGAAGCTGTGGCGGCGTGCGCCCGTCCCCGGGCGCAGCAATCTCCGCAGTCAAAGTTGGCTGGAAATGGCGAACAACCTTCTCTCTGGCGCGCGTTGCTGTGGCCGGGGACGGCCACACTGCTATGAGTAGTGTCAAGGCTGGCGTGGTGCTTGGTTTCAGTTTTTTCTTAAAAGCGGTCTTTGTCTTTTCCTTTGTTCCTTTCCGGCGTTCCGGGTCTCAAAACGTTTTCCTGGCGCGGTCAACGGACTTGGCCGTTGCTCTTCCTGCTATCCGTGCATGACCCCGAAGGGGCAGCACCAGTTGACTCTTACGGTCACAGCCAGGAAACGAGCGCGCCCAATCTCCGGGACGGGTCGTTGCCAACCCAGTGTGGCCGCCGGGCGCGCGCCGTTTCAAATCGTTCCAGTTCACCTTCATTCTCCGTTTGTGTTTCGGTGTCCGGCTTCAGGCTTCCGCCCCGATCATTGTCCACCCGAAGGTTTCCGCCCTGGCCCGTCCGGTGCGCCAGCGCCACAGGTCCACCGCCATCTGTCGCGCCATCGCCACAATGGCTTTCTTCCTCGCGGCCTTGGTCGCCTTGGGGTTGCCAAACACATGCCCCCATTTCTTCACCAGCACACAGTCGCCTTGCCACACCAACAGTCGCCACGCCAGTTCCACCAGCGCGGTGCGCAGCCTCACGTTGCCGTGTTTGGTGATCGGCAGCAGGTGATGACTCTTGCCGCTGGCACTGACCCCGCCGCACAGTCCGGTGTAGCTGCCGACTTGCCGCCGGTTGTCGAAGCGTCGCCAGTCTCCGATCTCGCGCTCCACCACTTCGCAACTCAGTCCGCCAAGTCCTTTGGGGCGCAGGGCGGGCGCGGCGGCTTCCAGCGCAGTGGTCGCGCTGTCCATCTCAGTGCTCAGGATGGTCAACACGCGACGGAAACATTCCAGCCGCTCCACCAACCATGCCGGGAGTTTGAGCTTGAGCCGCTCCCAGCGTTTGTCCTCCCACCAGCCGCCCTTCTCCCTCTGGCCTTGCGTCAGCAGGAGACTGCGACCTTGCGCCGCCACTCGTTTGACCTCGCGCTTGAGTTGTTCCCGCTGCCGGCTTTCGATGCGTTTCTGCTCCTCCGCTGGCGTGGGCACGCGCACCGTGGCCAGCGCGTG
>JABFSR010000163.1 GCA_013140495.1 Verrucomicrobiota bacterium
GGGCGACGATGGAGGAGTTGGATAAGATTGAGCAGGGGGTGCAGGCGTTTAATGTGGCGCCGCCGCAGGTGAACATCAAGGCGAAGTTCATCGAGGTGACGCAGAATGACAGCCGGGCGTTGGGGATTGACTGGTTTGTGGGGAATTCGTTGTTGGGCAAGGGTAAGGTGGGTGTGCAGGGGGGCACGGCGCCGACCAGTCCTGGTCCATTTACCACTGCCAACCCGAGTGGCTCATTTCCGGGTAATGTGGGCGATGGCAACACGATTGCGGGCGCCGCAACTGATTCATTGCTGACGGGTGGCTTGCGTAATGTGGCGGGTGCTCCTGCGCTGGCAACGATCACGGGTATTTTGACGGACCCGCAATTTCGCATGGTGCTCAAGGCGCTGGACCAGCGCGAGGGCGTGGACCTGCTTTCATCACCGGAGGTGACGACTTTGAGCGGGCGTCAGGCACAGATGCAAGTGTCGGACATCCGCAGCATCGTGATCGGCATTGACCAGAACACCGGCAACCAAGCCGGAAGCGGAACCTCAGGTACTGCGGGCAATGGCACGACAGTTCAGGCGCCAGGCAACATTGGAATCACGCCAATCCCGCAGACCTTCCCGCTCGGCCCGGTGTTGGATGTGATACCGTATGTGTCAGCGGATGGATTCACAGTGCAACTGACGATCATCCCGACAATCACAGAGTTCGTGGGTTATGAAGAACAGCCTCAGTTTGCTGCAAGGGCTGTCGTAGGCCTTGGTGCCACCAGTTTTTCGACGCCAACCCCGCTTCCTCGCTTCCGCGTGCGTCAGGTGGTGACCAGCGTGACTGTATGGGACGGCCAGACGGTGGTGCTGGGTGGTTTGCTTTCCGAAGACGTGACGCGTGTGAAGGACAAAGTGCCGGTGTTGGGTGATTTGCCGCTTATCGGGAAACTCTTCCGCAGCGAATCGTCCCAGACGAACAAGAAAAACCTGATGATTTTTGTGACGCCGACGATCATTGATCCGTCCGGCAACAGGGTGCATAAGGACGACGACCTGCCATTCTCGCAGAGCGCGACACCTGCGCAGACGTCGGCAAGGTAGAGCAGTGTTCAACGTTCAAGGGTGAACTGACTTTGAACTGTGAACCCGGAACTTTGAACAGGATATTGATCGTGGACGGTCACGCGTATGCGTATCGGGCGTTTTACGCGATACGCAATATGAAGTCGCCGGAAGGGCGTGCGACGAATGCGATTTTTGGGTTTGTAAAGATGCTGGCGCGGATGCGGGTGACGTTGAACCCGACGCATCTGATTGTGGTGTGGGACGGTGGGTTGAGCGCGGAACGCATGGCGGCGTTGCCGGGTTACAAGGCGCAACGACCCGAGATGCCGGACGATCTGGCATCGCAATTGGATGAGATCGGGGAGTATTTGAAGGCGGCGCGGATCGCGTCGTATTGTGAGGACGGAGTCGAGGCGGATGATTACATCGCGTTTCTGGCATGTCAAAGCGTGGTCGCCGGACTGGAAGCGGTCATTGCAAGTTCTGACAAGGACTTCATGCAACTGGTGCAGGACAAGAGTCCGGAGTCCGGAGTCCGGAGTCCGGAGTTGGGCGACGGGTGCGAAGGACGCGGGACTGTGGACTCTGGACTCAGGACTGTTCACGGAAAGATCGGGTTGTTTAACCCGAACGACAAGACAGAAACGATCTGGGGCGACGAACAGGTTCGCGGCAAGACCGGCGTGTCACCACAGCAGGTGGTTGACTGGTTGAGTTTGATGGGCGATAGCGTGGATAACATTCCAGGCGTGCCCGGAGTCGGACCGAAGACGGCGACGGATCTGTTGAACCAGTTCGGCAGCGTGGACGGAATCTACGCGCGACTGGGTGAAGTAAAATCCGAACGGGTGCGCGGCGCGTTGCGAGACGCGGAAGCGGATGTAAGACGAAACCAGGAACTGGTGCGGCTCAAGTCGGAATTGCCGTGGAAGTTCGCGGCCGACGAACTGGTGGTGGGTCAGCCGGACGCACAAGCGCTGGCGGGATTGTTCCGGCGCTGGGGATTCAGGACGATGCTTGCGGAAGTCGAGGCATCGCAGTCGCGGCAGGGTGAATTGTTGCCGCCGGATTGAAACCGGATTGCAGATGAAATTGAATTTTGAAAGTGACCGATGGCGTGTCAGGTGCGTGGTGTCAGGTGTCAGGTGCGAAGCGGTGGGAAACCTGACACATTGAACTCCGCACCCCGCACCTTCGGGGTGGATACAAATGAACAAGAAATTTATGTCATCGTGGACGTTTGCCGGAAAATGGCGCGCAGCCCTGTCGTGCCTGTTGATGTTGCCTGCGCTGGCGGGTGCCCAGGGGGATTTTGTTGGCGGCGGCGAGTATTCCATTGCGGGCCAGTTGCGCGCCGATCAGAGCAAACCCCGTGCGGCCATCAGTCACGAAGGTGGCTACCTCGTCTGGCAGGATAATGTATGCGATCGCGATGGTCTCGGCATCCGCGCCGTTGCGCTGAATGCAAACTTGCAGAAGTCCGGGGCGATGTTCCGTGTCAACACTCTTGGACAGTATGACCAGGAAAATCCGCGCGTGGCGTTGCTTCGCGGCGGTGGCGCGGTGTTCGTCTGGCAGGGCGGGCGTCCGGGATTCCAGAAGGTCCATGCGCGCTTTTTATCCTCTGCGGGTTCGTTTGTGACCGGAGACGTGAGGGTGAGCGCTTACACGAACGGGTTTCAAATTCATCCCGACGTCGCAACGCTCGCTGACGGATCGGTGATCGTCGTTTGGGCAAGCTTGGGTCAGGATGGAAGTTATCAAGGAGTCTATGGTCAGCGATTCGCTTCCAATGGCGGCAGGCTGGGAAATGAATTCCGCATCAATCAATTCACCTCGAATAATCAGCGCACGCCGAGTGTCGCCGCACTCACAAATGGCAACTTTGTTGTGGCGTGGGTTTCGGAACTTCAACGCGCATCCCAGAGCGTGGACATCTTTGCGCGCATCTTCAATTCAGCGGGTGGCGCAGTGGCTGATGAATTCCCGGTCAACCTCAGCATCTCGAATGTCTGCGCGAATCCTTCGGTGTCGGCATCAATTCTCGATGGCGGCTTTGGCGTGGCGTGGAGTCAGGATGAACGCCACACGCTTACCGTTGGCAGCAGCAGCGGCCAGGGATCTCAAGTGAGTGGTGTGCCGGCTTCACGTTCCACAAACAGTTGGGATGTTCTTGCCCGGCTCTATGCCGCAAACGGTACGGCGGCGACTGGTGAGATTCCGGTCAACACCACCACCTACGGCGATCAGTTCGCGCCCGACATCAAATCGTTTGGGACTCGATACGCCGTCGTATGGACGAGCCTTGGGCAGGACGGTCAGCGCGAAGGAGTTTATGGTCAGTTCATAGGCGCGGATGGTTTGCATGCAGGCGGAGAATTCCGTGTGAATGATCGCACGATCAGCCGCCAGTTGCAGCCTGCGCTCGCTTCGGACAACCATTCGCAGGTGCTCGCACTTTGGTCGAGTTTTGTTGGAGGTGGCTTCGGGTTTGACATCGTGTCCAAGCGCTACGAAACCGCGAACGTCATTCCACTTGAACTCATCACCAACAGCCTTCCGCCAATAAGCACACCGACCACCACCGGATTGCCGCAACTTGCATTCCCTACGCCGGATGAGTCCGGCGACGAACCGGTGCCGAACGCGTTCACGCTGGCAGCAGGCACCTACAACGGTCTGGTCTATGATAAATTTGGCGTGGGCATCGCGACATGCGGTTATGTCAGCGTCAAGACCACCAGCAAGGCGACCTACAGCGGCAAGGTTCAAATCGGTGGCGCAACCTATTCCATCAAGGGCAAGTTTGATGATTCAGGCTGGGCCTCGACAGTTGTTCAACGCAGGAACTCCACGCCGCTGACTGTTTATCTCCAGGTTGATCTCACTGGTGGCGACAACATCCGCGGTGGCGTGAGCGATGGCGATTTCTGGTCGGACCTTCAGGCTGATCGCCAGGTGTTCAACAAGTCGCTCAACCCGACACAGCTTGCTGGCAAATACACCGTTTTGATTCCGGGCACGACGAACGGACCCGCAGGGGATTGTTTTGGCACGGTGACGGTGGACCTGTCTGGTGGAATCCGGTTCAACGGCACGCTTGCGGACGGAACGAAAGTCACCCAGATGACCACGCTGTCCAAGGACGGTTACTGGCCGTTGTATCTCAATCTTTACAGGGGTGGCGGTGCACTGATCGGCTGGGTTGAATTTGAGAATAACTCGGATTCCGATTTTGACGGATCGCTGGTGTGGTTGAAAACGGGCGGACTTGTGACTCCAAGTTATCCAGCCGGATTTACGAATGAAGTTGAGGCGGTCGGCTCACGGTACGTGGCACCGTTGCCCGGGACGCGTGCGTTGAATCTCACGGACGGTGTGCTGTCCTTCAGCGGCGGAAACCTGGGTGCTCCTTTCAGTGCGATCTTCGGACTCACGGCGAACAACCTGGTCATTGGCGAACCGGGACTGGTGATGAACATTGTGACACCGCAGGGACTGTTCAAGGGAACGGTCAACAACGGATCATCTGGCGGGTTGCTGGGATTCCAGGGCGCGCTTTTGCAGAAGGCGAACAGGGGCGGTGGATTTTTTCTGCGAAACAACCTGAGCGGCGGAGTGAAATTGAACCCGGTACCGTAACAAATGGAACAACGATCTGGCAGAAACGAAAAGAGTATGTTGCGATTTTTTCAAAGAATGATGTTGCTGTCCGCGCTGGCGTTGACGGCGAACACGGCGTCCGCGTTTTCACTGCTCGGGCCATTCGACACGACTTGGCAGATTGATCGAATCGGTTACGGAGTTGCCTTCAACAATGATTTGGGTGGACCGATGAACTTGGGTGAGGAGTATCGCTGGAACATGCGGACAATCACTTACGGGTTCGATTCATCGTTCCGAAATTATTTTGGCGAACGTGGGATGCAAGAGGTGCGCAAAGCTGTTGCCATCTTGAATGCGCTGCCTCCAATTTCCAAGATGAGTACAAATCTTGACGAATTTCCACTGGACACCCGACGGGTCAACCAGACCGCCGGAGCTCTGCAGATTCTAGACTTGAAATCATTCGCTCTTGGTGCGCTGGTTGAACAAATGGGTTTGACTGCGCCGGAACGCTACGTCTGGACGTTACATGATCGCGTCGAGATTGCTCCTGTTGTCAACTATTGGGTGGTTATGCGGAATTTTGAGCCGGTTCCAGGTTCAATTTCAAACTACCGTCCGTCCAAATTCGTCAATGGAACTCTTTACACCTATTCGATTTTTGAGTTCGTGGCGCCGGATTGGGCGGATGCCTTGGAGTTCCCTGTCGATCCTGCTTCTCCGACACACTCAACAGTTGCGAGCGCTATTCCTGGATTCCCATTTTCTGGTCCGCTGAATTTGGGTGAATTTTTTACGGGACTGACGCGTGATGATGTCGCAGGGTTGCGTTATCTCTACCGCTCAGGCAACTACAACATTGAAAACCTTGTGTTTAGCAACAATGTCACTTCCGGAGGCGTTCCATGGAGCCCGGTGGGTGGTGGCTCAAACTTCGTAAACACGGCTTTGCGTCCCGGTGTTGATAAGATCACGTTCGTAGAAGGCAAATATGAGTCCGAGTTCGGCAACTTCATTGCCACCGTCAACACGTATTCGGATTTGTACGTGACGAATAATCATGTAATCAAACAATCTCTGCGTACGGTGTTGGTTCAGCCGGATATCATTTTTGGTGCAAGAGACATGTTCAATTTTATACCACCACAACCCATGGAACGTACAGTCGCCACGGATTGGCAGAACAACGGAGCACTCAAC
>JABFSR010000047.1 GCA_013140495.1 Verrucomicrobiota bacterium
AATGCCAGTGCGCCGAGAAGCATCCACCACGCGTGACCTTAAGGCTGAGTCAGTATTTTCCATGATAGCAGGCCACTGCCCTTGATGAATGGGAACATTGCGAAACTCATCGCCGTGATCACGAGACTCCCGGCAATAACCTTGGGTTCGCCAAATCGTTTCACTACACGCCCGATCATTCCACCCTGGACATAGGCAGCGATAAGCCCGCTATAAACAAAAAGATAAATGGCAACCGTGCCTGTCGTTGCGTCGTTGTGTATGTCCAAGCCGAAGTTTTTACAAACCAGAAGCACCAGCGTGACTTCAAAGCAACTGAAGCAAAGCGTTGAAAAAAAGAATACAAGAACCAGCAATCCAATACCGGGTTGAGCCAGGGTATGTAGCCATTGGGCGACGTGAGGACGGCCTTGAACATGTTCTGAGCTTGGTTGGCGACTCTCGGGCAGCACAATTAACGTCAGTAGAAAATTTACTGCGCATAGTCCGGCGGCCACCCAACCCGGACCTGTAATGCCAATGTGTTTGAGGCTGAAGCCACCGATGGCTGGTCCGAAGATGAAGCCCAGTCCGAACGCCATACCCACCAGCCCCATCTTCTTCGATCGGTTTTCTGGAGGGGTGATGTCCGCGATGTAAGCTTGGGCCACTGTGATGTTGCCGCCAAACGCACCCGCAAATGCGCGGGCCAGACCAAGAATGATCAGCGCTTTGGTCGCTTCGGCCTGGCCCGATCCGAACGCGAAGATCACATACGAAATCGCCGCTCCTGCTGTGCTGATGATCAGCACAGGCCGACGTCCGATTCGATCTGACAGTTTTCCCCAGACTGGTGCGAACACGAATTGAAGCAGAGAAAACGAGGCAAGAACGAGCCCAATGGTGTAACTAGTGGCGTCAAATCGCTTCGCAAAAACAGGCACGAGCGGCACAACGATGCCGAACCCGACAAGGTCAATGAATACGGTAAGCCAGACGACGAGGACGGAGGGTTTTCTCATGCGCGACGGGTGTGAGCTTCAAATGCCATGCGATGAGTCTAGCAACGCAATGGATGCATGGGAAAGTTTTTTGAAAATGTTTCGGACGATCGGAGCGCGGACAGCCTTGTCCGCGCGAACCATGATGTCCGCCCCCGGTGGCATTCTATTCCCGTGCTTTTGAGTCAATCAGGATGGTCACGGGGCCGTCGTTCGTCAGCGTTACCTGCATGTCAGCTCCGAACTCTCCGGTTAGGACGGGTCTGCCGATGTCCTGAGTTAGTCGCGCAACGAATTGTTCGTAGAGCGGCACGGCTATTTCAGGTCTGGCGGCGCGGATGTAGGAAGGACGGTTACCCTTCTTCGTGCTTGCGAACAAGGTGAATTGACTGATTACCAGGACATCGCCACCAACTTCCTCCAACGAATAATTCATCACGCCATCCTTGTCATTGAACACCCTGAGTCGTGCGATCTTTCCTGAAAGCCAATCAATGTCATCCGTTGTGTCCGCTTCCTCCACTCCGAGCAGCACAAGCAGGCCACGGCCAATCTCGGACTTTACGCGGGCTTGAATGATTACGCTTGCGTGGGTGACGCGTTGTATAACGGCGCGCATTGGTTCATTGCGCGTCCGGCGGCGGGATCGGATAGATCAGGTTCAAAGGCACGCTGATTATGTCGCCAGGTTTGAGTTTGTCGAAGTTGATGTTCGGATTCGCAGCGCGCAGGTCACCGGGTTGCACTCCGTAGATTCTTGCGACAGTGTCAAAACTCTCGCCGTTGGCGAGAACATGCGTCTTGGCTGGAATGGGTTTGGGCGGCGTCTCCGGTTTGGGTTCTTCAGGCACAGCTTCGCCAAGCGCGCGGGATGTTGCCTTGAGTTGTTCAAGTTCGATGCGCTTGAGTTCGATGTCGCGCTGGTGTTCGGTAAGATTTGGGTTTTCGGCAATGCGCAACTGTTCCGCCGAGCTTTCCCGGCGGATCGCGTAGATCGTATGGAGCATCTGGGTGCTGCCTCCTGAATTGCGAATGGTCGCCAACGCCTCCATGTAATCGGGATCGCGCAACTTCGCGTAGGCATCGTAACGTTGCTCGCCAAGCGCGCTGCGTATTGCGGCCTCGCGTTGCTGAACAAGCTTTTCCCTTTGTTGCTCGCTGACTTTGTCCGTAGCTTCACTCAAGGCGCGCAACTGAAGGTCAATGTCATCCGTGGCATTGAACATCTTTCGGAACTCTTCGGGTTTGGTTTCGAATCCTGAAATGCCATCCAATTCGGCACGCAAGGCTGTTGCGTTGGGTGCGAGGTAAAGCCGGCATTGTTCGAGTTGCGCGGGTGAAAGTAATGCTCCGAGTTGTCTCCAGATGTGTTTTTCCATCTCAACCGCAGCCGCCGTGTTTTGCTCCATGTTGACACCTTCGAGAGCACCTTGGGCATTTTGTGAACGGAGAATCGCAAGCAGATTTGTTCTCAACTCGTCCGAAGGGTTTGCGATACCGATGCTGCTGAGAAAGTCCAGCTCGTCCGCAAGGTTTGTGAGCCGTTCTGCTGCATTCCAATCCGGACCAAGCAGCCGGGCCAACAAGGACTCGCGTTCCTTTTCCAATTCAGTGATTTTCTCGATGCGCTTTGAATCCAGGTCCTCGGGACGGCGGTTTGTCCACCACGGACGGGGTTGGAGGCGGGGAATCTCCCGCGCACGCCGCTCGGCGAACATCTGGTTCACGTCTGCCGAGATGATGTCACGAATGGTTTGTTCGGGGCAGTTGATTTCACGGAGGTTGGCGATGAATTTTGGGTAATCGTCCGATTCGATTTCGCTCCAGGAAAAAAACTGCCGCCGGTACACGGGAATCACCCGGTTCGAGATGCCGGGGTTCGATGACAAAACGGTTGCGTCCGCCACGCCTTGCTCCACAGGACGTCGTGAGAGAAGCCAGCCAGTCGCCAACACCAGATTCAGTGTCACCGACATCAGCAGCAGAAATCGCCCGCGCATGAGCGGAGACTACGCAAGTAATGTCGTGGCGTGAAACTAAAAAAGTTCCGAGTTCCAAGTCTGCGCAGACTTTGGTCAAGTGCAGCTTGGAACTGTGGACCCGGAACTTGGAACTCGGAACACATTTGCCCGGCAAACGTCATTGACCCGCGCCCGCCCGCTTTTTAAGTTTCAGGACGGCGGGAACGATCGTTTCTGCCGGCCCAAATGAATTATTGCTCATCACCCTATTTTTTTCAGCGCCGCAAGGCGCGTGAGATTGTCATTGGCGATCCCGCGCGCGGCGGCGTCATTATCGGCGGCAATCATCCGGTCGCGGTGCAATCCATGATCACCTGCGACACGATGGACACGGCTGCCAGCGTGCAGCAGACGCTTGATCTCGTTGCCGTCGGTTGCCAGATCGTTCGCATCACTGCACCGACGGTGAAGGATGCGGCGAATCTGGAGAACATCGTCGCCGAACTGCGCAAGCGCGGGTGCAATGTGCCGATCGTAGCGGACATTCATTTCAAACCCGAGGCTGCGATGGAAGCCGTGAAATGGGTTGAGGTCGTGCGCGTGAATCCCGGCAACTACGCCGACTCCAAGAAATTTGCGGTCAAGGAATATACCGACGAGCAATACGGTCTCGAGTTGAAGCGCATTGAAGAGAAGTTCACGCCGCTTGTCCTGGAAAGTATCCGGCTCAAGCGCGCCATCCGCATCGGTACGAATCACGGTTCACTCTCCGACCGCATCATGAACCGCTTTGGCGATACGCCCCTCGGCATGGTGGAGAGCGCATTGGAATTTGCCCGCATCGCACGCAAGCACAACTTCCATAACTTCAAGTTCTCGATGAAGTCGTCCAATCCCAAGGTGATGATCGAGTGCTATCGCTTGCTCGTCGCGCGGTTGGAGCAGGAAGGGACGGACTGGAATTATCCCATTCATCTCGGTGTCACCGAAGCGGGCGAGGGCGAGGATGGCCGCATCAAATCCGCCATCGGCATTGGTTCGCTCTTGTGCGATGGACTCGGCGACACGATTCGTGTTTCACTCACGGAAGATTCTCCGCGTGAGATCGAAGTCTGCCGTGATTTGCTGGCGCAGATTCCGAAGCTGGCGAACCTTCAACCTTCAACCTTCAACCTTCAACCTTCGTTTGACCCGTTCCACTTCGAGCGTCGCGAGACTCCTGAGATTGAACTGAACGAACAAACTAAATGTGGTGGCGAGCAACTCATCCGCGTTGTTGTCACGCAGGCGACGTGGGATAAGGTCGCTCCTAAGATTCGGCCCAAGGATGATGTGAAGCCGGAAGCGGTCTATGAAGACCTGAACGTTGCCGAGATTGATCCGACTCAGGACTTCGACATCAACTGCAACACACAACTTGTCACCGTGAAAGACGGCGTGAACCTTCCGGCCATCACCGCGTTTCGTTTGCTCGCGGCGAAATTGAAACGCCTTGGTCGGAACAATCCGATTTTGCTGAAGGATTGTCTTGTTGGAGTCCAGCCTTCAGGCTGTCCGGACAGGCTAAAGCCTGAACTCCAACTTGAGCCAAAGATCGCCTTGCTGCGCGCTTCGGTTGTCATCGGCTCGCTGCTGGCGGATGGAATTGGTGACGCAATTCTGGTGCGCGGCGAAGCTGGCGGCGGACAATCGCTGCGGCTCGCGTATAATATTTTGCAGGCGGCGGGCTGCCGTTCGTTCAAGACCGATTACGTGGCGTGCCCGTCGTGCGGGCGCACGTTGTTCAACTTGCAGACGGTGACCGCGCGCATCAAGACGCGCACGGAACATCTCAAAGGTGTGAAGATCGCCATCATGGGCTGCATCGTGAACGGACCGGGCGAAATGGCCGACGCGGACTTCGGCTACGTGGGTGGTGCGCCCGGCAAGATCAACCTCTACGTCGGCAAGACGCCGATCAAGTTCAACATCCCCGAAGCCGAAGCTGTGGAACGCCTCGTGGATTTGATTCGCGAACACGGGAAGTGGGTGGAGCCGGAGGTTATCGAAACAGCGCAGTCGCGCGTCTCGGAAATAAGCGCCTAACAAGCGTATGAAAGTGGCGGTCTCAGCGGAATGACCATCATCGCGCTAATCCATGTGGTTTGGCTGCTGTTCTTGCCATTGGGCGCGTATTGCTGCGTCCGAGGACTGGAAAAGCGAGGTTACTTGGTCGGCGGAATTCTTCTGATCGTCTTCTCCCTTCCGGCTCTGTGGTTTCTTCGAAGCTTCTGGCCGTTTGACTATCTCATGCCTGCGAGAGGGCGGGTTTTGGCGAATGTGGCGCACAAAGGATGGAAAGTGATGCTGACGCAGACGCCGGACACTGATTTCTATCACACCGATTTTGTTGTTGTGTCACCTGAAGGTTGGACCAATGAGATTGTATATGACGCGGATGACAACAAATGGTGGCGCGCCGAAACTGTGGTTCGAAGCAACCGGATTCTTTTCTTTCGGGAAAACTCAGGCACCGACCGATCACCCAGTTATCTCGACCTGGAGCAACAACTCTTTTGGTCGGGTCATTACCAACGAGAGGAAAAGCTGGCTGACCCCTCCAAGCAGAAGTGAGGAAAGACGAGTTCAGGATGCCCTGACGCTCACTTTAAGAAACCCCGGTTTCAAAGTCAGCTTCATCGGCTGCGGCACGGCGGCGGTTTTGCCCGCTTGCCTGAGCCTGATTCCAAGCGCAATATTTTCATCATGACAACGCTCACATTGGATGAAGCGCAGCAACATCTTCCGGATGCGGTGCAGAAGGCGCTGAAAGGCGAGGGAGTGGCGATCAAAGTTGATCGGGAAACCGTGCGTCTGGTACATGACGTTCCGATGCGTCCGCCCGGCTACTTCGCGGAGTGTTACCGTGACGCGCAGGATGCCGCGTTCGAGGAGCGCGTCTGCGGCGGGTTAAAATAGTGTGTCACGCTCGCCCTCACCCTGACCCTCTCCCCCAAGGAGAGGGAACAGTCATCGGCAGTTTTTGATTACTCAACGGTCTTCCGGTCAATTCAGACTCACGACATTTCGTGAGTCGGCAAACGATTCTCCTTCTCCCCGGGGGGAGAAGGCCGGGATGAGGGCGAGCGTTGAAACCATTCTTCAAGTTGAATTTCGAAAGTCAGCAGCATCGGCTGCGGCGCATCAAATCAATTTCAAGCCGTGCGTCGTGAACACCCTGAAATCGGACTGTTTCAGGTCGCAAGCCCAGCCGGATGGAGAATGGCGGTTGCGGCAATAAGACAGTCGAAGCGTGTGCCGCGTCGTCGAGCGGTGCGGGACCGGCCTGGATGTTGGTGATCTACGCCAAACGGAAATTAGTTCGGTGATGAAACTAAAGCCGTGGCGTTGATTTGCGTCAGCGCATTCGTTACGGCGTTGCGGACGGATGGGTCGGGGTCGTTGAGCAATCGTGTCAGCATCGGGATTGCGTTGGTGAGGCGCAGATTGCCCAGAGCTTCTGTTGCCTGTAATCGCACGGCTGGCGATGCATCGTGCGTCCAACGGTTCAGAGTCATCATGAATCCAGGATTCGGCGGACGGATGGCAACGACCACCCTCGCCAGTTGTTCGCGCATCTGGGGATCGTTCTTTCGCAAGCTCTCACAAATGGCGGGCAATGCCGAAGTGCCGACCATGGAGAGCGAATACTGCGCTGAAGCGCGGATGGACGTATTTGTATTGAGGAGTGCGTTTAACAAGATCGGTGTTGCCGAACCTGCGTTGTGTCCGGCCACGCCCAATGCATAGATTGCCTTGTGCGCCCGTTCTGCATCAGGGCTTGCCGCCAAGCCAATCAATGCCGGTACAGCATTGGATCCAATCTTCCCCAGTGCGGTAGCCGCCGCCCAGCCGATGTGGCCAACCGGGTCGTCAAGCGTTTCGAGAAGATCAGGAATCGCCACGCTCGCGTTTGTGCCCAGGAATCCCAACGCCGTTGCACCTGCAAATCGTTTGCCCCATGAAGTTCCAACCGGGAAATGCGCGAGCAGATTGGTTCTCAACTCAAACGGCATCCGGCTGACATTTTGTGCAAGCGGTTTCTCGTAGGCACGGTCGCGTGTGTGAAGCAGTTCAATGAGCGTGGGAACGGCATTGATTCCCAGTGCATGCAATGCCTCCGCCGCGCGATCCCGTTTGTTTATGTCGAGCGGCGAGGCATAATCCATCGCCCAATCCCGAGCATGTCGGCCTTGATACAAGGCGCGGTGATAACCACGCCATTCCGTGAAGCAAATGATGACAGTCGTCGTGACGACGGCGACAACGAACGTGATGAGCAGGCGTTTCTTCAACGTGCGAAAGGTATCACAAAAACCCGCCGGCAAGATGCCAGCCTTCGCTTGCCACGGCTCGGCAAGCTGGCGCTCCCCTGAGCTTATCTCGTTTCCGTTCGCGTGGCGGCTGCGAAATGGCCGTTGCCGTTGAGAGCGGCACTGGTCATCGTTTGCAAGTCTCGATCCACTTCGGGTCTTGTGCCGGGTTGTTTGCGCTCGATCAACTGACGATGAGTTGCAAACGCCAGCAGCGGCCATGCGTTGCGATACATGTCGTACTTGAGATAGAAAACTTTCGGGAAACCCGTGCCGGTGATTTCATCCTCGGTCCATGAACCGTCGGCGTTTTGCGTGCGAATCAAATACTCGAAGCCGCGACGGATGCTTGCGCGACTTGGATCGCCACACGCAAGCAGGCCCATGAGCGCCCACGCCGTCTGCGATGCTGTGCTCGGCCCGCGGCCCTTGAACACGGGATCGTCGTAGGTGTTGCAGCGTTCGCCCCAGCCTCCGTCCACGTGCTGGACACTCTCCAACCAGTCGCGGCCCTTGAGTATCCAGGTCTGGTTCATGTCAATCTTCATGGCGGCCAGTCCGCGCAGAACCTGCCATGTACCGTAAATGTAGTTCACGCCCCAGCGGCCATACCACGAGCCGTCCGCCTCCTGCTGGCGTCGGATGTAATCCAATCCGTCGGCCACCTGGCGGTTGCTTGCACTCCAGCCTTCGTAACCGAGAAGTTCAAGGATGCGCGCGGTGATGTCGGCGCACTCGGGATCCAGCATGGCGTTGTGATCGGCGAAGGGAACTTTCTCCAAAATGTTCTTCGTGCAATCCTTGTCGAACGCCGCCCAGCCGCCGTCCTTGCATTGAAATGTCATCATCCATTTCAGGCCGCGTTGAAAACATTCGTCACGCTTCGCCGGATTGTCCGTCGGCACCTGGCGCAATGCGAGCAACACCATCGCCGTATCGTCCACGTCGGGATTCCATGTGTTGCTGTACTCAAACACCCAGCCGCTCGGTTCGACCTTGGCGGGGTTCTTATGAATCCAATCGCCCTTGAACCGGATTTCCTTTTCCATCAGCCACTCGGCGGCGCGCTTGAGTTTGGGATGATCGGATGAAATGCCGGATTCGCGCAGGCAGATGGTGACGATGGCGGTGTCCCAGACGGGTGAGAAACAAGGCTCGATGCGCACGCTCGTGGCGTCTTCATGTTCGAGCCGCTTCAATTCGCGTTCGGCGCGAAGAACCTCAGGGTGATCATCTGCGTAACCCAGCGCCTTGAGTGCAATGAGCGAGTTTAACATCGCGGGGAAAATGGCTGCGAGGCCGTCGCTGCCCTCGAAGCGTTCGAGCATCCAGTTCTCGCACTTCTTGAGCGCGCTCTTGCGGAAAGGATGAATTCCGTTTTGCGCAAAGACTTCGGCGAACTTGTGCAACCGGTCCAGCCACAGGAAAAAGTTGCGCAACGAAATCTTGTCCGGGTCCGGAGCGAGCGCCAGATCACGCTCGTGGAAACCGTGCGGGTAAAGTTCATCGAGGTTGACGTTGTTCTTCGGCGGGCGCGTGGGTTTGAAATGGTTGATGATGGCAAGCGGCACGAGCATGGCGCGTGACCAGTTGCTCATGTCCCAGAAGTTCACGTGAAACCATTTGCCGATGAGCAGGACTTCGCACGGAATCGTCGGCACATACTTCCAAGGATAAAGACCAAGCAGCGCGAGATAGAGCTTGGAGAACGTGTTCATCCGGGGCACGCCACCGAGATTGAGCGCCATTTCGCGCGCCTTCAACATGCGCGAATCCGTGACAGTCACGCCCGCGAGCTTGAGTGCGAGATAGGCCTTGATGGTGGCGTTCACCTCCGCCGGGCCGCCGTGGTAAATGTTCCAGCCGCCGTCCGGCAATTGCATCGAGAAGATGTGATTGACCGCCTTGCGCTGCCATCGCTCGTCCACCTTTCCATTCCAGTGATGGTAGGCAATCGTGTCCGAGACGAGTGTGGAATCCACCATGAGTTCGCCCACCCAGTAGCCCTCGGGCTTCTGGATGCTCAACAAATAATTCTGTGAACGCCGGAGTGCGGCGTCGAATTCGGGCCAGACTGCAATCTCCGGGGACGTTTCCTGCGGGGATGTTCCAAATCTGGCGGTATCAGTGGCAACAGACACGCCCATACTCTGAGAACACCGCGCAAAGGAGTAAAGTGATTATTGATGTGGCTCAAAACGTCTGGGCGCAATCCCTCGCTGCCCGGGAACTCTGACGGCCATGTCCGCCAGTTGTTCGCCCGCAAAAATCGCAGGCCAAATCCAGCAGAAGATCACCACTTCGTCTTTACGCCGCACGCGCGCATGATGCACCAGCCGCGCATGGCCTCGATAAATGTAAAGACAGCAAGCGTGACCAGCATCCACGCGAGCCAAGGTTTCCAGTCCGCCGTGAACCAGGCGGCCACCAGCAGGATAATTCCCCAAACGGCACGCACGATTCTTCCGATGCGGCCAATGTTCGGTTTGAAGAAGTATTTTAGCATGGCAGTGGCAGGGCGAATGAGAATACTGCTCCGCCCTCGGGACTGTTCGTGGCCCAGATTCGCCCGCCGTGGTCGGCCATGATGCGTTTGCAGATGGAGAGGCCGAGGCCGGTGCCGTACGACTTGCCATGCGTGGCAAACGCTTCGAATAGTTTGCCTGCAACCTCGGGTGCGATGCCCGGGCCGCTGTCTTTGACCTCTGTGATGAGTTCTGGTCCCTCGATGCGGAATCGCAGGGCGATAACGCCGTTGGTCGGCATGAAATCACACGCATTTTGTGTGAGGTTGATGAAGACGCGGCGCAGGCGCTTCGGATCAATTCGCACTGTGACCGCAGGCGGCGGGTTGTCCATGACCAGCTTTACGGACTTGAGTTCGAGATCGGGGCGGAGTTCGTTGGCGACAAGCTGCACAAACTCGGCGTAGTTCATCGGCTTTTGTTCCTCCGGCTTTTTGGCCTGCGCGAACTGGAGGATGTCACCGACAAGATCGTTGATACGGTTGACCTGTTTGTGGATTCGGATGCGGGAGTTTTCGCGCAACTCAGGCTTTGCGGTTGAAGAGCAGGCCACGTCCACGGAGAGGCTGATGATGTTGAGCGGATTCTTGAGGTCGTGAACAATGGAACGCGCGAAGCGGCCCACGGCGGAGAGACGCTCGGCTTCGACGACTTCCTGGAGGTAGTGCTGGTTGAACTCGCGCAATCGGTGGCTGACGAGCTGGAGCAGCTTCAGCGAGAAACCGGGCGAACGCTCCATGAGGTTCAGCATTTCGGAGCGCGGGATGAAATAAACCGTCGCCGCTTCCGGTGCAGTGGCGGTGGCGGAGCGGGGTTGTTGCTCAATGACCGCCATTTCGCCGAAGATTTCGCCGGGTCCGACGCGCGAGAAAACGATCCGCAAATCCGGGTTGACGAGACCGCTTATCTCGATGCGACCGGATTTGACGACATAGACGCCGTCACCAGGTTCTCCCGAACGGAATACATCCTGACCTGCGGTATAGGATTGTTCGCGGACAACCTGTTGAAGCTCCCCCAAATCCCGGGGCGCAAGGTCGTGGAATAGGTCTGAGGATTCCAATGTAACCATGCGGGCACTGTGGAAAAAAAAGACCGCGAGGTAAAGAACGGAGCGGGTGGTTGTTTATTCCGGGCTGCGGGATCGTCCTCGTTCTGGTTTTCAAGGACGACGACGAGAACGAGGACGAGGACAAATCAGAACGGTCATGGGTACTGCGCACGGTAGAACAGATTTACACCGGATGCAGGCGCGTCGGTGAATTGCAGCGAGCCTGACGGATTCGGCAGGTTGGTCAGCACGTTCCAATTGATGAGATTCGTGGAGGTGGCGATTTGAAATGTGAAACCGGGTTCGCCTGAGACGCCAAGCCGGATGCCGCCGTCCGCCAACCGGGAGATCAGTGTGAATTGCAACGGTTGTGAGGCTGCGAGAGTGAGTAGCGCGTTTGAACTTGTGACGCTGCCGTATGCGTTGGTGATGACGACGGAATAATTCCCGGTGTGAATTGCCTGCGCGCTGTTTCGCGTGTAGCTGCTGCTGGTCGCACCTGCGATGTTCGTTCCATTCAGCCGCCATTGATACGCGAGTGAGGCCGTGCCGCCAGCCGTGACGTTGAAGGTTGCATTGCTTCCGACGGGTACCGTCGTGCCTTGCGGCTGAACAGTGAGGTAAGGCGGGACATTGGTGACGAATCGCTCCACGCGCACATTGTCCACGAGGCCGAAGCTGAGGTTGGTATTGTCCGAAAGCGAATTGAAAGAATCCCAATAGCCGACGAAGATATTGCTGGCCGCGAACGAAGCGCTGCTGATGGTCGCGATTTTCAATCCGTCAATGAACCACTCCACCGTGTTGCCAGTCTTGTTGACGATGACGTCGCGCCAGGCAAGTCCGACCGTGCCTACAGCGAGCGCGCCGGTCTGCTGCGGGAAGTTCGCCTGCTGAAACGTGGGCGCAGTCTGTCCACCGTGGAAAGTGCTGGCGTAATAAGGATGCCCGTTGCCGCGAATGTTTGATTCCGTGCCGCCGACATAGACACCACTGCTGCCTGCCTGCAAAGTCGTTCCCACATACGCGTGCCAGTCCGGCAGCGAGGCTGAAGTATCCGTGGCCTGACCTTCGCCATCAGCGGCGAACCACACGCCATCCGCCGAATCGGTATTCCACTGTACGTTGTTGCCAGTGGTTCCGACGCCAGCAGTGAGATGCTCGGTTGATCCGGTACCGCCCAACGGAAACGGCCCATTGGCGTTGATCCACATGTCGAAGTGCAGCCGGTAATTCCCGCCAAAATTTTGACCGATGGGTGAAACGCTCACGGCAGCGGTGACGCCGTTGCTCAGGTTTGCCTCGAAACGCAATCCACGCGTGGTGCTGCCGGTTGAGTTGGGTGCGGACGCGATGCCGATGAGCGAGTAATCCCAGTTGAACGTGATGCGCGTATCGGCAGAGGAACGGTTGGTCGTCCAGCTTGCGACGGTGTTCAAGTCAAAGTTGTCGGAGAACAATGTTTGCACGGGCGACAGGATGACTTCGACCAGTGCGACCTGACTTGTCGCCATGCCATAGGCGTTACTGACGACAACGGAGTAATTGCCGGAGTTCGTCGGCTGTGCGTTTGAGATCAGGTAGCTGCTCGCTGTCGCGCCCGCCATGGTTGCGCCGTTGAAGCGCCATTGATAGCTCAGAGGCAAACTACCTGCGGCGGAGACTGTCAACGTGGCATCCGAACCTTGTACGACGAACTGACCTTGCGGCTGAAGCGAGATGGAGGGTGGAACATTTGAGGCGACGCCAGAGATCAAAAAAGTCAACGCACCGGCCATGTATTGCGTCCGCAGACTCGCGCTGATGATTGTCTCAAATGGAAAACCAAAGTAAACCACGCGCCCGCCGCCGGCTGATCCGTCGTATTGGATCGCCGCGCCTGAACTGCCGCCGCCGTAATTCATCGCCTTCGTTGCACCTGTGCCGACGGGCGTCAAAATCTCAGGCGTCCGCACGCCGTATATGCCGTTCGTGCCGCTGTCAAACGTGATGGTCGGTTTGCCTGTGAAGACCGCGCCCGCCACTGCCGCAGCCGCATAACTGCCGGAGTTGTCGTTGGCGTCACTCACCAGGTCCGCATGGAGGATGTTGTTGAGAAATGTCCGGTCGCCCGCCGTCGGGCCGGATGCGCGATCCAAGTCCCATGCGATGTCCGAGCCGGAAACGAACAATGCGCCGCCATTGTTGGCAAAGGTCGTCACCGCCGTCTGCTCCAAGCTGCTGAAAGTTTCATCCGTCGTAGATTCCTGACCGCAAGCCCACACCACGATGGGATAGCTGCCCAACGTGACACTGCCGCCGCTGACGGCTTCGTTCTGGCAGGAGTCATACGGCAATCCGAATGCACCGACGGCCTGGGCATGAGCCACGAGATAATCAAACGCGTTGTTCACGCGCGGCAACACGCGATCCATTGTGCCGGTGTTGGCGTTGTGTCCGGGCGGCTTGAAGCTCTGCGCAGTTGGTGTTTGCCGGGGATTCAAGTTTCGATCAAAGCGGTCAAACGCGTTCACGAGCAGAACTTTTGTCGCCGCGACATTCGTGGAGCGGCGACACGCGACAGTTTCAGATGGAAAGGATTCACCGCCGGAATTGGTTGCAGCAACGCGGAAGAATAGATCGAGTCCGGCGGCGACATTCGTGAACGTGAATGAGGTTGAGCCGACGGCGACGGGATTGCCGAAGCCGTATCCGTTTGTGGATTGATAGACGACGTAACCTGTGGCCGCGCCACTGCCGCCTTGCGCGACGGGCGCAGACCAGTTCAACACCATGTTGCTGCCGGAAGCCGCGACGCGGACGTTGGCTGGCGGCTCCGGCAGAAACGTCAGCGGCGCGGCATCGAACTCGTTCATGTAACGAAGCACCGCCTGATAGGACGCGCGGGCGATCCAATTGCGCGCTTTCGGGTCGCGGAGCAACAGCGCGTCGCTCGCGTCGTCATGAAAGGCGACCTCGATAATCGTGGCGTCCATCTCTCCACCCAATGTGTCGTTGCGGATTTCTCCGAAGGCAAAAGTCTGCGTGGCAGTGATGCTGCTGCCGCGATTGAACCACGCTGTTTCCAGCGGCGGCACTCCGATGCCCACGAGATCGTTGTTCACCTCCGTGCCCGTCAATTGCGCGAGGCGGAATTGATTCGGCGTGCCCGTCCCCGGAAAGTTTGCGTTGTCATTCCACAGGCCGACGACGCCCCGGCTTCCGCCGGCGTTGGAGTGAAAGCTGATGTAGATGCGTTTGTAGATGTTGCCTTCCGTCTCGCGATTCATCTCACTCGCCATGCGGATCGGCGCACCGACGTTATCGTTCTGGTCATCGTCGGTAATGGTCGGCAAATCCGGGTCATAGAGGGTGGCAGACTGCCCCTGCCCAAGAGATGCCTGAACCCAGTAACGTGAACACTCATCTTCACGCGGATAACTTGAAACTCCGAAGCCTCGATCCACCGATCCCATGCCGTTGCCGAAACGGATGGCGTCGGCGATCACCACTGATCCAACCGTCGGCGTGGGCTGAAGATTGCTGATGACGACCGCGCCGTTCGAGGAGTTTGAGCCAGCGTTGAAGTAATACGTGCCGAGATAAACCCAGCCGTTGCCGACCATGTGATGCGGAATGCGCACGAGAGATTCGCCGCCGGTATGACGGATGCGATAAAGCTGGCTGGTGCGATCACTGCCGTGGCGCACCCATGTATAGACAGGATAGAAACCAGCAGCGGGGAGATTCGGCGTGTAGGAAACTGTCGCCGTTTCGGTCGCGCCAAGAGAAGCGAAGCGATAGGGCACGTCGCCCGGACTGCCATAGTAAATAGTAGAGGCGCTGTCGCTCCAACCGCCCACGTAAGTCACCGCAGCGTCATCATTGTCGAGAACGACCTCGTTGGTCTGGTTGCCGATGGGCCGCATGGGGACGACGACTGCGCCGGCGTTGAAGCAATAGGTGGCGAAGAGATTCATCTGGTCCACGTTGCCGTAATCCTCATTCATCTCCAGCAAGACGGGCCGCCCCAACGCCCACGAACTCACACCCGCAGCCCAACCGTGTCCACCGCTGGTGAAAACAATGCGACCACTCAACGCTCCAGTCGGCTGGCCCGAAGCTGGCGCGATCGGACCGGACAAAGCCGAAGTCTGAAAGCCCTTAACCAACCCTGTGCTCTCTTGGAAGTCCGGCGATTGTGCCACCATGCCCGCGTGCGGATCCTCCGGAGTGCAGACGTGTGCCTCGGGATTGGAAGCCTTGGCGATCACTGTGAAGGCAACCGGCAACCCAAAGGCGAAGCATCTAAGAGAATTCCAAAATGGGCATTGTTGATTCGTCATGAATATCCAATCAGATTATTCCTGAAGATAGCAGGTGGCTGTCCTGGGAACAAGGGCAGGGGTAAGGAGAGTTGGGATTTGCAGCGGCGCACTTAGACGGTGTCGAACGTAAGACCGGTTGCCGTGAACTTTTTAGGTTTCTCCTCTGTGGGCATTTCACCTGACATGGCGAGATAGAGAAACGCCAGCGGACTGGTTACCGGCAAAAGCAGCAACAGGCCGGTCAATGCACCTTTCCCACGGGCTTTGGCGATCTTGAACGACCATACGATTTGCGCGAAGACGTTGAGCAGAGGAACGAACGCCCAAATCGGCGACATCCCGGCGGCGCGATAGAGAGGAATCATTTGCAGGATCGGCAGCCAGATCAACAAGCCCGGCTTGTTTCCTGTCTTCTGGCAAATGACCGAGGCGCAATGGCAAAAAACAATGTATAGGAACAGTGACACACCAAGAATGGCAAACAAGACCGTGGAGTTTACGTTCTCAAACGAAAGCGCTGCGGGCGATTTTGCTTTCAGTTTCGCCAGCAGTTCGTTGGCATTGGGAAGGGCGTTGAGAGATTCCTTCGCCCTGGCAAAAATCTTTGCGCCGCTCTTTTCCTTCGCCGACTCAGCGGTTACATAGCCCAGTTGAGTTTGAGCCTCATTGGACAGGTCTGTAACCTTGATCGTGCCGATCCCGCGTGAATGTAGGATCACCACGTATTGGGCAGTTTTGGAGGTGACTGTGACGTTCGAGTACACCCCCGTCTTGGTTTCGAGCAGCTCCAATTTGGTTTCGGGAGCGGCCTTGGCAATGCCGGTGGTAATGATGAACCCCAGCAGGCACGACAACCTGCATAGCTTTAGAATATCAGCCTTATTCATGGTCGTTTTGAAAAATTCCGCCTGCACTTTACAAATTGCTTGAAACGTCTTCCGAACATGGGCACTTGTCGTGCCATTGCACGAATCTCGTAAGATTGTTCCTGCACGGCGTCCTGCCGGTCGGGTTTGAATTCTTGAAGTGTTCTGTTTTGGGAAAAGCAGTCGGGGAATTGAGCAACCAAAACAGTCCACAGGTCCTAGCCCAGAGTCCAGAGCCACCATCAGTCCCGAGACTCAGGTCTGTGGACTCAGGACTCTGGACTGATGGTTCAAACCAGCGGAGCGAGCGGCTGGCGTTTGAGTGCCTTCAAGGTTTGTTGCTCGCGAAGAACATCAAGCTTCTCGGCATCGCCGATATCCGGCTGGCTGATGCGCTGGGTCAGCGCGGCGAGTTGGCGGTCAATGAATTGATTGCGCAGTCGGAGTGAGATGTCCACGAACTGTTGTTCAACATTCGGAATTTCGCGGGAGTCAGTGATGGTTTCAGTGACAAGGCTGCGTGTCTGGGGCGATTCGAGTTCATCAAGAAATGCCGCCGTGTCGCGCCATGTTCCTTTTGAGTGTGCTGCAATCCTTCGTGAAACTGCTTCACGCACGAGCGGGTGCTGTATCCATCGCGGATCGAGATGCGCCGCCAGCCATTCCATTGCTTGATCGTGTTTGAATACAAGCCGCGCCAGCCAGAGTTCAGTGGCAGACGGCGGCGGAAGTTCGGGCATTGCTGGCTCTGCGGATTCGAAACTTTCCTCATCCTCGGATTGCAACACAGGCGCGGGCGGGGTTTTGGCGGACTTGACGAATTCCGTCCGCATGGATTCCGGCGAGACGCCGATGCGCAACGCCGTTTTTTGCGCGTATTTGTCCACCAGGATGTTGTTACCGGTTTTACGGACTGCTTCCGCCATTTCGCGCGACACGGCAAGCCGGCCTTTGTCGCTGGTGACATCGTGCGTGGCGCAGAGGCGGTTCAGGTAGTAATCGAAAAAGCCTTCCGCACCTTCGACGAGTTTGCGGAATGCTTCGCCGCCGTTTTCCTTGATGAAACTGTCAGGATCGTGAGGTTGGGGAACAACCGCCACGCGGACGGCGAGGCCGGACGCGAGCAAACTGTCGAGCGAGCGGACGGCGGCGTTTTGCCCGGCATTGTCGGAATCGAAACAAAGCACAACTTCATCCACGTAGCGTTTGATGATGCGCGCGTGCTGGTCGGTGAACGCCGTGCCTTGTGGCGCGACGATATTTTGTACGCCGTTGGTGAAGCACGCAATCAAGTCCAACTGCCCCTCGCACACAATCACGTAACCGGCGTCAAGGATCGCGCGTTTGGATTTGTCGAGACCGAAGAAGACTTTGCTCTTCGTGAAGATGGGCGTTTCAGGTGAGTTGACGTATTTGGCGGTCTTCTCGTCGCCAGTGAGAACACGCCCGCTGAAGCCGATCACGCGGCCTTGCTCATCACAAATCGGAAACATGAGGCGACCTCGAAAACGGTCGTAATAATTTCCAGTCTCCTCCTTGCGGATGATCAGGCCGGCCTTTTCAACTGTCGCAAGGTCGTGGTCCTTGCTTCTGGCCCAGTTGACGGTGTCGTCCCAGGTTTCCGGCGCGGCGCCGATGCGGAACAGTTTTATCGCGTCCGCGCTGACACCGCGTTTGGCGAGGTAATCCCGCGCGAGCTGGCCTGCGGCTTCGTTCGCAAGACAGTTTTGCCAGCGCTGAGTGATCTGGTCGTGGATTTGAAGCAGGTGATCCTTGATGTGACGCGATTCCTGTGCAGCGGGGTTGTTGTCGAGTTCGAGCGAAATCTTTGCCCGGTCCGCGAGACGGCGAACGGCGTCCACAAAACCGATATTTTCGTATTCCTTGACGAAGGTAAAAACGTCGCCGCCCTTGTGGCAGCCGAAGCAGTGGAAGATTTGCTTGTGCGGATTGACGTTGAAGCTGGGTGTCTTCTCCCTGTGAAAAGGGCAGAGCGCGGTGAAATTCGCGCCGGCACGTTTCAATGGAATGTAGCCGCCAATGATGTCAACGATGTCATTGGCGGCGCGAATCTGATCAAGGGTGCTGTCAGGAATCAAACCGGCCACGCACGTATCTTAAGCGGACTGGCGCTCAGGGCAAAGTGAACTCTTTGCGTTTCACAACCGGCGCGGAAACTCCGGAGCCGTTCATTGGTTTGATGAGAAGAAAGTCGAGGTGCTCCTTGACGTTTGAGCCTACAAAAGACTTTCTGAATACGTCGTCTTGAACGGTGTAGAGGTGAGGGAAGAAACTGCTTCCGTAGTTGTCGAGATCGTATTTGTTCTGAGCCTTGATCTCTGCGGTTGAGTAGTACCGGGAGTTCAGCAACGCCAGGAAAACAAGAACCACACATGCGAACCGCAACATGCCCGCCGGGATGCCCAGGTAGTACTCGCTCTTTCCAAAGGTGTCACTGCCGGTGAGTCTCTTGCCGATGGTTTGCTTCACGTAGGAGAACACGAGGGCAATGCCGAGGGCAACGATCGTATAAGCCATCAGGAAGGACGTCAATTTTCCGAACTTGGCGTAGCTGTCAATCATCAAGCCCAGCGGCTCATAGGCAATTGCACTGACAATCGCGATGCCGATCCACATCAGCATGCTGATGGATTCGACGGACATTCCGCGCTTGCGTCCCCGCGTGTAACCGACCATCACCAGCAGGACCACAGCGACATCAAACCAGTTGAACGGCAGATTGTATTTCATAGTAATCCGTTAAAAACTAAGCCAGACCTGTGCCAGCGGCACTCCGAGTCCTGCGTCCAGAGTCCAAAGCCGCGAGTCTGAACCAAGACTGCGGACACTGGACACTGGACTTTGGACTGTTAAGCGTCCAGTTCGTAGGCAGCGTGGCGAGGACAAAGACGAGAAGGCTAACGTCGTGCCTGTCGGATTACGGGGGATTGTCCCTGAGCCAGTAGCGGATTTCCATTGCCTGAGGATTGCGCGGGTCGAGTTGGAGGACGGTGTTGTAATGCAGCCGTGCCCGAAGTTTGTCATTCAGATGTTCGGCGTAAAGATTCCCGAGCGTGAGGTGTGCGCGCGCTTCCTCGGGATGGTTGACGAGCAGTTTTTCAAGTTCGTTTGCCGAGTCCATCGGATAACCCGCCGCCTTGAGCGTGAGTGCGAAACCGTAGCGCGCGTCTGCGGAATCCGGGCGGATGGCGAGTGCGTTTTCCCATGCGGCCAAAGCGAGCTTGTAACTCCGCGCCTCGTAGGCTGCCATCCCAAGCGAGTATTCATTTTCAAACAAACTCGGATCAAGCTGGTGTGCCTGACGAAAGGCCTGCATGGCTTCGATGAGTCGCTTCGACTGGTACGCCTGCTGGCCTTGGGACATCGCGCGCTCCGCTGCCGTGCGATTGCCTCGGGCCGGAACTGACGGAGACAAATAGGTGTAACGATCCGTCGTGCGTGGTGTGCTGCCAGCCGTCGCAACATCAGGAGTTGAAACAGCGGTGGCTGCAGGCGTATTCGTCAAGCTGGCGGAGGGTTTCGGATTTCCTTTCGATTCGCTCTTGGAAAACACCTTGGAAAAGAATCCACGCTTCGGCGTTGGTTTCGGTGGTTCGCCAACAATCTCGACAGTCTGAGAACTCGCTTCGGGTGATGATTGAGAAGCGGGTTTTGATTCGGGCGGAGCCGCCTGAGTCGTGATTGCCGGTTCCGGGGAAACTTTCACCACCTGGGGCGGCGGTGGTGTCTGGGTTGGCGTCGTAGCCGGAGGTGTGGGTTTGGTTGTTGCGGGCTGTGCGGATGTTTCAACACGGATTACCGGCGCGGGACGGTTTGAGATTGTCGCCGGAGGGCGCACGGGTGTCGCCGCAATTGCAGCCGTGTGATTTGTTTGTGGCGCGGGGCGTGGTTGAACCGGTTGGACTGGTTGTGGTGGCGGTGGCGGTTCGAGAGATTTCGCGATGGCATTGACCGCCTCCCAATCTGAAGCCCGCGGTTGGATTGAGAGGTAGCTTCGATACAGGCGCAGGGCTTCGCTGTGGTCGTTGAGATGGTAGTGCTGGATTGTAGCCAGGTTCAGCAATGCAGGGCGGAAGTCTGGCTGGAGTTTGAGCGCTGTGTTCAAAAGTTGCGCGGCTTCGCGCGGATGCTTGCGTTGAAGCTGGACCAGCGCGAGGCCATTCATCGCCTCCATGTTGTTCGTCGCCAGTCTGAGCGCGTCGCGGAAACTCTTCTCGGCGCTGGCGATGTCAGTTGAATGCAACTGCGCCGAGCCAAGTTTGACCCAGCCGTCAACATCGTTGGGGCGACGTATGGTGTAAGCCGTAAATTCACTCGTGGCCGCATCAAACTTCTCCTGTTCGAGCCAGAGGCAGCCGAGATTGAACCGCGCTTCAAGCAGGCTGCGATCAAAATTCAAAGCGCGCTGATATGCGGCCACGGCGTTTGTGATTTGTCCGGCGCTGTGGCAGGCCAGGCCGAGGTAATTCCAGGCGTTGGCGTTTGTTCGCATCAATTCGGCGGCGCGAGTAAATTCCTCCACAGCTTCAGCAGCGCGCCCCTGGTCCAGATATTTTTTACCCTTGAGCAGAGCGCGTTCGCCGGGTGGCGAACATCCGGCGAGAAAAACGATTGATGCGAGCAGGAGAACGATTCCCGCAGAAGGATTTTTTGTGGCGACCATCGTCGCTCGTGGTAACATCCGCGCCCTGACGTGTCAAGAAACGCACCTGAGAATGAAATGATGAAGCAGACTGCAACAGGCGTCGTGCTTGTTATGGCCCTGTTCTTTTCATTTCGCTCCACTGCGGCTCAACTGCTTGATCTCAGGCCGTCGGCCACCAATGCGCCACGTGTTGTGATCGTCGAGGATTCCCAGGCCACGGACGCGTATCAACCGCGCCCCGCGCGTGTGGCCGCGATGGTCGAGCGGGGATTGAGGAATTTGACCGGCCATTCTTCATCACGCGACGCCTGGCTTTCGCTGGTCAGCACGCAGGACGTTGTCGGGATGAAGGTGTTTTCCTCACCCGGTCCTACGAGCGGGACCCGCCCGGCGGTGGTTATTGCCGTGGCGCAATCGCTCATCGCTGCCGGACTTCCGCCCCAACATATCGTCATTTGGGACAAACTTGAATCTGATCTCCGCGCTGCGGGCTTCTTCGAAATCGCTACATCCCTTGGCGTGCGAGTGGCAGCGAGTGCCTCGGCGGGTTGGGACGCGACCAATGCCTACGACAATCCGCTTATCGGTAAACTGGTTTACGGCGACAACGAGTTCGAGCAAAAGGGCGAAGGCGTCGGGCGAAAATCCTTCGTGTCAAAGCTCGTTTTGCAGGAGTTGACCAAGATCATCAACATCGCGCCGATGCTCAATCACAACGAGGCGGGCGTGTGCGGTCATCTTTACAGCCTGACACTCGGCAGCGTGGACAATACGACCCGGTTTGAAGGCGTGCCCGGACGATTGTCTCAGGCCATCCCTGAGATTTACGCGTTGCCCGCGGTGGGTGACCGTGTGGTGTTGAACATTACTGACGCGCTTCTCGGCCAGTACGAAGGTGGCTCAAAAGGGTTGTTGCATTACTCGACAGTGCTGAATCAATTGCGATTCAGTCGCGACGCCGTGGCGTTGGACGTTATGTCCGTGCGCGAACTCGAACGGCAGCGCCGCGTTGCGAAGGCGCAGATGTTTCGCGCCAACTTGGAATTGTACCGCAATGCGACCCTGCTCGAACTTGGCCAGAGTGATTTGTCGAAACTGGAGATCGAAACCCTGCGTTAAATCAAGTGGGTAAGTCAGCCCCAGCCCAATAGCTTCCCGCCGTGGTAGGTGATGAATGCCAGTCCCCATGCGAGCAGTCCCATGTAGAGCCATTGGAAGAATGGCCATTTCCACGAAGCGGTTTCACGACGCACAATGGCCACGGTGCTGACGCATTGCATTGCGAAAACGTAGAACACCATCAAGGTGACTGCGGTCAGCGGCGTGTAAACTTGCGATCCATCCTCGCGCTTCTGCTCCTGCAAGGTTTGTTCGAGATTCTTCATGTCCTCGTCCGCCTCGCCCACGTTATAGACCGTGGACATGGTGCTCACGAAGACTTCGCGCGCCGCGAAGGAGGCGACGATGCCAATGCCGATCTTCCAATCGAAACCCAGCGGCGCGATCACTGGTTCAATGGCGCGCCCTGCCATACCGGCAAAACTGTGGCGGAGTTTCTCGCCGGATTCCTCCTTGTTAACAGCGGCAATCTGCTCTTGAAGGGCGGCCAGTTGTTTCGTGTCCCGTCCTGTGCCGGTGCCCAGGCTTACGGTGTTGAACGAGTTCGTAATCTCGCTGCGTCTTGTCTCGAACTCTGAATCGAGCCTGGTGCTCTTTGGATACGAAGCCAGAAACCACAAAATGATGTTGATGCCGAGGATCACCGTGCCGGCACGCGTGAGAAATTGTTTCGAGCGATCCCACATGTGACGCAGCGTGACACGGACAACAGGTCGCTTGTAGGGCGGCAGTTCCATGATGAGCATTGGCGTTTCGCCCTTGAGCAGCGTCTTTTTGAAAATCCACGCCATCAACAGCGCGACGGTGATGCCGAGCAAATACATGCTGAGCATTGTGATTCCTCCCAGCTTGAAGAAGCCGAACACCCGTCTGTCAGGTATGCACGCGGCGATGAGCAGCGTATAGACCGGCAATCGCGCTGAACAACTCATCAGCGGCGCTACGAGAATTGTGACGAGGCGATCCTTCCGACTTTCAATCGTCCGCGTGGCCATGATGCCGGGAATCGCGCACGCAAACGAACTGAGCATCGGAATGAAACTCTTTCCGTGCAGCCCGACCTTGCTCATCAAACGGTCCATCAGGAACGCCGCGCGCGCCATGTAGCCTGTGTCTTCAAGCAGGCCGATAAACAGGAACAACATCAGGATTTGCGGCAGGAACACGACAACCGCACCAACACCCGCAATGACACCGTTGACCAGCAGGTCTTGCAAATCGCCCGGACCCATCGCCGTCGCGACGTGTTCTCCGGCCCAGGCAACACCATTCTGCATCCACTCCATCGGATATTTTGCGAACGTGAAGATGCTTTGAAACATCACCGCCATGACGACTACGAAGATCAACGTGCCCCAAATCTTGTGCGTCACGATGCGATCCAGCTTGTCGCTGAACGTTTCACCCGGCGGCGAGAGTTCGGTGGTGGAGGCTTGTTGGATTTCTGCAACGCGCGCATAACGCCACTCAATCGGTGCGCCGCGCCAGTCCACGTTTGCGGCGTCCAGTCGCTTGCGAGCCGCTGTCACGGCGTCTTGAATCACCTGCGGGTAATGGGTGGTTGAGGACGCGAGCGCTTTTTCGTTGCTTAGAATCAGCAACGCCTCGGCAGTGGCTTGAAGTTGGCGCTCCTGAAAAGTCTTTGCTAGCAGGTCCGCGAGGCTGGTGGCTTCGATTCGGAACAAACCTGGTAACTGGCAGAACAAACGCGGCTTCATCTCGTGCGATGCCGTCGCCATGGCCACGATCTTTTGGCGCAACTCTGGCAGGCCCTCGCCCGTGCTGGCAATGATCGGCATTACCGGCACGCCGAGCAGTTCCGCCAGCTTGAAGGAATTGATCGCCTGACCGTTGGTTTCCGCCACGTCCACCATGTTCAACGCGAGTATTGTGGGATGTCCCAGTTCGATGACCTGGGTGGCGTAGTAAAGATTGCGTTGCAGGTTCGAAGCGTCCACGACCACGACGATGAGATTCGGCGACGGCAATTCCGGCAGACGATTCAGCAACACGTCGCGCGAGACCTGTTCATCAAGCGAGTTTGGGCTGAGGCTGTAGGTGCCGGGCAGATCAAGCACGCGGATGTCCGCCTTGGTTTCGACGCCGGTAAGTTTGCCTTCCTTGCGCTCGACGGTGACGCCCGCGTAATTGCCAACCTTGGCGCGCAGGCCGGTGAGCGCATTGAACAGCGTCGTCTTGCCGCAATTGGGATTGCCGGTCAGGGCGACGTAGGCGGTCTGCGACTGATTATCGCCGCTGTTGTGTTCAGACTGTTTCAATACCCCTACAGGCTAGTGACGGAAATGGAGTCGGGCAAGTTGGGATTGCCGACATCTCGTTGCCTGAGCGCGTTCAAAATTTACTTTAACGTATGATTGGTTCTGGGAGGGCGGAGAATCGCTCGCGGCGCAAGCTGCGGGAGGAAAGTCCGAACACCACAGGGCGCGATGCCGCGTAACTCCGGTTCAGCCTGAGATACACGCGGGCGGCGACGGCGCGAGCCGTCCCGACGGACAGTGCCACAGAGAAGATACCGCCTGCGACTCGCAAGAGTTGCGCGGGGCGCTCCGGAATAAAATTCTACTGCACTAAAATGCGGTAAAACTGTTTGGTAACATCAGGCGAATAGGGATTGGTAACGGTGAGGCTCGAACCGCTGGCTATGTTTGTTTGAATGGGCGTCCAACTCGTCAGGTTGGTCGAGGCGGATGAAATCAATTTTTGGTCAGCGATCAGTCCTGTCACAGTGGAAACCAAACTTCCCCCGACGATTTTGGAAGCGCTGATCGCCGGTGATGGTCCCGAATACTTGATCGTCACGTAGTCACCAAAGTTCACGATGTACGTAACCGAATATCCCGTCACATATACGTTGCCGCTGCCATCCACCGCCAAGGAGGAAGGATAATTATCGCTATTTGTATCACCAGTGAACAAGTTCGTCCATAAGGCCACACCCCAAGTTGAATATTTGATCGTGGCAAAGTCGGTATGTCCACCGCTGTCGCGCGAATACCCTGTTACAACCACATTGCCACTGCTGTCCACGGCCAAGGAGCAAGCTTGATCATCATTGTTTCCAGCCCCATTGAACATGTTCGTCCACAAGGGCACACCTGCAGTCGAATATTTAATTGTGACGTAATCGAAACCGCTGCCAATGCCAAACGAATATCCCGTCACATACACGTTGGCTTTGCCATCCAGTGCCAAGGAGACTGCGTAGTCCTGGCTGTTTGTCGCCCCATTGAACAAGTTCGTCCACAAGGGCGCACCCGCCGCAGAATACTTCATCGTGGCGTAGTCGTGGCTGCTGCCGTTGCCAGTCGCATACCCCGTCACATACACGTTACCACTGGCATCCACGGCCAAGGAGCGTGCCTTATCATCGCCATTTCCCGCCCCTTTGAACAAATTCGTCCACAGGGGCACACCCGCCGCAGAATATTTGATCGTGGCATAGTCGTTGCCGCTGCCGCTGCCAAATG